>CAZTHK010000006.1:0-151163 GCA_964613215.1 uncultured bacterium | reverse complement strand
CATCCTCTTGACTTCTTTAAGATCCACCGATAGGTTGTGAGTAGAGAAGTTAAGTGCCGCCGGGGATCGTATCAGGCCTGATAATCTTCTACATCGGCTATGCTGTGGCGTATGGATCAGCTGAAGAAGAGAACAGGGAACATAGATTATAATAGTCTCTATTTGGAACTCAGCGTTCCTGTTTTAAAGATCATCGATGTTTTTCCAGCCGGTTAACCCGGATTCTCAGCTACTTCCGGCATGGGAGAGGGTGGTATGAGTAAACTTAAAATCATATCCATGGTAATTGCTATAACCGCAGTCTGGATGATAGTCCGCAGCCGGGTCTCATACATTCATCCGCTCCGGATAATGGGGGGGATGCCCCGGGCCGGAATAGTAACCACCATTTTACTGGCAATTATGATGCTCATCCCGCTGCTGAAGCTTGTCATAGCTGCAGGCCTCTGGAATGGCAGGGGTTGGGCGGGAAATACCGCTGTTCCGGTGCTGTCATTGGATGCGGCTCTGTGGATTGTTGCGGGATTGCATTTGTATATGGCGGGGAGAAGCACTGCATACTCACCGGAGGCAGCGGCAGGCGGCAGAGTTGTAGAGGCAGCACGTTACAGTATGATACCGGGCTACATAGTGGCCCTTGCCAGCATAACCTGCCTGGTCATCCTTCTCCGTAACCGGACGGACCGGAAGGGGCCGGCCGGAAAATTACCGGCTTGAGTTCCGGCTCCGGCCGGAGTATCATAACCTGTAGCCAAACCGGATTTCGACGATTCTGCCTGCTTTGCCAGAGGGCCGGGGGAAGCAGGATTTTTATACCTACAGACCGGTTGACTGGAGTATAATTAGACGGTATAGTGGATTCCGGATATAACTTAGCCGGGGAAAAGATATGGGAAAACCTGCTGCCAGATGTACCGATACGGCGATGACCTGTAACGATCCGGCGGATTTACCCAGCGGTACCGTAGTGGCCGCCGGCACAGTATTTATAAACAGCATGCCCGCCGCCAAGCAGGGGGATAAGATAGTGGGTGTGGACATCCACATAATCATGATTCCCACCCCCGGCGGTCCGGTTCCCACACCACTTCCTCATCCCTTCAGCGGAATGATCGACAGCGGGCTGTCCTCATCGGTGAAGATAATGGGGATGCCTGCAGCTATAATGAACAGCAGCGCCTCCAATATGCCTCCTCACATACCCCAGGGCGGGCCATTTCAGAAACCACCCACCAACAAGGCAAAGATAATGATGGGCAGCCCCACTGTGATGATTGGCAATGGAGGAAGCGGCGGTGGAGGAGGAAGCGGCGGTGGAGAAAAGGAGGCGGAGGCTGAAGCCAGGGGGCAGGAGAAGAAGGAGGGGCACTATATCCACGCCAGATATGAAGACAAAGCGGGAAAGCCCATATCCGGGGTGGATTACAGGATTAAATCTCCCGATGGGAATGAGTCGGGCGGGACCCTGACCGGGGAGATAAAGAGGCAGGGAGTGCCTGAGGGGAACCATGAGATCAAGCTCAGAGCCATAACAAAGGCGGGATGGGAGAAGGAAGAAGCTGAGAGTGGAGAGAAGGTAGCCCTGGAGATAGAAACAGCCGGATTCGAGGATGGCACCGGTGCGGAAATAGAGATATGGATGAAGGACATAGACCGGGCTGACAGGAAGATCGAAGCCATCCGGGGGAAAAAGACATCAGGGGACAGTGTGGATGCAGAGTGGGTTTTCGAATATCCGTATGAAGAGCAAGAGGGTTCAGAAGAGAGAAAGTACTCCTCTCCCCAGTTTTACTTCGTGGTGGATATCGATGGAGTAAGATCCCGCTCAGGAATGCTTACCTACAAGGATTACGTAGAGATAGAGCTCAAGGACAAGGAGGGCAAACCCGTCAAGGACGAGCCCTACATCGTCCGGTTCTCCAACGGTGAGATCAGGGAGGGCACCCTGGACGGCAGCGGACACGCCAGGGAGGAGAATTGCCCCCCCGCCACCCATGAGGTAGAGTTCCCCAATCACCCCGCCATAACAGAGGTCGAGTAAGCATGGGAAGCCCCCTCACTCCCGGGAAAAAGACAAAGTATATCACCGAAAAGGTGGGGGTGAAGATACTGGCCGTAAAGGATGGCCTGGGCACCGAATACCAGGGCGGCAAGGAGATGGCAAGCCTGAAAGTGCAGGACCTTAATGATGATCACCTGCAGATAGAGTTCAAGGTGAGTGGATTGAAGCAGAAGATAAACATGTGGGTAGAATATAAGTCCTCCAGGATACATGATAATTTTTACCGGCAGTATAAGAGCAAGACATTTACTCCCCCCCGGGTTGCTCATATTATAATTGATCAGTGGTATGAGCCCGGCCGGTACACCGTCAGGTGGGATGGCCGTGATTCCACAGACCATCTCAGGCTGCTTATCGGGGGAGAGTACCGGGTGGTGCTGGAGGGGAAAACCTCCGCCTGGTCGAAAAAGGACAAGACGGCCCTGAAGGTGGCCGAGCCGGAGGCTTATCTGTATGGAATACACTATAAAAAGGGTGGATCGGATGAGTCCTCAAAAAAGTCCGTGGCCCATGTGGAGAAGAAGGTCAAAAAACTCAAGGATGGTTCGGGATTCGATCCCACCTCCTACCTGGACAGGCAGGCTGCCGGGGCCATACAGGATATGAAGGTGGCGGCGCTGAGCTATCACATCGGGCATTCCGGACCCTTTGCCATGGCTCTCTATTCGGTGGAGGGGGGCAAGTTCGATAAGAAGAAGCAGACTCTCATTCATCTCTACGGGACGGCAAAGAAGTATCCTCCCCCCAATGCCTGCTTTCAGGCGGAGCCGGCGGGGTGTTTCAAGGATATGTTCATGGCTGTTTTCAACGGCTGCCGGGCGGGTAACGAGATAGCCATGCTGCAGTGGAGGCTGAAGGGCTTCGATCCCAGGGGGATCGATGGGAAACATGGGAAGAAAACCACTGCCGCACTGAAGAAGTTTCAATCGGCTAACAGCCTCGAGCCCGCTGACGGTACCAGGAACGCCATGACCCTGATGTGGTTCGGACTGTCCGAAGAGAAGATGGACAAGAAGGATCTGGTCCGGGAAATTCAGAAGAGGCTTACCAGCTACTCTGTCAAAAAGATCGATGAGAAGGGGCTGATGACCGACCAGACAGAGAAGGCGCTGAGGAATTACCAGCGCGACCACCCTCAGCTGGAGGTAACCGGAAAACCGGATGACAATACACTCAAGGAACTGGGCCTGGGGAATGTGCGTTCCAACTCTTCGCTGCCCAGGAACATGGCAGACGCCACGCGTCACAAGGGGGCGGATATCACCATGGGTTTTATTCACAGTGTGGGTGTGACTACGGCGAAGAAGTGGGCCAGGATCTTCTGGAATAATCTGGCTGCCGGTCAGGGTGTTAACAGGGCTGCCGCCAACACACTGAACAGCCTGGACCAGCGCCTGCGCTATGAGGTCAGGTTCAGCATCTATACCAGGGACGGGATAAGCAAGGAGACCACCATTCATCCCGCCAGGTATGGTGCCGTCTCGCTGGCTGATCTTTAGGGAGGATTTATAGTGCCGGCAATATATGATTCGGATATTATGACTGTTATGAGGAGGTGGGTTTATGAGCAACCATGACCAGGGCTCCGGCCGGGGCAGAACCATCAGCAGGGAGGAGGCACGGGACAGGATCTATGATTTTCTGGCCAGAGAGGGATGCCGGCATTCCAAGGAGACTGTAGTCAGGAAGCTGGAGTATACCGGAGTAACCCAGCATCCCAATCTGGGGGATCTGTTCATGTTCGAATCTCCCTACGGGGAATTCTGGCTAAGCGCTGCCCGGGGGAATCTGGTTACCTTCAATGCTCCACCCCGGCTGAAGGTGGATGAAGCGGGTGAAATGATCAGGGAATTTCTGGGGAGGCATGTTCCCGAATTCGGCCGGCGGAACTTCCGGCAGACAGATTCCTATATGGAGGAACCTTACTGGAAGGAGGAGTACCTGGAAAAACCGGGCCGGGGGGAACACTCCATATTCCAGAACTGGATATCGGTGGCCATAGACGTGGAATCTGGTCAGATACACAACTTCAATTACTCCGACCTGAGACATATCCGTTATGTACCGCCGAAGATAGGGGAGGAAGAAGCCAGAAAGGCTGTTATGGAAAGATACCCAGAGGGTGAGATTCTGGAGCTGGAGCTGATGGAGCATACCTCCGACGGGGGGGTTACCTGGGTGACAATGTGGAATGCCCTGATAAGACCCTCTCAGGATGAAGATGCTACCAACCGGATTATATCGATAGACGCCGACACCGGCGGGGATATACCTTTATAGGGATGGTTTGTCATGAGTGAGATCGATTTTAACATTGCACTTCCAGGAGAGTGGCAGGATCTGACCTCATACTATTTCAGAGGCCCTGAGATCGACGGTTTAAGTCACGAGATCCGTCTGAATGTGGACCGCTTTCTACAGCATCAGGACATCGGGGCCTATGCCAGGGAGAAGATCGACCCCATAGTCGAAAATATGCAGGGGATCGAGGTTCTCAAAGATGAAGAGGTCACCCTGGAGGAGGGAAATCCGGCATATGAATTCGTATACAAGTGGATTCCAACCGGAGAGATTGTGGAGATAAACAAGTACATATTTGTAATATGGGGAGATATGGGGTTCATGTTCAGCGTCCGGTTCAACCGGAAATCCTACCAGATGCTGAACTCCCAGGTCAGGGCGGTGGTGGAGAGGCTTCTTCCCGGGACCTATCAGGATTAAACGGTGGGATTATGGGGGAACTGAAACACAAAAAATCGACCGATTCGGAGAATAAGATTAAGCTGAAATCCTCGCTGGTTTACTCCGCCTGGAAGAGTGGTTCCGCCCGCGCCGGGTGCCAGGCCGGTTTCGAGGTGAGGACCGCATTCGTGGGCAACGGAGCCCCGGTGAAGGTTACCGGCAAAAGCGAGAAGGGGAAAAAGCTGGGTAAAATCAAGGGAAAGATGAGAGCAAATAAGTTCACCGGCAAGTTCAGCATACCGGAAGATACCGAACCTGGCGACCGGATATTCTTCGAGGCAAATCTCTCTAAAAACGGACTCAAGGGAGAATCCAATCACATCCCTGTCTTCCCCAGGCCGGTGGTCAGGAAGATGAAGTGGAGTTCCAAAACGGCAGGGAGGGGAGATATACTTACCCTCCGTGCGGAGGTAAAGAAGGTCCAGCCGGGTACCGAAGCAAAGGTAATTATCTATGAGTACGACCGGGATGGCGCCCACGACCGGATAACCGAGCTTCCGGCCATAGTCAGGAACTCCGCCGTCGAGGTGGAGTGGGAATTCGAGTTTTACAGGGATATCGATGAGATCCCCACCCGGGAAGAGATGAAGAAATTCGGGGGGAAGTATAATCCCCCGGAGTACTTTTTTATAATAGAGATAAATAATTTCAGGTACGGAACCAAACAGGAGTCCGGCCTTCTCCGGTTCGAAGACTGGATCGAGCTGCAGCTGCTCAATTTCACCGGCAGGGAGAAGTATGTACTGCACCTCCCCGACGGGAGCACCAGAAAGGGAGAATTCGATGACCAGGGCAGGATAGTGGAGAAGAAGACCCTGCCGGGCCGTTACTACGTGGAGATAAAAGAGGAGGAGAAGTAATTGCCAGACCACAGTGGTAACAGAGAGGGAGTATTCCGCTCCGGGAACAAGGGGATGATTCTGAGGATAAGAAAGGCCCTGATACTTTATCCCTCCCTTATGACCCCGGCGGTGGTTACCGGGAGTGATTACATCTATCTGCTCCTTCTGGAGGAGGAGAAGAAGCCCCTTACCGTTCACGATATCAACTGGCAGCTCAAGATCACGCCCGGCCTGGACCCCTCCAAGAGCTATGTGGATGAACCGCTGTTCAAGAAGGATCCGGAGAAGTTCATTGAGATTCTGGGCAGGTTCGATCTGGGAAAGAAGATATACGGGGTGGAGCAGAAATTCGTTGGGCTGGTGGATAAGCGGGCCAGAAAGGTTCTCACCAGACAGGGTTTTAAGAAGATCTGCAATGTCCGGATCCAGAATAACATGATGAAGTATCAGGGAGTATACAACGCCTTCTGGATATACACCGCCGACAGCAGGTATCAGACCCAGGCGGTCGATCCCGATTTCGATACCGCTCCCAGACCCCGCACTCTCAATCATACCGTGATGGGGAAATGTTACGCCAATGAACTGCACGATCTTATCATCCAGGATGTGGCCAAAGAGATGAGCGGGCCGAAGATCGAAGAGAAGGGGTGCTACGGTTTCAAGGTAGGGGCAAAGGATATCGAACCCACCTCTGTGAATAAGCTGGAGCCGGTCCAGTCCTACCATCCCATATTCTATTACCCCGTGCTGGGCTGCGCCGGAATAGGACATCTGGGAGATATTCATCTCAGCGCCCGCCAGAATTTTCTCTCCAAGAGCAGGGCCAGGGTGATCGAATACCAGGAGAAGAATGAGGAGGGCAAACTGGAGGAGAGGGACCTGGATGTCTCGGGGGAGATAGGCTCCATGGTCAATATATGTTCCCGCAACCTGAAGGAACTGCTGGGTAAGATGGGGGACGACCCGGATATTCATATCATCCTGATATCGGGTGATCTGATAGATTACATCAGAAACTTCTATCCGGGGGAGATGGAAGACTTCGAGAAATACCAGCCCACCATCAGGGAGATGTGGGACAGGATGACCCTGAAGGGGAAATTCAAGGATAGATATCAGAAGTTCGTGGACGGCATATCGGTGTACTCCCTGATAGTGGACTTCTGCCGGAGATATCATAAGCCTGTATTCGTGGTGAGCGGTAACCATGACTGTTACCGTGAACCATACGGCATCTCTCCCCGCATCAGGGCAGTCGGTTTCGATACCTCCTTCCGGGCCAACGAAGGTATCCCCGCCGATCACAATCTTACCATGTATGAGGCCATCCTGGCTTTCGGTGATACCTACAGGGAGATCAAGGAGGAGACCCTGGGGACCACCTCCAGCTTATTCAAGAAGAGCGAGTTCAAGTATTTTTACAACGTATTCACTCCCTTCTCCGATTTTGCATTCTGCCTCCCCCGCCAGACTGTGATCGGGCTGGGCTGGGGTAATGACGAGGATGTAATCGCCGGCCTGACCGACCGGGCCCAGGGAAGTACCGGCCATCTACCCCGCTCTGTGGATGCACTTACAGACAGGCAGCTGGAACTGGTTAAGAAGGTAGTATCTTACGGGAAGAAATCGATTCTGTTTTCGCACTTCACCTTCGTCAGCTACCGGGAGGAGATACCATTCAGCCATACTGCGGAGGGGGATGTTGAGTTCGACATCGGGTGGAATGCCAACAAGTGGGATATGGGAACCTTCCAGACCAACCGCAAGCCGATGTATGAGAAGTACCTGGGCAAGGACAGGGGCAAGAGTATCCAGTGTGTTCTTACCGGCCATTCCCACCGCAAGGGGATCTATTCCATACTGAGGGTTGATTACAAGGGGGATAATTCGGTAAAAACCTATGCCACCGATTTTTACCAGTTCGACCAGCTCAAGAAGAGTGACAGGCCGCTGGAGCCGGCGGTGATAGTGTCGGATTCGGGAGGTTCCATTCCCCGCTACAACATGTGGGGCGAGTTTGTTCAGTGGGGCAGTGACAGCCCCTCCGGATCCAAGGTAACCTTCAACGGGGATGGATCTATTGACCGGATCGCATGTGTGAAGAGCGGTGTCAAGCCCCGCTTCGTGGTTTCACTGGACTATATGGACATTATGGAAAAACCGGTGATAAGGGAGTTCTCTTCGGAGAAGGTGGAGATCGCCTTCGAACAGCTCGACGATGTGGAGTACAACTTCAGGTTCTGGTGGAGGATGATACCGGAGTGGATATTGGAGAAGAACAAGGTGTGGGTAAAAGACATAGTGATATATACATATGTGAGCAAAAGCAGCGGGTGGGTCAAGATACAGCTTGGCTACGACCGCGATTCCAACCGCTGGAACATTATCAGCAGGACCGACCGGTACTACTTCAGGAAGATCACCGCCAGAAAGCAGGAGGGGAATTTTCTGGCGGTCAAGTTCGAGAAGGCCCCCGGAACGGTGCTGGATCAGTACGATTTCAGCAGCTACTGGACCTTTCCCATTCAGATCAGCCGTAAGAAGAGTGGCAGCACCAAGAGATACATTCTGAAAAGGTCGAGGAAGAAGGCGGAGATCCCGGACCTGGGGTGGAGAAAGAAACATGATAAGTATAAATAGGAGAATGCTGTGTCTGGTTGTGGCAACAGCTGCAGTCCTTTCCTGGGAGGTTGGATGTATGAGCAGAACGGAATTGAGTGAGGAAAAGAAGAAGCTCCTCTCCGATATGGAGGAGTTCAACCGTACCCACGGTATGATGGGTTGGGATCTTAAGGATATTCAGTTTTCCGGTGAGACCCTGGATGGGATAAAGCTGTTCGATTCCACCTGGGAAAATGTGGGGTTGAAGAATATCAGCCTTGCCGGCTGTGAGCTCCGCAATACCGTGCTGAAGGATGCCGACTGCACCAATGCCGATTTCTCCGGGGCGGTGATGGAAAAGGTCAGGTTCGAATCATGTGATCTTAGCCAGACCCGTTTGGAAGGCTCGCAGTTCTCCGATTGTGAATTCGTCGGATGTAGTACCGTAGAAGCAAAGATGGACAGCACCACCTTCCGGGGCTGCACCTTCAGGAATCACCGGGATGAGACAGGATTCTTTGAAGCAGCCAGATTCCAGTCGGCCCGTTTCGAGGATTGCCATCTGCACAACAGCTCATTTCACTCCGCCTTTTTCAGGAACACCCTTTTTCGGGGGGGGAAGCTGGAGGAGTGTTCCTTCTCCGGCAGCCAGCTCGATAATGTGGAGATGAACAGCCTGAATGTGGATCACTGCAGCTTCGACGATGTAACCTCCAGAGAGTTGATCCTGGTCGAATGCGGAAGCCAGGGCATATCCTTCAGCAACTCCACCATAGAGAACCTGGAGCTGAGAGACTGCGGCGAGTTCAATTATCTGAGCCTTTCCGAGGTGGAGTGCAGGGGGCTTGCCATCTCCGGGTGCAGTTTGATATCGGAACCGATGTTCTATAAGTCCATGATGGAGAATATGAACATATCGGATTCGCAGGTAGAATACCTGGATGGAGCCGAATCGGAGTATATGGGAGTAAATAAAATAACAGACAGCCGGCTGCATGGGTTCAATCTTACCGAGGCGGTCATAACCGGCATGCAGATCAGAAAATGCAGGATAGAGGCATTTCTTTATATCACCGGCGCTACTT
Organism: uncultured bacterium; assembly: GCA_964613215.1. Lineage (GTDB taxonomy): Bacteria > Krumholzibacteriota > Krumholzibacteriia > Krumholzibacteriales > CAZTHK01 > CAZTHK01. The sequence continues at coordinate 141,828 of CAZTHK010000006.1, read as the reverse complement.
TCGAGAACCTGAAACTGGAAGATATCGACTATGCCGATGATCTGGAGGTTCGCGCAGACAGCGTAACCTACCGCAACTCAGACAGTTTCCCGGGCTCATAGTATCTCCGGGCGGCAGTCATTCAGGGAAATGATCCGCCCCGGCAGCACCGGAGGTGAGGGCTCAGGAACACCGGGCACCGGAATCATACGGATAGAGAAAATATCGGGAAGCCTCCGGGTGATTTTAACGGGACTTTCCCCAAAAATCAGGTCAGTAATTGATTAATCTCATTTCCATCAATCAGTTGCTAATAATTGGTATGAGGAAGTGGTGTTTATGTGTATTTTCTTCGAAAATCGGGGAAACTCCATTCGATTTTAACTCTTGACATTTCTTGAGATGCAAAATAATCTCGGGAATGAGGCTGGTGAATATTACCATCCTGTAATACAACTGACTTTTCAATTAACAAGGGGCAATCCAGGTCTATGGATATAGCGAGTTACTCTTACGATGCCCGTGCGGCACTGAAGAATGCCCGGGAGATAGCGGCGAGTTTCAAACATGCCGAGATAGATGTGGAGCATCTGCTGATGGCGGTGGTCCGCCAGGAGAGTTCAGAGGTTGAATCCATACTGAATCAGCTGGAGAAATCCGCCTCCTTCGTGGAATCGATGGTGGAAATATATCTGAAGGATCAGCCCGCCAAGACCACCGGGCGCGAGAAGGTTCCCATATCCCCGGCTGTTCAGACGGTTCTGAACAATGCTCTGGACGAGAAGGCCAGGCTTTATGATCCCCTGGTGGAACCGGAGCATATATTTATTGCCATATTCGATCCCCGTTCCGCCCTGTCCGGTTACGTCAGGGACAAGATGGAGTTCACCAAGGAGGATATATACCGGGCCATAGCAGAGAATAAGGCTCTGGAGGAACTTACCGTTTCCGGAGAGGAGGGGGGAAAGAAGGAGGGAGAGGGTGGAGAGACAAAGCCGGGGAAGGTGTCGGGGACACTGCGTTATACCACCGATATGACCGGTATGGCAGCGGGTGGACAGTTCGATCCCATGATAGGGAGGGAGAATGAGCTTCAGCAGACCATTCAGATACTGTTGCGCCGGAGGAAGAACTCCCCGGTATTGACCGGCGGCGCAGGGGTTGGCAAATCCGCCATAGTGGAGGGATTTGCCCGGGCGGTGGTGGAGGAGAGGGTGCCAAAAACGCTGCGGGGGGTAAAGGTGATGGAGGTGGATATGGGAGCAATCATAGCCGGTGCAAAGTACAAGGGGGAGTTCGAAGAGCGGTTCAAATCCCTGATCGGCGAGGTGGTTAAGTCAGCCGGTACCATTATTCTTTTCATAGACGAAATTCATACCATATGCGGTGCCGGGTCGGGTGGCGGAATGGATGCGGCAAATCTGCTCAAACCGGCTCTGGCCAGGGGACAGCTGAGGCTGATAGGAGCCACCACCGAAGAGGAATACACCAAGTATCTGGAGAAGGACAAGGCCCTGGTCAGGCGCTTTGAGAAGGTCTCCATAGATGAACCCGACTTCGATGAGGCAGCCCTGATTGTGGATGGGGTGGCGGACAAGTATCAGGAGCACCATAATGTTGTCTATACCGGTGAAGCCAGGGCGGCTTCGGTCAAGCTTTCCCAGAGGTACCTTTCCGAGAGGAATCTTCCCGATGTAGCGCTGGATGTGATAGACGAAGCGGGATCTGAATTCTCGGTCAAGAAGGAGATGGCCACAGAAAAGATAGAGGCGCTGGAGGAACAGTTCAAAAAGGTGAAGGAATATCTGGAGAAGAAGACCGATCAGCTGGAGGATGCCTACAACATACTGATCAAGGATCTGGATACCCTGCAGAAGTTCTGGGGACACCGGCTGGACCGTGAGTTTGAGAGCAGCCTGGAATTCGAAAAGGTAAAGAGCGAGGATCTCGAGCAGCTTATCTCCGGCAAGAAGGAGCTGTTCGAACAGCTGAAAGATGTGGTGGAGGGGCTGGAGGCCAGGGTCTACGACAGCGATATCGGAGCGGTGATAGCCCGCCGCACCGGGATTCCGGTCTCCCGGATGATGACCGCCGAGAAGGACCGCCTGCTCAATATGGAGGACTACCTGTCCAAACAGATCATCGGCCAGGATGAGGCGGTGAAGGTGGTCTGCAATGCCATCAGGAAGTCCAGGGCGGGGTTGAAACTGCCCTACCGTCCGGTGGGTTCATTTCTATTCCTGGGCCCCACCGGCACGGGGAAGACATACCTGCCCAAGCTGCTGGCCGATTTTCTCTTCGACGATAAGGACGCTATAGTAAGGATCGACATGTCCGAGTTCATGGAGACCCATTCGGTGGCCAAGCTGATAGGAGCGCCCCCCGGATATGTGGGATATGAATCGGGTGGAGTTCTGACCGAAGCGGTTCGCAAGAAGCCCTTCTCTATAGTTCTGATGGATGAGGTGGAGAAGGCTCATCCGGATGTGTTCAATATACTGCTCCAGCTTATGGATGACGGAAGATTGACCGACGGGCAGGGAAGAACGGTCGATTTTTCCAATACCATAGTGGTATTGACTTCCAACTACGGGGCTGATAGAATCCTGGAGGCCGACAGGGCGGGGGAGGAGATGGATATGGAGGAGGTCAGAAATTTCCTGTTCAGCAAGTTCAGGCCGGAGCTGCTGAACCGGTTGAATGAGATCGTAATCTACCATTCCTTCTCCCAGGAACAGGTTCGCAAGATAGTTACTCTTGAATTCAGGCAGTTGCTGTCCCTTCTGGAGGATCTGAACATTGATGCCTCGCTGTCGGAGGAAGCTGCCGGCAAGCTGGCCAGGGAGGGATACACCCCCGAACTGGGAGCCAGGCCCATACAGAGGATCATAGAGAAACAGATTATCAACAAACTTTCGGTGGATATAATTACCGGAAATGTGAAACCGGGAGACAAGGTGCAGATCGATGTGAAGGATGACGACTATGTATTTTCTGTGTTAGAAAGTAGTTAACGGAGAAGTGTAAAAAAGGAGGAATCAATGGCAAAATTTTCACTGGGAGCTTCGGAACGGGAGAAGAGGGATGATTCCATTCCGGTGGAACTTCTCCCATCCAACAAGCTTCTCTACATGGCCAAACTCAACAACGACGAGGATGCCCAGCCGGATCCGGTACGTTGTAGCAACCTGAAGGAAGTTTTCGAAAAGTTCCGTCCCTCTTTCGAGTGCGAGCTTGAAAGCACCGAAGGAGAGCCGGTAAATGCCAACTTCAAGATAGAGAAGATGAAGGATTTTACCTCCAAGGAACTTATCGAGAAAAACGAGTACCTTGCTGAAGTTTATTACCGGAAAGAGATGCTGGCCGATCTGGACAAGCAGCTGAAGAAGAATAATGCCCTTAAGAAGGTACTTGCCGACGAGGACAAGAGGGAAGCACTTGTTAAGGCGATGAATTACTATATAGATTTACTGTCCGAATAAAAAGCGAGGTGATATAAATGGATGAAGAAGAAAAAGAAATGCAGCCCCAGGAAGAGAAGACAGCGGAGGCTAAGCCTGCCGCTCCCGCCGGGGAAGTGATCTCGGATGAGGAATTCGCCGAGCTTTTAGATGAAAAATTCGGCAAATTCAAGGACCTTGCCAAGCTGCTTCCTTCCTTCAAGACCGTTGACGGCGACCTGGTCAGGGGGGTGGAATGGCTCGACCCCAAGAAGGATTTCCAGAGGAAGGAATTCCTCACCAAGGACAGCTTTGCCAAACAGAGGAAACTCCTGGCGGACCGGTTAAGATTGTGGGTGGAGGCATTGGCGGAATCTAACGATCCTGATGCCATCCGCAAGAGTATCAACGAAACCATGACCAGGCTGGAGGCCAATCTGGAAAAGAACATGAAACGGGTGCACCGGGGCAGCAGGGATATCGAAGAGACCTACCGCACCATAGATAAGTTCTTTGCCAATGCCCAGCTGGAACCGGACGAAAAGGTTAACGCCTGGTTTGCCAATGTCAGTGCGGAGGAGTTGATGGACCCGGATGACAAGGAGAAGTTCGAACAGCTGGCCAAAGCGGTATCTGACCTCTACCGGGAATGGTCCATAAAGGATTGCTTTTCCCTGGCGGTGATGCCCGGATGGGCCGGATCGGTGGAGAACATCGACACCATCGCCCGTCAACTGGGAAAACCCAACAAGCTCCACGTAATGACCGACCTGCCCAACCTGGAAGAGTTCGAAGAGGTGATGGATATGCTGGAGGATCCGGCCTATGAGAGCATCACCGGTATAGATGACTTCAAACAGTATGTCTCCCTTTTCACCAACTACATTATGGCCAGGGAGGGCAATCAGTACGAGGATGAGGACATATGGGTGTCCCCGGCGGCGGCGGTGGCCGGCAAGATCTACCAGGGGGATGTCAACGCCGGCATGCAACAGCCTTCGGCCGGATTCAAGTACGGCAAGATTGCCGATTCGAAGTACATCCGCTTCAGGGCCAACCAGGTGGATGCCAGCAAGATAAGCGAGAAGGGAATCAACACCATGGTGAACTTCGAGGGGTCGGTGGTGGCCATGGGTTCATCCACCCTCTCCACCAAGGAAACCTTCAATGTCTATTCCATCCGCAGAACCTACGATTATGTATACAAGACTCTTCGCAACTACCTCAACAAGCAGACCTTCTCGGTGATAGACCAGAAATTTATAGATACCCTCAGGCGGGATATCGATGAATTCATGAAGGCCATCTCGGGAGATGACAGCATCCTGGAGGATTACAAGGTGGAGATATTCGCCGATGAGGAGATGCGCAAAAAGCAGGAGGTGGATATAAAGGTAGCTCTTAATCCCAAGTATCCCGCCAGGAGTTTCAACATCGAGTTTGAGGCCTGGAACGAGGATGACCACACCAATGTAAAGGACAAGTAGTAAGCTGGACCCGGGTACAGGTAAAAGAAAGGAGAAATAGAAATGGCCAGAAGACCTACCCTGGAAATTGACGGGGTGGTGTATAAGAACGTATACGAGGTTTCATACGAACTCTACACCGCCAAGGATGAGACTGGACGGCCCTCCGACAGAGCTCATGGTGGATTGATAAAAATCAAGAGGGAGTCGGAGGGAAGCACCGATATCGCACGCTGGGCCATGGATTCATCGGAGCCGAATTGGAAGAAGGGCAAAGTGACTTTCATGACTCCGGACAACAAGATGATGAAGGATCTAACCTGGGAAAGCGGGTTTATCACCAAGTATGAAGAGCATGTCCCCCACACCAAGGAACGCCCCGATGAACAGATGTGGGAATATTTCGAAATCTCATGCAAGCTGCTGACCATAGGGGATGCTCAGATCGACAACCTCTGGGAATAGCAGCGACTGCCTTTAACGGGGTTGAGTCAGGTTAAGCAGGGAACAATTAACCTTCCGTCAGGTCTGAAATTCAGCCACCATGAAAATCGGACCTGGCGGAATTTGTAGGGGAGGTGAAATATGGCAGTACTGGAGACACCGGCCGAATGTGTAGTCCGGATCGATAATAAGGAGATAAAGTTCAACATCTCCGGAATCCAGCTGGATCAGTTCATCGACAATCATCATCAGCTTACCATCCGTATACAGCAGGTAGGCAGGAAGGATGCTGAAAAGGATTTTACCGATCCGGGAGATTATACCAAATTCCTGGGCAGCAGCCTTTCTCTCAACCTGAAGGCCACCGGGGGGTTGGTGGAGGAGAAATCAGAGCTGGAGTTCATAGGAGTGGTGACCGATGTTCAGCTGGAAAACAGTATCGACGGGCTCAATGTAGTGCTGCTGCAAGCTGCCTCGCCCACCATAGCCATGGATGGGATAGCCAGGGATGCACATTATTACGATACTACGGTGGGGGATATCGTCTCATCACTGGTGAGTAAATATCCCATCACGGTAGGTAATATCGAGTCGACCGGGGGGAACCTTAAGTTCAACACTCAGTACCGGGAAACCGACTATGATTATATCATGCGGCTGGCCGGCAGTTCGGGCAAGTTCGCCTACTACAACGGGAAGAATTTCAACCTGACCTCGGCCGGAAACTTCGATCCGGTTAATCTTAATTGGCGTGAGAATCTGGGTGTTTTCAAGATAGATCTGGGAACCGCTCCGGTAGAGTTTAAATCGGAAGTATATAATTACCAGCAGAAGAAGACCTATTCCCAGGACAGCAAATCCATCTCCCAGCAGGCTTCCCTGTCTGATATATCCAGGATTTCCCCCGAAGCTTCCCGGAAGATATTCAAGGATTCCAGTATTTCATCTTCTCCCAAAGAGGTGGAGGATGCCCAGGCCCTGGACAAGAGACTTGAAAATGAGAGGGGGCGGGCCATGGGTTCCATGATCCGGTGTACCGGGCAGTCCATAGTGCCTGGTATTGTTGTAGGAGCTGCCGCTGAAATCAGTGGAATGATGGCTCTGGACGGTCAATACTGGATCAAGGGAGTCAGGCATATATTCGATGACAGCGGCAAGTATCACAACATATTCATCTGTTCCCCCCTGGATATCGCCTATCCCGCCGGGAGGAGGGTGGAGAAGGACCTGGAGGTTGAGGAGAAGCCCATTACCACCGTTGCCAGCAGTGATGCGGTCAGGGAGATCAAGGAGAAGAAGGTAAGCGGGCTGCAGCTGGCCAGGGTGGTGGACCTGAATGATCCGGAGGAGATGGGGAGAATAAAGGTGAGTTATCCCTGGCTGGATTCGGAGCAGACTGTATGGGTGAGGGTGGCGGTTCCGCATGCCGGAAAGGACCGGGGCTGGTATTGTCTGCCCGAGCTGGATGATGAAGTGTTGATAGGCTTCGAACACGGGGACAGTAATTATCCGGTGGTGCTGGGGTGCCTCTACAACAAGGAAAATGCGCCTATGAAGGAGGCCATCTCCGGCGAGAATGATGTTAAGATGTTTATGACCCGGAGCGGCAACAAGATACTATTCAACGACAGGGATGGGAATGAACAGCTGGTTATCTCCCAGAAGGATGGGAAGAATCAGATAGTTATGGATCTCTCCGGTCCCTCCATATCCATATCCACCCAGGGTGATATTTCAGTGACCGGAACCAACCTGAATGTGGAAGCAGATAAGGGAATTACCATGAAGGCCGGCTCGGACATAAAGCTGGAGGGAGCCAATATCGAGGTAAAGGCCAAAGCCAATATCAAGTCGGAGGCCGGCGCGAATAATGATATAAAGGGCAGTGCCCAGGTTAATGTGAAAGGTGGTATGATCAATCTTAATTAAGGATGCCGATGAAATATTTAACTTTACCATTAACTCTCCGGAAAGGGCATTTTAAGAAGACCGGCCTTCACAATTCAATCTCTAATTTTATCGGCTTGATCCTGAGCACCCGTCCGGGATCCATCCCCTTCGATCCTGAGTTCGGTTGTGAGCTGTGGGACAGGGAGTTCTCCGATTTTTATACCGCCAATCGCTCGGATGTTCAGGGGAGTGTGCGCAAAGCCCTGGGTAAATATGAGAAGAGGCTTTTTAATGTGTCGGTAACCCTGCTTAACGTTAAAACTGCTCCCGGGCATCCTCTGGGTATAGCTGTGAAGGTGATAGGAAATTATCAGGACGGAGATGAGAAGAAAAGATTCGAGGAAATATTCAGGGTGGGATAGCATGAATAACGAGAGGGCCAGAACGGCTCAACAGATTTTCGATGACATGCACAGGGAGCTGAGAGCATGGAATGAACAGGTGCCCGAGTCAGCCGACCGGATGGATCCTATCCTTCGTATCCTGTTGCGGCTCTATGCTAACCAGCTTGCTTCCATCGATGGAAAGATCGAACATACCTGGGAGGCTGCTTCCAGGGCTCTTATAAAATCCCTCTGTCCGGAGAGCCTTCGCTGGCCGGTTCCCGCATTTACCGTGATGCAGGCTCAACCGAAGGACCCGGTGGTAGAGCTGGATCCCCAAACCCGGTTCTTTTACAAGGAAGAGAGGGAGGAGGGTGATGCATTCTTCTTTTCCTCCCTGAGGCCGGAGAAGCTGTTAAAGGCTGAGTTGAAAAATATTTTCTTTGCCGCCGGCGAGAGGGTGTACGATATCTCTCCCCTTCAGCCGGAGAGTACCAGGATCTCGGCTTCCCCGCAACCCTCCGCTTTTTCCGGAGAGGGAGCATCCCTGTACGCCTCTGTGCAGTACCAGGGGAATGCGGAGGATTTTTTAGATGCTGTCGTCTTTATTCAGGGTGATAAGGAAGCCCTCCAGCAGATCAGGTGGTCCAAATGGTTTCCCTGCATAGATGGAGATTTCGACGAGGATGGCGGTTTCTGTCCCGGCCTTAACAGAACCGGGGGTGATATCTTCTCTTCCGGGGAGGATGTATCTGATTGGGGAGGATTGAGAAGCAGCAGGGATCTGTTCAAGCCGCTGGAGAATAATTTTGTAATTATCCCCGGAGACTTTGCCACAGTTTGGAGGCCGGGCCTCCCGGACAGGGGAATTCTGGGGTTGCTGAAGAATGCCGGAATCGATCTTCCTGAGGAAGCGGAGAAGCTCTACTGGTTGAAGATCATGCTCCCGGAGGGTGGTGATAAGTCGGTGTTCCGGCATCCGGTCAGCATGGACTTCAACTGTTTCATTGCGGTCAACAGGCAGGAGAAGACCCTGTTCAAGCACACCGGCGGTAACCGGCTGGTAGAAATAGAAATACCCGACAATATAGATGAAATTGTGGAGATCGATTCGGTCTCGGATTCACAGGGAAATGATTTCATTCCCCGCCACCAGGCCCTGTCCGGCGAAGAAAAGAAATTCTACGCTGTTATTGCAGAGGGAGACCGGCTGCGCCTGTTGTTCGATTTTTCTTCCCGGATGGAATTACCTCCGGAATCGATTACGGTAAATTATTCCGTTACCAAAGGGACCGGTGCCAATGGAATATCCGCCGGCAAGGTAACTGAATTGTACGAGAATCATCCCGGGATAGATTCACTGCAGAATATAACCCCGGTGAGGGGAGCCATTCCGGCGAAAACTGACCAACAGGTGGCCAGAGAGGTGGCCTCCCGGCTGCGGGGGCGTGACCGGGCCATGTCCCTCGATCAGATTGTAAAATGGGCTACAACCTTTGACAGCAGAATCAGCCGGGTAGAGTGTGAGAAGGGGGTTATGCGGGCTCCGGGGGGACTGAGAAAGTGTATGGTGGTCAAGATATTCGCAAGTGAGAAGGATTTCTATTCCGAAGATGAGATGAATCTTCTCAGACAGAGGCTGGAGTCATTTCTCAAGGGCCGTACATCCGTCAACAGCCAGTTCAGAGTGGAGGTAATAAAACTTTGATCAAGGACAGCGGGGAAAGTATAATGCCTGATTTCACCGGCCGGAGCTTCCGGTTCGGGCATATCACTGCGCTTAACATTCTGGACGCTATGGGAGTCGATCTGGACAGGGTGAACATAAAGGCAGTGGGGACATATGAGAACTACCGGGGAGAGATACATTATCAGGACCCCGCCCCCGGCACCCCTCTGACCCCGGATACCGGGATCACCCTGAAGATCGGAGGAAATAGTGCGGTGGATTACATGCCCTATCAGTTTTTTTACGGGCTGGGAGGGGCCAGGAGCTCGGACAGGAGCTGGGAGGATAAGGCCCGCTCCCTGATGGCTCCCTTTGATGCTGCGGTGATAAGGCACCGGGCGGAGGTGAGATTTAACGCCCTGAAGTACGAGTTCGGAATCGTAGATGAACAACATCTGCAGAGATTCCTGGATCTGTTTGATTTCGACCGCAACGACCGCTGGTACAGTGAGGATAATATTCTGTTATGGGTCTCCGTATTGCCCTCCCTGTATATGTGGGGGGGCAATCCGGATATTGTAACCGGTATTTTGAACCGGTTGTTCCGGTATCAGTTCCGGTTGAGGGAGAACGTAAGCGCTTCAACATCCATTCCTCCTGATCTTCAGTACAGGCTGGGTGAGAAGGTGGCCCGTCTGGGCAAGGAGACGGTTATAGGAAAGTCCTTCTGTGAGCTCGATTCAACCTATGAAGTGGTGGTGTGTGATGTTCCCCCCGGTCAGGTAAAGCATCTTCTTCCCGGGGGAAGGGTCAGAAGCAGGATAGAGAAGGTCCTGGATTTCTGTATGCCCGGAGATCTGGACTACATGATAAAGGTGGAGGTTAAACCAGCAGGAACGGAGATGGGAAATAACAGTTTTCTGGGATATTCGTCGTTTGTATGATAGAGGTAATGACTTGACATAACAGGTAAGTAGCCATAGAGTCTAATAAGCTTTATAGAGGTAAGATTATGGGTGACTTTGAGTTAAATTCAGTAAACTGGCAGGACGGGATGCTCATATCGATGAAGCATCTGAGGGATCAGGATAATTTTTTCCAGGAGCTCTCCCGCTGGTACGCGGCAGAAACAAATGATCACTACGGACTGGTCAGGAGAACTGCTGAGCATCCCCCCGTGAAATTGAGCGCCACTCTCAATGGCAGCAGATTGCGGGTAGAGGTCAGCAGATGTCAGGCCATGCTCCCCTGCGGCATGTTTGTGGAGTTCAATGAGACGGTGAGCGGAGGAGATGTGTTGAAGGCTGAGGATGAGGTTAAAGAAACCACTGTGCCGGTATTCCTGGGGGTGGGGGAAGGCAAGAAGGTTCAGACCGGAGATCCGGATCCTTCCGAAGAGGTCCCCCGGCTTCCCTATGAAATTCCCGATTACACCCTTACCCTGTCCCGGCCGCCCAATCTGCCCCAGTCCAGATATATCAGGATAGAGGTTTTGAGTATAACTGGTTCAGAGGTGGTGCCGGCCCGGGATTATTTTCCCCCCTGTGTCAGTGTGAGTGCAGACAGCCGTCTGGCCGCCAGGTCGGTGGATTATCACAACCGTATGGAGAATCTTCTCAAACTTGCCACCAGGGCATATACGGCAGCCTCCTCCTCAAAGGGGCTGGAGGGTGTTTCTACCAAATTGCAGAATGCCTTCAGGGAAACCATGTACCTGCTGGTTTATCATCTGGCCGCCCATCTGGATGACCTGGTAACCGGAAGGAATGCAGGGCATCCCCTGCATATGATCATTCAGCTGAAGAAGTTATTCCGGGTGGTTTCTTCCCTCCTGAATTCCCGCCCCGGTCTGACCGATTATCTCAACGAGAAGTTCTTCAGCCGCCAGAATACCGAGGCCAGACAGTACATGTCTTCGGTGGATGCCTTTCTGATGTCCGAGTATAATCACAGGGACATTGGTGCACAGATCGGCATGATAGATGAAATACTGGGGACATTGAGTGAGATAATGGCCTTTCTGGCCCAGACCAGCCCCGATCAGCTTCTGGATCAGGAGGAAGCAACCGAAACCATGACCTATCAGGGAAAGACCTACCAGCTATTGCAGCTCAGCGGAAACCGGATGGAGGAGGTGGGAGAACTGGCCTACCTGATTATGGATTCGGTTCAGCCGGGGCCGGTTTCAGATGCAGTTATCCTGATAAACAAGAGTCTCTTCTCAGACGATGAGTGGAGGAGTATGCAGGTGAGGCTGGGGTTGAACGAAGCCCGGGGGCTGGGTGAAACAGACCCGGTGGAGATTGATGTGAATAGCTACCGTAACAAGGTGGTGCTTCATCCCATGGATATGCTGCAATCCCCCTCGGTCAAGCAGGTTACCCTGATTTTCAGGGGAGTTTCCGATACCGGCAAGCTTAATGATCTTGGAAAGAGCGATCTGGTATTGTATATTCTAAGCTAAAAGGCTGAATGAGATGAATGAGGGAATAAAATCGTATATTCAGGATCTGTTCAAGTATATAGATACCTATGAGAAGGACTATCACTCCTTCGATAGAGAAGCATTCCTGCAGACCTACAACGGTATATATGCGGTCTTTCAGGCTCTGAGGGAGCAGAGGGAGAGGGCGGTGGAGGTTGATCAGCAGTTTCTGGAGAGGATCAAGGAGGGGCCGCTCAGCAGCTCCGATCTCCGCCAGCTCACCATTCAGATTCTGATCTCCTTCTTCGAGTCGATAGCAGATACCGATGGGCAGTCCAACCGGTCCTACCTCTACTGCAGGGAGAGGCGTGATATCAAGAGAGATGTTACCTATCTGCAAAAATATCTGGTTCCTCTCCTTACCCAGCCGGGAGCGCTCAACAATAATTTCGAGCTGAACAAATTCTTCCTCAATGAGATAGGCCGGTTTATCGATCAGTTCGGCAGCGGGGTGGATCAGGAGATCTCTCCGGAGGAATTCGATGCCATGCCGGATGGCGGGAAGCTTCTGGAGCTGCATGTCCGCAGGGCTAAATTCGGCTCACAGCTGGCCGATGACCGCAATTCACTCGAATTCCACCTGCGCAGCATAGGCGCTTTCGAGAAACTCAGCCGGGTCAGTCCCCTCTTCGAGAAATATCTGAGGGAATGGGGATATCTGGTGGAGGAGAGCTTTCTGGAACGGCTGAAGAATTCTGCTGTACTGGTATGGAGCAATATAAAAAGCCTTTTCTCCAACTACAGATATTTCCGGCTGGCTTTGAACCAGAGGAATTCCGCCTATGTCTTTTACGGGCTCTTAATAATACTGTTTATATTCCTGGCGGTGTTTGTTCCGCTGAAATGGAACAGTTATTCCGATAGCAGGCTGAATGAATTGGAGAAGCGGATGGAAAAGACCAGAGAGGCAATCAGCAGATAGCAAAGCGGGTATAGATAATGAAATTGGGTAAACTGTTCAAGTTTCTGAAGAAGGGTACCAAGAAGGCGGGAAGGAAGAGTGAGGGGAGGCAGGCTGCCCAGTGGCCGGAGGGTACCCGGATAGGAATTTTCGGACATCGCAACTGCGGCAAGACTGTTTACCTGACCGTGTTGTATCATGAGGGCAAGGTGGCCAAAAACATCCAGATTTCGGTTACCGACAACGAGACCTCGGCGGAGTTTCTGTCCAATTTCAGATCGATATGGGGTATATCTCCGGGCGCAGGTGCTGGGACCATGGTGGATCAGAGGGGGGAGAGGGAATTCCCAGACCCCACCGTGGATGATAAGTTCCTGCAATTCAATGCTATTCTGGACCGGAAGAAGAAGATTCAGGTGGTAACCTGTGACTACGGGGGGGAAGCTGTATCCATTTCGGGAGAATCTGATCAGGCCGATAAGATCAAGGATTTTCTGGCCTCCTCCGAGGGGATACTCTTCTTCTTCGATCCCAAGATAATGAAGGCGGAGATGGAGATACAGGCCCGGGCATCCGCATTCGTCAATATGCTGGAGAGGATATCTCCCCTCAAGGCACGGCTTCCCATTCCGGTAGGCCTGGTGATAACCAAGGCCGATACCCTTCCGGGCTACCAGGGGGAAGATCAGGCTATACTGATAGATCCGGAGGATGAGCAGTTTCTCTCCGAAAATTTCGATCTGTTTCTGGAGAAGGTTCTCCAGAGGGTGGCGGGGGATGACCAGTGGACCGCCTCGGTGAGAAATATACTGGTGAAGCTGAGAGAATTCCTGAGAGTGGTGGTAGGGCGAACACTGGATTTTCAGATATTCTTTACCTCTAACACCGGCAACCGTCCGGAAAAGATAGGAGCGGATGTAGGCAGGTCTATATACAAACCACCTGAGAAGATACGACCTTCCGGGGTTAAGGAACCCTTCTACTGGATATTGAATGCCATTGAGAGGAACGGGCGGCTTAACATGATGAGGAAGGTGGTTAAGTATGCGGGGATTGTTTCGGCCATCTGGATAGCCCTCTACTCCATCCCCTTCCTGTATCACTTTAACCTTCTGCTGTCCAAGCCGGCGCGGGTGGAGAAGAGCATTGTGGAATCCGTGGATAACAATCTGATGAGCACCTCCGGAGATCAGCGGGGGGAAATCTACCGGGCCTATAACCGCTACGGGAGAAAATGGCTGGTCAGGGAATTCTTTCCCGGCTACAAGGTGGCCGCAGACAACCTGGCGGATTTGTATTATAACTTCAACGTTAACAAGGCGGTGAAGAAGCTGGATGGTATAATCAGCAATTTCGCCTATGTGGTCAACCACCGGGATAACTGGCCAAGGTACAATCCCGGCAAGGACAGCCTGATATATGACCAGAACCACAGGGAACTTCTGGCGGACCTGGAAAAGATGCATGCGGGCGATGAAGAGTCGCTTCTGTTTCTCCGCTCTGACCGGGTGCTGGGCTACTGGAATCTGTTCGCCGGGTTTATTAAGAGCGGGGGTGATCCCGCAGTGGTGGAAGAGATAGGCAAGCAGGTTGATTTCGACCGGAACAATGCTGAGAACTACAGCAGTTCCGAGGAGAAGCTGGGGGAAGCCCTGCTGAGTCTGACTGCGGATAAAAAGGAGGAAGTTCAGGCGGTGGCGGGTCTGGATGAATACGACCGGATAAAGGATAAGATAAACAACTCATCCAGTCCGGCATATCTTCTGGATCAGGCGGTGAGCGAATTGAAGAAGATCAGGGGCAAACTCAGCAGCAGCGCTCACGGAAAGCAGATATCTGCAATCGACTCTTATATCAACCAGGCAAACCAGTGGAAACGCCGGAGAAGCTATACCTGTATTCTGGAGACGGTTCCGGATATGGGCCATATGCATGTAGAAGTTACCGGTTCGGGGCAGAGCCCCTCATGGTCCAGGGAGACCCAGTTGCCGGAGGGTGAGGAGGTAACTCTGAAATGGAAGGTCGGTGATGATATTCATATTGCCTTCGATGAATTGAAATACCCCTGCACCTGGGGGAAGAAATCCAGCGATAAGATAGTGTTGCAGGACAGGTACGCCCTCTTCCATATGGAGGGTGAAATTACTTTTCAAAATATAGGAAAAACGGTTACCATCAGGTTCAAAAGAGGGCTTAAGGACAGGTTGCCCGGACTGAGATAAAGGGCTGTTCTGTCCGCCATACGTATTTGCACGGAAGTGCTGTCCGGCTGAGTTATTCATGCCGGAGTGGTGGAGTAAAGGAGATAATATAATGAAAGGTGCCAGGATGAAAAAATTCGAACTCACTGTTGTAGCTCTTATGGTGGTTTGTCTCCTTCCGGCGGCGGTTCTTGCCGGGAAGGTGGTTCTGCCGGAGGATACTGCCATAAAGGTGAAATTCGGCTCCTCCATCAGGGTTAATTCCGGTATGCTGCAGAAGGGTCTGGAGGTCCCCATCTATCTGGCCGAGGATATTACCATAGGAGGCAAGACTATAGTGGAGGAGGGCGCTGAGGGAAGTGCCGAGGTTCTGGAGATGGAGAGAGCCTCCCGTCCGGGCGATCCCGGATATATAAAGCTGGGCTTCAAGGAGCTGAATACCAGGGGGGAATACCACACTGCCGACGGCAGCATGATCAAGCTGGCCGGAGTGGCGGAGAATAAGGGAAAGAGCAGGAAGGTACTCTCCTGGGTGTTTATCCTGGGATTATTCATCAGCGGCGGGGAGGGTGAGATCGACACCTCACAGGTTTACCCGGCCAGGGTGGAAGAAACGGTCATCCTTCAGACCGATTAGAATTAATTTTTAATTTGAAAGGCGGGAGTAGCTCCGGCTATCCCATTTCGATCAGACATTTTCTTCCGGGTTATCGATCAGCTGTCTTATTAAATTCAAAGAATACAGACGGGGCGGTCGAATTTTACTATATATTCCGGCCGGATCAAGTTTATTGATTAAAGGAGAAAGGAATTGCATGCCTGGAGCCCGGCCGGCATGGCCGGGCGATTTTATTATGTCAATACACTAGCGGGGGAAGAAGACATACCTGATCGCCTCCCAGTCGAAGGAGACATCATACAACTCCACCTCATCCAGTCCTCCCCTGAAATAGAAGGGGTTATCCGAATCCAGCCGCTTCCCGAACATCAGCGGGCCGTCGGATGCGGGAGGCGGAATACGTCCGGTATCTTCGAACCATTCGCCCTCCCTCCTCTCCAGGTCGAGAACGAATATCGCAGATGAGGGATCGCCGAACTGATAAGAAAAGATAACATTCCGCCAGCCGGCATCTATAATACCGGGGACCTCCACATAGTAAATCTGGTAGGGCGATTTGCCATAACCGAACAGGAAGGAGGTCATTTTCCCGCCGGCAAGGCCGGATACCAGAAACTGGTAGTTTATGGGAGCATCACTGGCCATCTTACTGATAATACAGGCGGAATCCTCTTCACCGTAATCCCGGATATTGATCCAGAATGAAATGGTGATGCCGTCGGACAGATCAAGAAGGGGATTATCGGGGATGCGTATGAAATCATCCACTCCATCGAAAACCCTGGCTCCGCCGAATATCCCTTCATCCCAGCTGGTACCGCTGGCCATTCCGTGGAGCCGGTTCGTGGATGTGTCAATGACACTGTCGGGATCTTCCGAAGTCCAGTCCATATCCCAGAATGCTACCTGATGCTCTGAGTGATGGAACAGCTCCGCGGTGGAGGTTTCGCTGTAGATATCTTTCCCGGAAAGGGTATCTCCCTCCAGATCAACCATGTCAATTATGGCCGGGGTAAAGCTGTAAACATCGCTGGAAGGGCCTCCGTAGGGGTAGTATGTTCCGAAGTAAACCGTGGCCAGCTCCCTGTATCCGGATTCATCCAGGATGCTGCTGCCGGTGTAGCGGTGTGCCATATATATGGTGGTGCTGTAATCCATTTCATTCACCCACCAGTTCAGAGAGGTCACTCCGGCTATTTCGGGGTTGACCACCACACTGTCGGCATAGAATCCCCTCCCCAGTATTTCACTCTGGTTGTCAATTTTTATGCGGATTCCCCGTAGGTCCACCATATTATAAACCTTAAGCCGGAAGGCCAGCAGGGAACCGAAGGGTTCGAAGTAGTACGACGGAGAGAGCTTTATCATGGGTATGCGGGGATAGAGATCTATATTCAATTCTACCGTGACATCAGGGGTTACATCGGTAACGGTACGGCCTGAATATATAACCCGCCCGGTTTCATCGAAAGCCTCTATCAGAAACGACCGGCCGGGACCGGCCGGTACGAGCACTGTGCCGGTCAGATATCCGTTCTCGAACAGCAGCGGAGTTACTATCGGTCTTACCAGGCCGGGCCCGGTTACGGTAAGGGTGAACCGGGCGACCTGTCTCAGGTTGACCGAGGCACCGGGAGAAGCCTTTATCTTCAGTTCAGCCTCCTGGCCGGTGGTATCGGTTATCTTTTCGGAGCAACCGGCTGATATTACAGCCAGTACGAGGAGAATTAATATGGCGTTTCTGCTTTTTCCGTGCAGGTTCATTGTTTATCTCCTCCTAATAGGCTACCGACAATGATGCGGTGGTCTGAAAGCCACTGATGCTGATATCGTCAAGGTCGGTGGAGCCAATATAGAATATTCCTCCTATATTGAGATTGAGGTTTTCAGAGACCTTTCTGGAAACATCCAGTCCGGCGTTGTATATGGATGAGTGGTCCAGGGCCTCCTCTCCGGATGAAATCTGCCGGGTGGCTGCATGAACACCTATTCTCCAGGAGGTGTCCGGAGTGTAATCAAAACGCAGGAAGAAATCGTACTCGTCCCCGTACTTCTTCAGCTGGCTCTCTATAACACCGTCGGCAAGGCTGTACCTGGTGTTGCGGCCCCGGAGAATTATTCTGGTTCCCAGGGTGGTCCGGTAGGGTTCTCCGCTGTAGGTGGCGGATAACTGGGTGATGAACTGGGGAGCCTGCTTATAGATGTCGGCATCGTCCAGCTGATCTGTTCCTGATACGCTGTAGAGGCACTGGACTGAATAATCTATCTTATTCAGCGCAAAATTGGCGTTCGCTCCCAGGGAGATGTGGTTACCCGGGTTGTAATCACCGTAACTGTTATAGGGCTGGTAGGTTCCGGTGTGCTGATAGGAGGCGGTCAATCCGCATTTGACTGCTCCCAGCCTGGTCGCTCCTCCTGCCATCAGGTTGAACCCCAGCCCTTCCCCGTATCGTCTCAGGGGGAGGGAAAGATAGTCCCTGGAGAGGAAATCCACCACCTGTATTTCATCATCGGTATCCAGCTCCTGTTTTCCGGTGGGCAGGTTCAGCCCCGCTGAGAAGAGCAATCTGTCCCGGGAGAAGGAGTGAGAAAGCTGTACCCTCACATCACCCAGCCCGGCGAGCTCACTCTCTGTATTGTTCATATCCAGGGTGTTGGATGCGGTTATCATGGAATATCTGGCTTCGAAATTATCCCTGAGGGGAATGAAACCGGAGAGGGAAACAGTCCTTTGTGATATCTCATCCTCCCTATCCGCCACCGGGTTATCCAGTGACCAGGAGGTGTAGTAAAAAGCCACATCAGTGGAGTATGGCTGATCGTACACTATCTGTCCCACCGCACCGGAGACAGGCACCAGGGTTATAAAAAGATATAGAATTATAATCTTATTTATCCGCATCCAGATTCCCTTCTATAATGATGAATCCGTAGCCTGTGGATATAGCTCCTCCGCCGGGAGGAGCCAGGGGATTGACTCCGAAGCCGAAGCGGGAACCGGGGGTGCGGATGAAACCGTTGTTGATAAGATTGGCAGCCTGAACATTGGCCAGGCCGGCCCCTGCCTCTTCCGAGATCACCGATGTCTGGATTAATTTCTCGAACTTTTCTCCCTCTCCCCCTCCTCCCATGGATAGCTTGAGCTCCATCTTTGCGGCCATCCCGGCAGCCCTGCCGAATCCGGGATCATGTTGCTGAGCATCTCTGAAGTGTTTCAGCGCTTCACCGGGCATGCCCTGCTGTTGATACATCAGCCCACGGCTGTATGCCATGAATGCCAGGAAGGATTCGGTGGGAACCTCCTCTATGGCATCCCGCTCCTCCCTGGTCAGTTCCATCCCCAGAGTGTCTATTACATCGAAGACAAATTTCTTCTGCACCCGGAAGAACTTCTTCAGCTCTCCCTCCGCAGCTCCGGTTCGTGAAGTTTTTCCTTCCACCGTGTTTACCAGCGCTCCGTCGATTCTGAAGGCTTCCTCCCCCGCGCCGGTTATCATTCCGGTAACCAGCTTGCGGCTCCCCATCAGCCGGCCTACCCGGGGAGCATTGTGGGGGTCGGCATACTGGGACTGGCTTAGTTTCAGCTCTTTCAGAATGGCATTGATCTTTGCCCTTTCCACCACATTCAGTTCAGAGACCTTTGCCAGGTCGGTGGCAGTAAGTTCCGCTAACCCCATGGCAAGGGGTTTCATATCTTCTTCCAGCGCAGAGTTGTCGAAGTTGATTACAGCTATGGTATTCTCCGGGATGGAGCGGGTGTCGATGCCGGATTCATTGTCCACAGCCGCGATGGCCTCCTGTTCCAGTTTCCTGTCTATCAGAATATCCAGCCGGTTGCGGATATCCTCCCTCACTTCATTATTGCCCTCCAGATTGATGGCGGAGCCGTAGAGTTTAATGGCTTTGTCATACTCTTCCCGCTTCTCGAATATCAATCCCAGATAGAGGCTGGAACCGGCGTTGGGTTTGATCCGGTTGGACATGGCGAAAGCTTCCTCCGCCTTATCCGGGAGGGCATTCCTGTAGTAGGCTATTCCTATCTCCCGCCAGGCCCGGTAGTCTTCGGGATCCTCCTCCACTGCCCGGTAAAGTGTGGTTATGGCTTCATCGTAGTCACCCTCCCGGGAGGCGATTTTCCCCTTCGTATAAAGGCTCTGAGAGCAGCCTGCGCTGAGCAAAACGACCATGATTATTGCCGGGATAAAGCTTCTCATTATCATCTCCCTGAGGATCTTTACTAGCTGATAAGGGGTTTGTAGACTTCCATCTTCTTCCTGGCCTCGGTGAAGCTGTTATCCTTATCATAAGCCTTCTTGAAGTAATCGTAGGCCTTTTCGTACTCATATTTATCCAGGTACTTCAAACCGATGGAGTAGAGCTTGGCTGCATCCATATCCCTGGTTCCGGATTCGTCGATGAGCTGATCGGTTTCGTCGCTCACCAGGATATTCAGCTGTTTGGCCAGGTCCTTTACCAGCTCTTTCTCCATGTCCACGAAATTTGGCTCGCCCCTCTTCTCCGCCACGGTTATTATTTCGGAGGTCTCCACATCCACCGCCCGGGCCAGCATGACTGCATTATCGTCATCTATCTGGGTAATACTCCCGAACACCATCATCTGGGCCCCCAGAATCCTGCCCACCTCAACGGCGGTGGCCTTGTCCACCTTGCCCTCTTCCACCATCTTGATCTCCCTGAGGATATAGTCGATCTTGTCCCTCTCCACCACCTTCAGGTCGGAAAAGCGGGTAAAATCATATTCGAAGAAATCCGCCAGCCCCTTGCTCAGCGCTCCCAGCTCCTCCTGATACTTTCCCACCGAGAAGTTATCGAATTCCATTATGGCTATGGTTTTAACCCCCGGTTTTTCCTCCACCGGGCAGGATAGCAAGTTCTTCTTTTTGGAGAGGGCATACCATTTATCCCTCAGTTCGGTGGGCCAGAGTTCCCGGGGGAGGTTGATCAGACAGTGGCCGATGTCAGAGATATTTTCCAGGTAGTTGAAGGCCTTTCGCTTGTAGTGATGCCCCTTGGCGTAAGTAATGATACTCTTTATCTCGTAGATGGCAATGCTGTCATTGGCTGACAGGTTCTGCCCGGTCAGGAGTTCATCTGTGATGGACAGTCCCTTCTCGAACTCCAGGTCGCTGTAGAGATCTATTGCTTCAGCCAGTCTCTGGGCTATCATCTCGCCGGTTTCGGTAGAGGTGGATATGACCGGAGAAAGGATCAGCAGAAAAAGGAGAGAGATCACTATGGATACACTCGTGGAACTCTTGCTTCTCATTTTTGGTCCCCCTTGGTAAATATTTTGAGCACAAACAGCAAAATTATTCTATACTATTCCAGTGGTTTGAACAATACTTTTTCGCTTTTTCCGCTCCTGATATTAACCCGGTAAAGATGTTCGAAGGTCTGGCCGTCTTCCACGATTATGATCCTGACGGTATGTTCTCCGGGCGGAAGGCTGAAGGTGTAGGGGGTTCTGTGCTCCTGCAGCTCTCCGTCTATGAATATCTGTCCTCCCCGGGGCCTTGATCCCAATATCAATGTGCCGGGTACCGGCTTAGCCTCCTCTTCCCGTTCCGCCGGCTGAGATTCATTCGGGCCGGTCTGTTGGGAGGAGGAGTGTTCAGATGTCTCTCCGCCGTTTGACGGCATGGTAAAGGAATAGTCCCTCTCCAGCACCTTGTTCGCCGCCACCCGGATGGTATCCAGAAATTCCTTCCGGCCCCTGGCTCCCAGGTTTGCCACCCTGATGATATGCCTCCCCGGCTGCATTGCCAGCCTCTCAGAGGTGACGGAGGAGGAGATAAGGCTGTCATTGATATAGAGGGAACCGGAGGGATGGATGCCTATTTCCAGCGCCCCGTCGAAGTAGTAATCCCTCCGGAGGCTTGTTCCTGCGGCCACATCTATGGTGTCGATGATATCCTGCCTGAACAGTGCCGATTTGTTCTGGATGCGGATGGTATGCCTGCCCGGCTCGAGTTCAGCACTCTGCACACTGGTGGATGAACCGGCCAGCCGCCCGTCTATGTAGATATTGCTGGCGGGGGTGATGGTTACATCTATCTTGCCTGTATCTGCCGGAGCGGGCCGGATCAGCAGCATGTATACCGCAACCGCTGCTGCAATGACCGCAGCGACGGAGATGTACATGACCTTCCTCCTGCCTCCCGCTCCGGGAGCCTGGGCCTGTCTGCCCTCTCCCGGCTGCTGGATGGAGGTGAGGGTCTCCTTTACCTCATAGCCCTGTGAGACTGCCTCCAGCTTCTCCCTCATTTCCCTTACCGAGCTGAATCTCTTCTCCGGATCACTGTGGATGGATTTGATTATGATATTTTCCAGTTCCTTTCCGATCTCCCCGTTCAGCTTGGATGGTCTGGGGGGGGATTCGAAAAGTTTGGCGTCCCTGAGCGCGAATTCATTGGCCCCCTTGAAGGGAAGTTCGCCGGTGAGCATCCTGAACAGCATGGTGCCCACTGCATAGATGTCCGATTTGGAGTAGTCGATGTCTTCGGAGGCGTCGAACTGCTCCGGCGCCATATAGTCCGGAGTTCCGGCGCTGGTTCCCACTATGGTAAGGCTGGGGTCGGTTTTGGCCTTGGCTATGCCGAAGTCTATTATCTTTACCTGTCCCGATTCCTTGAACATGATGTTGCCCGGTTTGATATCCCGGTGGAAGATCCCCTGCTGGTGGGCCGGTTCCAGCGCGGAGATGATATCACAGGTTATCTTAAGAGCCTCCGGAATGGAAAGCTGACCCTTCTCCTCCAGGATCTCCTTGAGGCTTTTACCCTCGATGTACTCCATTACGATTACCAGCTCATCGCCGTGGTTGAAGAAGTGCTTGATCTTGCAGATATGGGGATGCCTGTCCAGCAGGGCCAGTTTGTCCGCCTCCTGCTTGAACCGCTCCGCCTGGCGGGGGTCGGAGAGAACCTTCAGCACCACCTTCAGGTTGGGCACATCCTTGTGTACACCCAGATAGACCCGGGCCATGCCACCGGCGCCTATCTGCTTGAGTATCTTGTAATCACCTATCTGCTTTTCTTCCATGTCTGTCGTTTCCAGCCCGGTTGGTTTCGCAAATCAGCCCACCGCAAATCCACGGTAACCGTATAAGATACGGCGGGAAATAACAATGCCGAAGATAACAAATTCCATCTAAATCTACTGGAGCTTTTGGGATAAGTCAATAGCTTAGAGGGATTGAAGGATGATAATGGAAGAGCTCGCTGGCCGGAAAGCAATTAACCTCAGTCCGACAAAATTATGGTGACCGGAACAGCGATTCTTTCCCTCCATACGCCAACCTGTCCGGATTGTATCTCCTCTTATTACTCCACAGCTGGTGGTGTTTACCAATTACAGAAATGGCAGAGAAAGTATCACCATTTAGCCGCAAAGACAACCAGCATCAATGGGTTTATTGACGGATTGAGGTTAACATTTTCCAACCGTAGCACTTCCGGATAAAACTTCGAAGAAATCCCGGCCGGGCAGTTAATCAGTAAAAATTTCCCTGGAGAAATATATGGTATCAGAAAGGAAGGAAGAAGCTGATGAGCTGTTATATCATAGCCGGGATTGCCATACATGACCGGGACAAGTATCAGAAGTGCCCGGACGGATTCGATGAGATATTCTCGCAATACCTGGGGATTGTAGTTGCCATCGATATGGATTCCGAAGTTCTTAAGGGTAAATGGCCCTTTGAGTGTAACGTACTTATCCGTATTCCCCAACCGGGAGGAAGCCCTGAACTGGTATCAGTCGCCGGAATATCAGCAGCTGGCACGGCACCGCAGAAGCGGCTCGGATGCCAATATCGTGATGATAGAGAGGTGAAAATAACCGGTATCAGTTCACTCCTGAACCAGAGCGGGGGCGAGAATATCGATGGCATCGAAGAGATCATCTGCCCCGCACTGGCCGCAGTGTAGCTCCCTCAAGCCCAGTATCTCCCCCGACTGTACATCTATTATCCTGGCCGATACCACCAGATCAGCTCCCACCCGGTCGACATTCCCGGTAATAATTAACGAAGCCCCCAGCATCTTGCCCACCCTTACCGCTTTATCCTTATCCACCAGTTCACTCTGCTGAAGTTTTAGTTCATTTATGATGTCGGCTACCCTGGACCTTTCCAGCAGCTTCAGATATGGATTCCCGGCCAGCCTGCTCTCCAGAAAGTGCGCAGCCGAAACACCAAGCTCCGGGCCGGTCCCACTCACCCCGAAGGGAATTACCGCTGCCATCCCGGGAACTCCCGGCTGGAGTACCGGCTGGGGGGAGGAGGTGAGGCGTATCCGGCCCATGAAACATCCCGAGGCCGGCATTTCATAATCAACCTCCCAGATATACAGGAGAGGCTTCCCGGATTCACGGGCCGATTCCACCCCTCCGGCCAGCCAGGCCCCGTCCGGGGAGAAGGCCAGCACCGGGCAGTTATCGTCGAGGTTGTAGCGGAGATCGAACTCCCCTGATTCTATATTTCTCAGGGTCAACTTTTTATCCTGCAGAGTGGAATTATCGAAGGCAACCAGGCAGTTACCCGGGTACAGGGCCAGGTCCTCTATCCTGCGCCTGTTGTCCTCCAGGATCTTGATCAGGATTCCCTTGGCGATATCGAAGAAGGCGATGTGATACTTGAATATCATCCCCCTCACCCCCTTCTTCAATACATGCTCCTCCATGCCGGCTGCTACGAAAAGCCGGTCTGAACTTATTTCGGCACAGCTTACCTCTGTGCCCGAGTTGGGAAGGGTTACCGCCTCCAGCCGGTAGCGGCGGAGAAGCTTTGCCGAGGAAAGATCCCAGATAAATAAACCGTCATCACTGTCCACCGATATCAGGGTTCCCTCCGGCTGATTGAACCCGATGGCCAGAACATCGTCCTCGTGTCCCTCCATCCTGGAGCGGAGATGACCGGAGGGCACCTCCCATATGAAGATATCGTGGTCATCACCGTCTGCGGCTGCATACCTGCCGTCTCCGCTGAATACCACCCTGTCCGCCCTGCCCTTGAAGTTCTTAAGCAGAACCGGGGATCTGTTCCCCTCCGGGTCCAGCAGGTATACCGTCTTGTCCGATGATGCAGAAGCCAGATACTTTCCGCTGTTACTGAATGCCAGGGAGGTGATTCCACCGGCATGAGGAGTGGAGAGGGGGGTTTTCTCCCCCTTCCGGACATTCAGAAGTGTAATTCCGCCATCTTCTGTGCCGAAGGCAACCATCCGGCTGTCCGGACTGAATGTGACAGCGGTAACCTTACCAGAATCGAGCTCGATCCGGTGTTGCAGGAAAAGGTTTGCCTCACCCAAACAGGCATCCGCTACAGCCACTTGAATAAGCATTACAAGAAGTGCAATTACAGTCTTTTTCATAGATTACTCCCTGATAGGACACTTCTAAATGAAGGCCGATATTCCGGCTACCAGCAGAAAGACGGTATCGCCTCCTCCCAGGCTGAAACCCAGGTTGCCGGATACATCATAGGCGATATATTCATTCACGAAGTATTTGATTCCTCCCCCCACCTGAATAAAGGAGAAGTCGAAGAAGCCCAGGGGCTCATCCGGGGAAAGGTCGTACTGGTAGTACTGCCCGCTGAGATATGGAACCATCTTATCGCGGGCGGTTAAATTGTAACGGCCGAATAGTGTAAGACTGACATTAGTATCATCATAGCCGAAAAAACTGGTCCGGGTAATGGTGGGGCCGCCTCCGAGTTCCAGCTTTTCGGTGTAGTAATAACCATAGATGCCGTTAAGCATCAGTACGGATACATCCTCTATGGAAACCAAAGTTCCGGATATCTGAATCTCCCTGTCCCCCTTTTCCACCTGCCCGGCTGCGGAGGCGGACAGTATCAGGATGGCAAGTGTTGAACAGAATAAATGTCTCATGGATCTCTCCCCCTTGTTTATCAGTAGGCCACTGTGTCCGGCGCCGGTTGCATCCGGTTCCTCTGTCGAGCCGGCTGTTCTGCCGTCATTTCACGCCCGGCGTTTCCGGCTGATCTGGATGGTACCTTATTTCCCCCTTCCTGGTTGGGCAATGTGCCAGTGGTGTCTTAACCGTGCATCCTGGTATACACTCCGAGCTGATATGAGCAAATATTCCGGCTGTAGTGGTATGTAAGGAACAATCTCCCCACCGGGAGGAGGCAGACCGGGATGTGCTACTTTCCTCAAAATCTACTCCTGCTCCCGAATTTAGTCAATTGATAAAATGTATATTTCCGTCCCTGCTGGAATATATGAAAGTGCTGACATTTATTCCGGGAATGATAAAATAATTGACCTTATCGGCATGGAGTTGTAGATTATAGATACGATAACTTATTAGGGAAAAGTTCGATTCCGTTAAATAGAGTAAAAACGCGGAGGAAATTAAGTTGATAAGAAATAATATGTTTGACAGGGCGATTTTGACCACAGGTGTCTTTCTGTTTCTGGGTGTATTTCTGATTATATCCGGCTGTTCGGATAACGGGGGTGACTCCGCCACAGATTCAATAACACTTCCTCAGCTGATCACAGGAAATGTAATGGAGGTTACCGATTCCACAGCCATGTGTGAAGGAACGGTTACATCCGAGGGGGCCTCTGACGTAACGGCCCGGGGGGTCTGCTGGAGCACATCACCATCGCCGAACCTATCTGATAATGTAAACGACGAAGGCGGCGGAAGCGGCGCCTTTATAAGCGAAATCACCGGCCTGACCAGCGGAACACAATACTATGTAAGAGCTTACGCCACCAACGGCAGTGGCACCAGCTACGGAAAGACCAGAACATTTACCGCTCTGATAACCGGTACTGTAACGGATATCGACGGCAATACCTACCGGACGGTCAAGATCGGCGATCAATGGTGGATGGCTGAAAACCTGAAAGTTACCCATTATAGAAGCGGAGCTCCCATTAACGGGTTTACCTCCAAGAGGGAATGGAGAGAGGATAGCGAGGGAGCTTACTGTTACTACAATAACAGTGAGGGAAGCACCCTTGCCTACGGAATGCTTTACAACTGGTACGCTGTGAACAACCCTGCCGGGTTGGCACCCGAAGGCTGGCATATTCCAAGTGATGAGGAGTGGAAGGAGCTGGAGATGAATCTGGGTATGAGCAGTGTGGATGCTAATGAAACCGGATGGAGGGGTACCGATCAGGGTGGACAGATGAAGACCTACGATGACCCTCACTGGAGAATCCCTAATGTCGGTGCTACCAATAAAAGCGGGTTTTCAGCGGTCCCCGGCGGATTCAGGGACAGAGATGCCATATATGACGGGGGGGGTGAATCGGCCATATTATGGACCTCCACCGACCTGGGGGAAAGATCTGCCTGGTACCGGTGGATACATTATGATGGAACCACCATTCTCAGAATGGGGTGCCATTGCAGATACGGCTTTTCGGTCCGCTGTGTCAGGGATGCGGAGTGATTAATCTGACATCCCATCACCGGTTCAATTCGGTCAGTCACGGCTTGCTGCAGAACTGATTTGATTCTGTTCACTGATTATATTCACTGCTAACCTCAAACCATACATTTATTGGTGCTGGCCGAACTTGTGGCTGATTAACATCACTTTCTCTGCCCTTCCAACAGTCCAGCAACAACACCCCAGCATGGGATAAGTGCAGACATAATTTGGGAAGGTTGACCTGTCGCCGGAAAGAATCTGAAGGGCGGTTATCATGATTCTGACAGATCGAGGCTAATTTTACCTTTATCCGGTCCGGTGGGGGAGCATTCCGGCACCGGGAGAAGTTTGAAAGTTTGTTTTTATTAATCGGGTTGCTATGTTGGAAACGGGTCCTTGATGTGATGAATTAAGGCAGTTTCAGGATTTCTATTAATAACGGCCGTAACGATAGATATCCCGGAGGATTCCGCTCTGGTCATACAGATAGGCAGTATCCCCGCTGTTGTTCCAGATGGTCTTATCATGCAGCCGGTATCCCGGGTCTTCACATACTGAATCGCCGCTGCAGATTTTAAGAAAACTGCCCGGTTTGATAATAGTATCTTCCGGAATTCTCATCATCTCTCCATGCTGGTCCCTGATATACCAGTTTGAGATATCTTTATCCCGGTTGCCTCCGTTTTTCAGAAGGAGATACTCTTCCCTGCCGTGATTGTAAATATATATTATGAAAACTCCCGGGTTGTTCTTTCCCCACAGTCCTTTTCCTTGATTTATTGCCTGATTCTGTAAGTCCAGGAACCTGTGATAGAAACGGTCTTCTGCCTGTGTGAACAGGCGGGCCAATCCCTTCCGGAGCAGTTCTGCATTAATACAGCTTCCGTCCCTCAGGCAGGTGTAAGCCAGCAGGCGGCAGAAGGAATCCCGCTTTCTTTCCGGGTCGAACAGGAGGTAGATAGTCTTTCCGGAAAGCCGGCCGGCGATATAATCCAGCGCTTCTTCTGAATAGAATTGTCCGTCTGATTTACCATCATCCCCGGCATGGAGTTCCGGGGCGTCGACTCCTATCAGCCTGACCGTCTCCCGCCTCTGAAGACCGGGATAATTGCCCCTTACCTTGATTTCGAAGGTATCACCGTCTATGAAAGTATCAGCTACGGCTTCAACCATCATACCCTCCACCTTTATCTCTTCCCCTCCGATGACTACTGTTTCCGGACCGGTTTTGGAGGAATAGTCCCAGGATCCGTCAGCTTTAAGAATTACCTTTCTGCCATCCTCTGTTATACATTCGATATCACGGTCGAGTTTGTGTCCTTTCTCAGAACATGAAAAGATCAGAGCAACCATCATTAAATACGGCAGGTTTGTCAGTACTCCGGGCAGGACGGTTTTATATGTATGTTTCCGGAATTTCAAGATTGGATTTCTCCGATATTCTGCTTGGAGACCGTCGTTTTCTTTCTCTGATAATAGCTTATAAAAAAAGAATAATTCACAGACCTGATTGTAATGGTAGAATAATATAGTATTCCCGGGCAAGTCATATTTCCCTGATTAAATAGATCCTGCCGCGGTGCGGAGTATCTGCTCTCTGTATAGCTGCCGGTGCCGAAGGGCAGGGAATTAGATAATATGTGTATTTAGCCCGAATAATTCATAAAAATAGCTACTTTCCTGGCTGATTATCTACCAACTGGCAAATTAACAATAAGACTTCCTTTAACTTGCGGATGTTTTGTTTTGTTCAGAAAAACAGGAGCAGTGACTGCAGAATCCTGTATTAAGGACTCTTTTCAACAGCAAGCAGAGCGATTTTATGAACTATTCGGGTTAGAGAAGTGCTTGTTAATTCCGATTCCAGCGCCGTGGAGAAATATGGCCCGAATGACAGGCCTGCTGCAAACGGAGCAGATTTCGATGTTGATGCATCCGGGCAATCGATGCTGAAGAATAACAGCTTTGTAACCGAAGTCCGTTCCGGCGCCGGAACCGGAAAAACGTCAACATCCCCTTATACATTGACACCCCTGCCAGCTTGTTCTACCATGCAGTTACCTGTTGATGAATAAAGAGCTGTTTGCAGAAGGAGCGAGAATGTTTGATCGAAAGATATATCAGAAGAGGCGGGATGGATTGAAGAAGCAGATGGGGTCGGGTGTCCTGCTGTTTCCCGGAAACAACGACGCCCCCATGAATTATCCCGCCAACCCATACCATTTCCGTCAGGACAGCTGCTTCCTCTACTACTTTGGTATAGATGAACCGGGATTGACCGGAGTTATAGATGTGGATAAAGGAGATGAGATCATCTTCGGAGACGATGTATCCATGGATGATATTATCTGGACCGGGCCGCTGCCCAAACTTGAGGATAAAGCGGAAAAGGTCAAGATATCCGATACCCGTCCCACCTCCGAACTACAGGATAGTATAAGGGGATATCTGAAGCAGGAGAGGCAGGTATTCTATCTGCCCCAGTACCGTCATGACAATATCATACTTATCCGCGACCTTACCGGTATCGACTACTCCCTGGTAAACCGGTTCTCCTCGGAAAAGCTCGCCCGGGCTGTTATAGCACAGCGCTCGGTAAAGGAGGAGGGGGAAGTGGAGGAGATAGAGAAGGCTCTCGACATAAGCTACCGGATGAACGAGACCGCCATGCGGCTGATCGAGCCCGGAAAGTATGAGTATCAGGCTTGTGGCAGGGTGGAGGGTGAGGTGCTGGCCGGAAACAGTCATCTGTCCTTCCCCATAATCTTCTCCGTTCACGGGGAGACCCTGCATAACCATTCCCATGATAACAAGATGAAGGAGGGGGATATTCTGATAATAGATTCGGGGGCCGAATCTCCCCTCCATTATGCCAGTGACATAACCAGAACCATCCCGGTAAGCGGAGAGTTTACCCCGGAGCAGAAGGATATCTACAATGCGGTTCTGCAGTCGCAGCTGGATGCCATCGAGATGATGAAGCCGGGGGTGCTCAACCGGGACTGCCATCTCAGGGCTGCCAGGACGATTGTAGAACACCTGGCCGGGCTGGGGCTGATGAAGGGGAATGCGGATGATGCCGTGGAGGCGGGAGCCTACGCCCTCTTCCTACCCCATGGCCTGGGGCATATGATGGGGCTGGATGTCCACGATATGGAGGGGCTGGGAGAAGACCTGGTAGGTTACGATGATAAGATAAAGCGGAGTGACCAGTTCGGACTGTCCGCCCTGAGGATGGGAAAGGAACTGAAACCCGGCTATGTTCTTACCGTTGAACCGGGTATATACTTCATTCCCGAGCTTATCGACCGGTGGAAGGAAGATGGCAAGTTCACCGAATTCATAGACTACGACGAGGTGGACAAGTACCGCGATTTCGGCGGTATACGGATCGAGGATGATGTGCTGATCACCGAGGAGAGCCACCGGGTGCTGGGTGAGCCAATTGCCAAGAGTGTGGAAGAGGTGGAGGAGTGGTGTGCCCGGTAGGTTCTGATTCCGCAGAAGCTCTCTGTTCATAGCAGGCAGGGACCGGCTGGGGGTATATACCGGAAGGCTGTAAGCGTGAAATCAATACCGGCATATTATGTCTAATGGCCGGACTTGCTTCGGGCTGGGGCTGCAGCGCCCGGACCGGATTGTAAGATCAAATATTTATCCCACTTTCAGCGATGAAACCTTTTGCGAATAAATGTTAATACAGAGCTGATCCGCGGCATCGGTTCTGCCGCCCGGGGCAGGCCGGATTTCATGCGAGTTCAGCCGGCAATCAATTAAGCCAGATCAGACCGATTTTTACCGCTGTTATTCTGCAGCCCTGCCGGCCCTGTGCCATATTATATAACCTCAGGGTGTCCCCTTTTAACTCGAATCGAAACTTGCCCGCCGGCCACCAGCGGAAATTTTACCTGTCGTGTAACTTCTTCTCTCTACGGTGCGACAAAGTTTATGTATAAAAAAAGCAAAATATTAAAAACTCAACGCCGGTTACAATTTGTTACATTATTTGAGTTGATATTCTTTAAACTTATTGTCACCTTATGCGTATATATGATAAACAGTAACTGACCTTTGGATTCCACCTTCCCAAGGGGTAAAATGAATATAACCATAGAGGGCCTGAGCAAAGAATATAAGAAGGGCGTTAAGGCCCTGGATGACGTCAGCCTTGACATTGGCAACGGCATGTTCGGCCTGCTGGGCCCCAACGGGGCCGGCAAGACCACCCTTATGCGTATACTGGCAACGCTTATGAAACCCACCCGGGGAAGGGTGAAGGTGGATGATCTCGATCTTCAGCGGAACCGGCGGGAGATCCGCAGTATGCTGGGATATCTCCCCCAGGAGTTCAAGCTGTTTGCCAGGCTCACAACCTGGGAGTTTCTCGACTATGTGGCCAGCCTGGCCGGTTTGAGGGATAAGGGGGAGCGACGCAGGGAGGTG
The DNA here is from genome assembly GCA_964613215.1 of uncultured bacterium. GTDB lineage: Bacteria > Krumholzibacteriota > Krumholzibacteriia > Krumholzibacteriales > CAZTHK01 > CAZTHK01. Next base: position 110,468 of record CAZTHK010000006.1, on the reverse strand, counting down.
GACCGGATGCTGGAGCAGGTGGGGCTGTATGAGGCCAGGGACAGGATGGCCAGAAAGCTCTCCGGAGGAATGAAGAGGAGGCTGGGGATCGCCCAGGCCCTGATAGGAAATCCAGGGATAGTAATAGTGGATGAGCCCACCACCGGTCTTGATCCCGAGGAGAGGATCCGCTTCCGCAATCTGCTCTCCGAGCTGGCCAGGGAGGAGATAATAATCGTACTGTCAACCCACATAGTGGGAGATATATCCAGTACCTGCACCGATATGGCTCTGCTGAACAGGGGAGAGCTGGTGTTCAACGATTCTCCGGAGAGGCTGCTGGAGATGGCCCGGGGACATGCCTGGTGTGTGGATGCGGTGGACAGCGAGCTGGAGGAGCTCAAAGAGCGATACCCGGTTATTTCCACGGTTCCTTCGAAGAATGGCTGGGAGGTAAACATAGTGGCCGGTGATGGCGGCGGGATAGGGGGAAGGCAGGTGGAGCCCAATCTGGAGCATGCCTATGTGTATTTTATGGAATATGTGGTGGAGGAGAGGGATTTCAGTGTACCCACGGTGGAAAAACCCGGAATAGAAGACTGAGCGGCAAAGATGGAGCCTATACCATCTGTGTCCAAGGATTGAGCTTATGCCCTCTTTGTACAGTATATGGACGGTAGCCAGGATCGAGGCGAAGACCCTGTTTCGCAGCTGGTTTTTCAGGATACTGGCCGGGCTGGTACTGGGCCTTCTCATAATAATGGGTGTCGTTATGTACACGACCACAGGGCCGAGCCTGTGGGCATTTCGGGCCATATCCTCTGCTATCCCATATGCTTATATGCTTTATATGAATATTGCCCAGGCGGTGCTGGCTGTTTTTCTGGCCTCTGATTTTCTAAAACGCGACCGCAAGCTCGACACCACCGAGGTGGTGTATATGCGGTCGATGACCAACTGGGAGTATGTGGCGGGCAAGACAGTGGGGATACTCTTCGTATTCCTGCTGCTGAACCTGGCGGTGCTGATAGCGGCTGCGGTATTCAACATCTTCTTTGCAGGTGTTCCCTTTATGCCGGTTGCATATCTGGCCTATCCCCTGATCATCAGCCTTCCCACCCTGGTATTCATCCTGGGGCTCAGTTTCCTGCTGATGGTTCTGATAAGGAACCAGGCGGTTACCTTTATCATCATTCTCGGCTATATCGGGGTGACCCTCTTTTACCTTGGGGGCAAATTACACCACCTGCCCGATTACACCGCCTGGCGGCTGCCCCTGCTGTACTCGGATTTTACCGGGTTTGCAAATCTGAATCGGATATTGGTCCATAGAGCGATTTATCTTCTCCTGGGACTGGGTTTTATATTTCTGACTGTAGTTATGATAAAGAGGCTGCCCCAGTCCAGATTGATGAACAATGTTTCAAGAGTTATGGCAGTGGCTGCCCTGGCCGGGGGTGTGGTTCTGGGGGTGGTATACATCGGTGAAGTAAAAGCGGAGAGGGAATTGAGAAAGGAGATTCTCGCTCTCAACGATAAATGGATAGATGCTCCCGAATTTACCATAAGAAGTTGTGATATTGCTCTGAGACACCTGGGTGAGCAGATAGAGGCCAGGGCCGGGATGACCGTTGAGAATGAATCGGGCGGTGGGATAGAAGAGCTGGTGTTTTCTCTCAACCCCGGTCTTCGGGTTACCGGTGTTACCTCTTCAGGGGAAGAGCTTGAGTTTGAGCGGGAGCTTCAGATTTTAAGGGTCAGAATCCCCCGGCCTCTGAAAGAGGGAGGCAGTTGCCACCTTGCTGTATCTTATCATGGATCCATCGATGATGCTGCCTGCTACCCGGATGTAACGGAGGAGGAGAGGGAGAGCAACTACCGGCTGTTTATCTATAATATACCCAGAAAACACTCGGTGATATCTCCGGGCTGTCTGCTGCTGACGCCTGAGAACCTGTGGTACCCGGCAGCGGGTGCCCGGTTCGACCCTCCCCACTGGGAGGTCTATGAGAAATATTTCACCAGGTATACCCTCCGGGTTGAGACCGGAGAGGGTATTACGCCGGTGTCACAGGGAAAATCAGAGAAGAAGGGGGATGGAAGCTTTGTTTTTACTCCGGAGGTTCCCCTTCCCTGCCTCAGCCTGGCGGCGGCGGATTATCAGCGCCGTTCGGTTACGGTCGATTCGGTGGAGTACAATCTATACACCAAAGAGGGGCATGATTACTTTGCTCCGTATTTCGATCAGGTAGGAGATACCCTCTCCGCTGTGATAAGGGAGATAAAGAGGGATTATGAGAATGACCTGGAGCTGGAGTATCCCTACCGGCGCCTGAACCTGGTGGAAGTGCCTGTTAATTTGCCCTTCTATCAGAGGGTATGGACACTTTCCAATGAGTTTATTCAACCCCAGACGGTGATGCTGCCCGAGATGGGGGTTATTTTCAGATGGGCTGATTTCAGGGAGTGGATGGAGGGAAGAAGGGGCCGGAGATTGAGAGAAAGGCACGGCACCGATCAGGCGCTTCAGGCCTGGATGCTTGAGTTCTTTGTGACTCGAACCGTCACCGGCGGACTGCGGAATGAATACTGGGGTATGGGAGGTAACTCCGTCAGAGGGATAAGCTTCGATGTGTTCCCCAACTACTACACCTTCATACATTATATCCGTTCGGATAACTGGCCGGTACTGAATCTGGCCATGGAGTCATATCTGGCCGGCAGGATGGAGGAGGGAAGCTCTCCATTCTTCCGTTATGTGCATGGGTTGACTGCGGAGGAGGAGGCTAATATTGCTCTTAAAGAGAACAGTATGCGGGAAATTATAGCCGGTGAGGAGGACAGGGGGCTGGTGGCAAATGTATTGAAGATAAAGGGGGAATATCTCTTCTCCATGATGGAGACGGAGATGGGAAAAGATGAATTCAGCAGCTTCATGGGAGAGCTTTTCGAATATAACATGTTCGGGCAGATAGAAGAGGAAGAATTCATCTCCGGTCTGGAGGGTCTGACCGGGGAGAGGCCGGGTGAAATGCTGGACAACTGGTACAGAAGCAGCAAGTTGCCCGGATTCGTGATTAATGACTTTGAAGCTTACCAGATACTGGAAGGGGATCGGACCAGAAACCAGGTGAGGTTCAGGGTATCCAACCGGGATTCCGTGGACGGACTGGTCAGGGTTACCTACCGCAGCAAGGGTGGAGGAAGAAGGTTCCGGCGGGGACCTCCGGGAAGAGGTGGCCCGGAGGGCTCGGATGTGGAGAGACTGGTTACAGTCAGGGGGGGAGAAACCAGAGAGATAGGTGCGGTCCTGGATTACCAGCCCAGGGAAGTATTGATAAATACCATGGTTTCCAGAAATCTCCCCGCCACCATAGAGAGGGAATTCCAGCAGGAGTTTGAGCTCAATGAGAATGCTTTCGTGTTCGACGGGGTAAGGACTGTGGGGGAGGATATAGTGCTGGAGGGAAAGGATGAGCTGATAGTGGACAATGAAGACCCCGGATTCGAAACAATCAAGAGGGAATCGGCCAGCCTGCTCAAACGAATTCTGGGCAGAGACAAGGAGCGGGAGGATGAATATGTGGGGGTAAGGATGTGGGAGGACTGGCTGGGGTGGAGGATAACGGTTAATTCCAGTTTCTATGGTGAGTGCGTGAAATCCGCTCATTTCACCAAAGCCGGCGGCGGCGAAGAGAAGGCCGTCTGGGAGGCTAAGATCCCTGAGAGCGGGTATTACGAGGTCTACGTCTATATTACCCGGATGAGTTCTCCCTGGAGACGGAGGAGGGAGGAGGATCATGAGCGGGGAAGCTATACCTATTACATTCATCATGACGACGGGGTGGAGAAGGTGGAGAAGGAATTGATTAAATCGGAGGTGGGCTGGAATTTCCTGGGTTCCTACTACTTCTCCGAAGGGACCGCAGAGGTGGAGCTTACCAATCAGTCCGAAGCCCGACTGGTGGTGGCGGATGCGGTCAAGTGGGTGAAGCGTTGAAAATTAGAATAAATATAAATAAGCAGAAAGCATGGGATTTTTTGTTGAAATCAATATTACTTAATCACATAAGTTGGGGAGGTGGATACAGTTGCATGATAATGTCAGACGCAGTATGTGTATTGTATCGTTGAAGTTTATTGTTTTCATATTGTTATTGTTGCCCTCCGGCCTCTCCGCTCAGCGGGAGATTACCCTGGATGAGGCACTCCGGACTGCCATGGAGAACAGCCCCGACATCATGCATGCCCGATACAACCTCAAGCGCAGCAAAGCATTACTTAGCGCCCGCCGGGCCGGGTTGAAATCACAATTCAGCCTCTCCATCACTCCCATCTCCTACACCAACAGAAGAGATTTCTATCCCATAGTATCGAAGTACTATATCCAGGAGACCAGATATTCGTACGGAAGATTTCAGATCGAGCAGCCCATTGCATTGACCGATGGTACCATATCCCTGAAGAATGAACTCAGCTGGAGGGATTCCTACAGCGAATACAACGATGAACGGGATGAGACCTTCGTGAACGAACTCTACCTGGAGTATGAACAGCCCCTGTTCACCTACAACAGGACCAGATTGGATCTTAGGGAGCTGGAGCTCGATCTGGAGAACCAGCAAATGCAGTACGATATTCAGACCCTGGCCCTGGAACAGAAGGTAGTTCAGGTCTTCTACAATGTTTACCAGGCCAGGATGAATCTGGATATAGCCATGGAGGAGTATAACAATCAGGAGAAGGCCTACTATATAATGAGGGATAAGGTGGAAACGGGTCTGGAGACCAGGGAGCAGCTGTATCAGGCGGAGTTGGATCTCTCCAACAGCGAGTCCAGCCTGCAGAACAGCAAGGTAGCACTGGAAAACGCCAGGGACAGTTTCAAGCAGGCCATCGGACTCTCCCTGTATGAGGATATATCTCTGGTTGCCGATATCGATTACCATAAGGTAGAGGTCTCCCTGGATAAGGCTGTCCGGTGGGGTCTGGAGAACCGGATGGAGTTGCGTCAGAGGGAGATAGATCTGGAGAAGGCCAGGAATAGTGTAATGGAGGCGGGGGCCACTAACGAATTCTGGGGCAGCCTCAATCTTTCTTACGGGATAACCGGTACCAGTGATAAAATCCGGGACATATATGAAGCCCCCGACGAGAATCAGCGGGTTTCCCTCTCTCTGGAGATTCCCCTGTGGGACTGGGGGGAGAAGGAGAACCGGGTAGAGGCGGCCCGGACCAGCCTGGAGTCCGGCAAACTCTCCATGAAGGAACAGGAGGATAACATAATCATAAGTATCAGGCAGACCTGCCGGAATCTGAAGAATCAGGAGGCCCAGATAGAGATAGCCCGGCAGAGTGTAAGAAATGCTCAGTTGACCTATGATATAAGCCTGGAAAAGTACAGGAACGGGGAGATTTCCAGCAAGGAGCTGGGAGAAATTCAGACCCAGCTTTCCAAAGCAAAGGTTAGCCGGGCCTCCGCGCTGATAGAATACAAACTGCTTTTGCTGGAATTGAAGATAAAATCCCTGTGGGATTTCGAAAAGAGTGCTCCAGCTATAGAAAGGAAGTAAAGGTGTCTGAATTCAGAAAAATATTTGCAGCCGGTCTTCTGCTGTTACTGCTCTCTTCCTGCGGGGGTGAGGAGGCCGGTATGGAAACGGAGATAAAGGTGCCGGTTACGGTTAGGGAGATCCAGCTTGGGGGGATAGAGGAGTTTGTGGTGGCTACCTCTACGGTTTACGCAGAGAAGGAGGTTGCCCTGAAGGCTGAGAACGGGGGATACTACCGGCTTCTGGAGAATCCCCTCACCAACAGGCCCTTTCAGATGGGTGACCGGGTGAATGAAGGAGCCGGGATAGTCCACCTGGATAATCCGGAGGTGGAGAATAATGTGAAGATAGAGTCGCAGAAACTCAACCTGGAGACCACCAGGCTGGAGTATCAGAGCCAGCAGTCCCTCTATGAAAAGGGGGGAGCAACGCTCAAAGATGTGAAGAATGCCCAGAAGGCATACATCGACGCCCGTTACAGCTATAATAATGCCCTGATCAGCCTGGAAAAGTTGAAGGTGAAGGCGCCCTTCGACGGATGGATCGTCTCCCTCCCCTATCATACCCCCGGGGTTAAGGTAGAGGCTGGAACAGAGATGGCCAGGGTGCTGGACTACAGCAGGCTTTACACTGAGGTGGATCTTCCCGCCAGGGATATGAATGTTATCAAGCCGGGCCAGGAGGTGAGGGTGATGAATTATTCCATTCCGGACGACACCCTGACCGGAAACATTACCCAGGTGTCACCTGCAATCGATCCCGATACCCGCTCCTTCACCGCAGCAATGGTGGTAGAGAACCCGGATTATATCCTCCGGCCGGGGATGTTCATAAAGGCCGAGATTATCGTGGCACGCCGGGACAGTACCGTGGTAATTCCCAAGGATATAGTACTGTCAAGAAGGCAGGGAAAGACCGTTTTTGTGGTGAGGCAGGGAAGGGCCCGGGAAAGGGTTATAGAAACCGGCCTGGAAAATCCGGAGGAGGTTGAGGTGGTAAAGGGGCTGAAAAAGAACGAGAGGCTGGTGGTGGGAGGGTTTGAAACCCTGAGAGACCGCTCTGAGGTCAGAATAATCAGATAGAATGCTGAGGCCGGCACTGACCTGCGGCAGGGTTGGATATGCTGATTGGAGCAGGCCGGGTTCCCCCGGCTCAATCAGCATTATTTAGAGGGCGCCGGTTTTACATTACCACTAAACCGGCTTTCCGGATGAGACAGCGGAAGTTGAGTGAAGGAAAGAATGGCAATGAGAGGAATTTCGAACTTCTCCATAAAACGCCCCGTCGCGGTGACCATGATAGTAACGGGTATACTGCTTCTGGGCTATATCTCATTCAGCAGGCTGGGGATAGATCTGTTTCCGGAGCTGAACAACCCCCGCATCTTCATCGAACTGGAGGCCGGCGAGTTCCCCCCCGGAGAGATAGAGGAGAGGTTTGTGGAAAATATAGAGGCACTGGTTATCAGGGAGAAAGGGGTGGTGGGGGTGTCTTCGGTGATCAAGGTGGGGGGAGCTCAGATTACCGCCGAGTATGAGTGGGATACCGATATGGAGGAGGCATTCCTGAGTGTTCAGAAGGCCATAACCGATATGGGGCAGAATGCAGAGGATATCGATGAGATAAACATATCACGGCACGATCCCAACACCGATCCCATAATGCTTATCGCCCTCTCCCATACCACCATGACCGATCCGGACGAGCTGAGAAGAATCGCCGAGAACTACATTCGCAACAAGCTGGTAAGGCTCGACGGTGTGGCGGAGGTGGAGATATCGGGTGGGGAGGAGAAGGAGGTGGTAATCGAGACGGATAACTACACCCTGGAGGCCTTTGGCCTTACTCCCGAGAATGTTGCCAGTACGGTGGAATCCCTCAACCGGAATATTTCCGGGGGTACGGTGGTGGAGATGGGGCTGAGGTATCTGGTAAAAGGGGTTTCAGCCTATAGTTCCCTGGAGGATATAGAAAATGTGATTGTGACTTTCAAGCAGGAGGATCGGGGAGCGGGAGAATTGGCGGGAGCTTCAGCGGAGGGGAAGAAGGTCCCGGTGTATCTCAAGGACATTGCGGAGGTGAAGCTACGCAACAGCGAACCGGAGAGTGTGGTCAGGCTCAACGGCAGCAGATGCCTGGGACTGTCCGTTTACCGGGAGATCAGATACAACACGGTGAAGGTAACGGAGGCCCTGGAGGAGTCTCTGAAGGAGATCGAGGAGGCCCTGCCCGGGTATCATCTGGAGGCAATAAGAAATCAGGGCGATTTTATCAGGGCTTCGGTAAACGAAGTGGAACAGACCGCCCTTATCGGTGCCCTGCTGGCAATAGTGGTGCTTTACCTCTTTCTGCGGCGCCTGGGAACCACCGCCATAATAGGGGTGGCCATTCCCATATCGGTGGTGGCGACCTTCAACATGATGTATTTCAGGGGATTGACCCTGAATATAATGACCCTGGGGGGACTGGCCCTGGGGGCGGGGATGCTGGTGGACAATGCCATCGTGGTGGTGGAGAGTATAGTCCGAAACCACGAAGAGGGATTGAGCCTGGGAGAAGCCTCCATAGAGGGAACCTCCCAGGTGGGGGGAGCTATTATTGCTTCCACCATTACCACAATAGTGGTTTTTCTGCCCATCGTTTATCTCCATGGTGCCTCGGGGGAGCTGTTCAGAGAGCAGGCCTGGACGGTTGCCTTCGCCCTTATCTCTTCGCTGGTAGTGGCTGTTCTGGTAATTCCCATGCTGGCCAGCAGATTTCTCGGGGGAGGGTGTGCCTCAACGGGGGGAAAAGCGGAGATGGAGGGAGGGACTTCCGGCTCTGAAAAACCAAGAGGTTATCTGAGGAAGGGCTCGGTAAGATTCGACTGGTACCCCGGTGTGCTGGACAGGGTGCTGAACAGACGCTGGCTGGTGATAGCACTCTCCGCCCTGCTGGTGGGGGGGACCCTTCTGTTGATCCCGGTGGTGGGAAGTGAGTTCATGCCGGGGACCCAGGCCGGGGAATTCTCGCTGGAACTGACCCTTCCGGAGGGGACCAGCCTGGAGAGGACCCGCAGTACTGTAGTCAACATAGAGGAGATAATCAGGCAGATAGCAGGGAAAAGGGCGGAAAAGATCTACAGCAGGGTAGGGCCGGCCACCGGCCTGATGGCGAGCGGAGCCACTGTATTCGAGGATGAGAATACTGCTGATATAAGAATTATTCTGAAACAGCAGGAGAGAACCGGGATGGGGGATATTATTGCAGCGTTGAGCCCGGAGCTTTCGGGCATAGAGGGAATGGAGGTGAGGTTCGTCCGGGATCAGTCGGTGCTGCAGACCATACTGGGAACAGAATCGTCTCCCATAACCGTGGATATCATGGGGGATGACCTGGAGACATTGACCGCTCTGAGTGGAGAGGTAAGGGAGAAGCTTGCCGGTCTGGATTTTCTCTACAACATCGAAACCAGCCTGGAGGAGGGCCGGCCGGAGGTGGATGTGGTGGTGGACAGGTTGAAGGCGGGCATTAACAATGTGGGAGTAAATACCATAACCAGCCAGCTGAGTGATAAGTTAACCGGAAGGGATGCGGGCACCTGGGAGCATGAGGGAGAATTAAGGGATATAGTGGTCAGGCTTCCGCCGGTGGGAATAAGTGAACTGGACCGGATACTGATTCCCGGCTCAAGCGGGGATGTAAGACTGGGGGAGGTGGCCAGCATCACATTCGACCGCGCTCCCCGGAAGATAATCAGGCGGAACCAGATACGGATAGGAAGGGTATCGGCGGACTACCGGGAGGGGATAGCCTTTGATCATGTGGTGGAGATGACCGGGGAGGCACTGGCAGGTATCGATCATCCCGCCGGTTACAAAATCAAGGTCACCGGCGAGGAGGAGAAGAGGAAGAGCTCCTTCCGGAGCCTGAGATTTGCCCTGATACTATCGGTGATACTGGTTTATATGGTCATGGCTTCGAAGTTCGAGTCGCTGATACATCCCTTCACTATTCTGCTTACCATCCCCCTGGCCGGGGTGGGTGCCATACTGATCTTTCTGATAATGGGCAAGACTCTTAATGTCATGGCATACATAGGCATCATAATGCTGGCCGGGATCGCGGTGAACGATTCCATCATTCTGGTGGATGCCATCAATCAGCTTAAGAGGGAGGGGATGCCCGTCCGGGATGCCATACTGGAGGCGGGAAGGCGCAGAATAAGGCCCATAATCATGACCAGCGTTACCACCATCCTGGCTCTCCTCCCCCTGACCTTCGGATTCGGAGAGAGCGCTTCGCTACGCTCCCCCATGGCATTGGCGGTTACAGGGGGGCTGGTGACCTCCACTATTCTTACCCTTTTCGTTATCCCCTGTGTATACAGGGTGCTGGATGCTCTGGCGGGAACCGGCCGGAGTTAACCGGCCCGGGAATCTTCTGCTGTCAGGCGGTGAGAATCGATGAGATTCGGACAACTGGTAATTGACAGAAAAATATCCATCATCATGATCTTTGCCGGCCTGGTCCTGCTGGGCGTGGTCTCCTATCAGTTTCTGCCGGTGGAACTGCTCCCCAATGCAGAGTTGCCCTTCCTTATTGTTCACGCTTTACCCTATTACGGAGAGGTGGACCCCGAATATATGGAGCAGGAGGTGGTAATTCCCCTGGAGGGAGTGGTGAGCATGTCGGCGAATGTGGAGGAGATCTCATCCAGCGCCGGACGGAACCGGGGGACCATATTCGCCTATTACCAGCAGGGTACCAGCATGAATCACGCCTATCTGAAGCTCCAGGAGAGAATCAACGCAGTCACTCCATCCCTGCCGGAGAATTTCAGGGTGGTGGTGACCAAGCTGGATACCGAGAGCATGACCGACAAATTCATGGGATTGCAGGTGCTGGGGGGAGGTGGAGTCGACCGGGTAAGGCAGATCGTAGAGGAGGAGGTTGTGGAGAGGCTGGAAAGTATAGATGGGATTGCCGGTGTAGAGGTAAGGGGAGGAAGGAGGAAATCGGTCCGGATAGTTCTGGATGAACGGACCTGTGAAGCCTACCGTATAACCACCGGTGGAATAATGAATCTTATCGCCGCCAGCGGAGCCGGCAATACCTTTGCAGGGGAGACAGAGGAGGGTCAGCGGAGGCAGTTCGTTAATGTGGTGACAGAATACAACGATATAACCGAACTGGAGAATATCACCGTGATAGAGGATGGGCCGGTGCTGCTGGGAGATATTGCGGATATAAGTTTCGGGGTCCGGGAGGAGGAATCGATAAGCAGGGTCAACGGCAAGAATGCGGTAACTGTTGAGCTTACCAGGGAATCGCAGGTTAATCTGATAGAACTGGCATCCACTGTCCGCTCGGTGATAGATGAGATAAACCGGGATCTTGAGGGACAGGATGTGGAGGTGATGGTCCAGTATGACTCATCCGAAACCATAAGGGAAAACATAAATATGGTCATACGGCTGGGGGTGATAGGTGGTATTCTGGCCATCCTGGTGCTGTGGATGTTCCTCCGCAATCTCAGACTGGTGGTGATAGTGGCTCTGGCCATACCCATATCGGTGTTCACCGCCCTGAACTTCTTCTATGCCGCCGGGATAACCATCAATACCCTCACCCTGGTGGGGATGGCCCTGGCAGTGGGGATGCTGCTGGATAACAGTGTGGTGGTGCTGGAGAATATATACCGGCTTATCTCCCGGGGCAGGAAGATGGTGACAGCCATCTCTCAGGGGGTAAGGGAGGTGTGGCGATCTGTCACCGCAGCCACCGCTACCACCATTATCGTATTTCTTCCCTTCATATTTTCGTCCGCATTCGTGATAAAGCTTACCGGCAGGCATGTGGGGGTGTCCATCATATCCACCCTGCTGGTTTCCCTGCTGGTAGCGCTGGTGCTGATTCCCATGGTGACCGGATTCTTGCTCCGCAGGAGGGAGAGGGGCGGAGAGGCCAGATTCCGGATTCTTTCCAGGAGAAACAGGTTGATCCAGATTTACGCCGTCATTCTCAAAACCGCCCTGAGGCATCCTGCCCGCACTGTGGTGGGAGCAGTAGTGGTTTTCTTTGCCAGCCTGTTAATATGTCTGGCCCTGAGCAGGAATGTGACCGAGGAGGCGGAACAATCATACTTCAAGCTTTACCTGGCCATGCCTTCGGGGTCCACTCTGGAGAAGACCGATGCGGCGGCAGGAGAGCTGGAGAAGATGGCGGGCGATATCCCTCATGTTGAAAATATGATAACCAGGGTGGAGCAGGAGGAGGCGGAGATAACCTTCAGGCTGAAGGAGGATTATAAGGAGATAGACGGACGAAGTATGGGCGAGGTGAAGGAGCTGGCAAAAAGGAAGATAAAAGATTTTGAAGCCGGGGATATAAGCTTCGATGAGCCGGGAGGTTCTGTCGGCTTCAGGAGGGGAGGAATGGGGGGAAGTGCCAGTATGCTCAGGATGTTCGGGATAGGAGCGCACAGGGAGAAGGTGGTAGTGAAGGGTAGCGACTTTGAGATTATGATCAAGGTAGCTGCGGATATAGAATATTATCTGGGAGAGTTGAGCCCGGTAGAGAGGGCCAGCATGAGTATCTCGGACAGGAGCCCGGAGATTCATCTGCACCTGGACAACCGGCTGCTGCGGACCTATGACATCCCCGTGTCATCGATCATCACGGAGATCAACAGCTTTCAGCCGGAGACGGAATCCACCCGCCCCTTCAAGAAGGACAACCAGGAGTATGACATGGTGGTCAGGACCACAGGGGAGGGGAAGCCGGCAGAGAGGGGTGTTGATGATCTGAGGAAGCTGATTATCCGGGGTCAGGGAGGGGCGGCCTTCCAGCTCCGGGAGCTGGGGGATATTATTTATTCCTACGGAATGCCGGGAATAGAGAGGATTAACCAGGAGAAGGTAATAGAGGTCAGCTACTCCTTTCAGAGTGAGGTAAATGATTCCCGCTCGCTGCTGGATGCTGCCAGAGCGGAGGTGGATGGGATGATCAGCCAGCTCAGCATTCCTCCCGGTGTGGCGGTAGAGGTGGTTCACGATGAGTCTGACTACAGCGAGTACATATTTCTTATCACTGTGGCCTTTATTCTGATTTATATGATACTGGCATCGGTATTCGAATCCTTCCACGCACCGGTGGTTATTATGTTCACTGTGCCCCTTGCCGCAGTAGGATCCCTGTGGGCCCTGATATTCACCGGGACATCCATTCTGAATATGTACAGTCTGATAGGGATGCTGATACTGCTGGGAGTGGTAGTCAACAACGGGATAATTCTTATCGACTATACCCTTATCCTGCGCAGAAGGGGATACCGACGTTCCAGAGCCATAATGGAGGCGGGCCGGGCCAGGGTGAGACCCATTCTTATTACCGCCATTACCACCATATTTGCCATGATACCCCTGGCCATGGGGAAGGAGGCGGAGGCGGGCCTGATCGGAGCCCCCTTCGCCATAACGGTGATAGGAGGATTGTCTCTGAGTACGGTTTTCACCCTGGTTTTCGTGCCGGTGGTTTATTTATGGCTGGAAAATGCCATCCAGTGGTTCAGAGAGTTACAGGGGTGGATCAAGGCGGTTCAGCTGATACTGTTCGCCGGCCTTTGCATTCTGATATATCTGAAGGTGGATTCGATTATATGGAGGATGGTATATATTTATGCCTCCCTGAATGTGATCCCCGGATCGACCTATCTGGTGATGAACAGCCTCCGCCGGGCCAGAGCCGGGTTTATATCTCCGGATCAGCCTATCAGGATAACCTTGAGAAACATAGTAAAGATATACGACCGGAGAAGCAGGTTTGTCAGGGACTGGAACAGGGGAAAGAGAATTGCAGAGGGTGGAATTGCAGCTGATGACTCAAAGTCGCTTCCGGAGGAAGGTGCCGGCGGAAGGCTGGACACCGATTCGCTGATCTGGCAGGTACCGCTGCTGGGTTTCCTGATATACTTCGTCTATTTTTTCCTGGACAGCCCCTTCTGGCTGTTTGTTCTGACCCATGCTGTATTCTTTTATATAATCTGTATGTGGAAGAATCCGGGGGTGTGGCTGAGGCGAAGGTGGAGGGAGAAAGGGCAGCCGGCAGGGTTGAAATATCTCGGGATGGGAGAAGAATTATTCAAGTGGGGATTCCCCCTGTTTCACCTGGTGCTGTTCTATCTGCGCTGGGATAATCCTTCCCTGGTGATATTCATCGCCATAGTCTGGTACACAGCTCTGGCAGTTTATTCTGTTTCCAACCGACTCCACCGGGAGAAGGTCAACGTGGAAAGGATAGAGGGGCGGTTCGCTTCACTCCGGCGGAGTGTGTACCGGCTGATAAAACAGGTGCCGGTAATTGGCAGAAGGAAACAATCATTCAGAGCTCTGGATGGGGTGAGTGTGGAGATAGGCAGCGGGATGTTCGGGCTGCTGGGTCCCAACGGAGCGGGAAAGACCACCCTGATGAGGATAATCTGCGGGATACTGGAGCAGAGTTACGGGAGGGTGTGGATAAATGATCTGGATGTAAACCGGTACCGGGAGGAGCTTCAGGGGCTGATCGGCTATCTGCCCCAGGAATTCGGTGCCTACCAGAATATGAAGGCGGAGGATTTTCTCGATTATCAGGCCATGCTGAAGGGAAAAACCGGCAGGGAGGAGAGGAGGGAACTGGTGGATTACGTTCTATCGGCTGTGCATATGGAGAGTCGCCGGGGGGAGAAGATTGGATCCTTTTCCGGAGGGATGAAACAGCGGATAGGCATAGCTCAGATTCTTCTGCACCTGCCCAGGATTCTGGTGGTGGACGAACCTACCGCCGGGCTGGATCCCAGGGAGAGGATAAGGTTCAGAAACCTGCTGGTGGAGTTGAGCAGGGAGAGAGTGGTTATCTTCTCCACCCATATCATCGAAGATATCAGCAGTTCATGCAACCGGGTGGCAGTTCTGGACAGGGGTAATCTCTGTTATCTGGGGGAGCCCTCCAGGATGACCGAAACGGCCCGGGGAGTGACCTGGCAGTTCTATGTAGACCCTTCCGAACTGGAGTCCCTCAAGCGGAAGATGATAGTGGTTCACCACATGAGGGCAGGAGACCGGACCAGGGTCCGCTGCCTCAGCCGGGAAAAGCCCGGGGATGATGCCGAGGGTGTCACTCCCACCCTGGAGGATGCCTATCTCTGGATGCTGAAACGCACTGAAGGAATGGCGAAAGAAGACAATGCCGGCGGGAGCCGGTAAGGCTAAGGAGGATTGCAATATTGGAAAACCGAGCTGACCCCGGCGGAGAAAAGCTGAAGGATTACCGGGAAAGAGCTGACAGCCTGTTCAAGTTTGCCCGGTACAACATCGGTATAATCTTTGCCAGCAGGTTTGTCTATTTCCTCCTGGCCGCCCTGGCATTTTTTCTTCTGGTAGCGGCGATTAATTTTTTCGGCTCGGACTCGGATCCGGATTCCGGTTCGGTATACTATACTCTGCTCTTTCCCGGCCTGCTCCTGATATTCTATCCGGCCACCTTCGGCATCCAGAATGATATCGATTCGGGTATGATAGAGATTCTCTTCGGAATTCCCAATTACCGGTACAAGGTGTGGCTGGTACGGCTGGCGATGATATATCTGCTGGTATTTTTAATGCTGGTGGTTTTCAGCCTGATGAGTGCATTTGTACTGGTGAGGATACCGGTTTTCAGAATGGTGTATCACCTCATGTTCCCGGTGTTCTTCATCGGCAGCCTGGCCTTCATGTTTTCCACCCTGGTAAGAAGCGGCAACGGCACCGCTGTTCTGGTGGTGGTGATAGGGTTGGCATTCTGGATAGCCTCGGCATCACTGGGGGGGAGCAAGTGGAACCTGTTCCTCAATCCCTTCTCTATCCCTGACCAGATCAGTGAGGCAATATGGGCGGATGTGGTATTCAAAAACAGGATTTATCTTACCGCAGGAACGTTGCTGGCCCTGCTTTATGGACTGTTCAATCTTCAGAAGCGGGAGAGATTCGTCCAGTGATATCCCTCGCTTATGCCTCTCCCGACTTTATTTCCCTGCCACTCCGGAATGCCTTCTTGTTGAGCTCGCCGGTATTTTTGGGAGCCATCCGGTCTATGGTTTTCAGCCATATCTCCTCGGGCAGTTCCAGGAAATTGGACATTACTCCCAGAAGAATAGTATTGACCAGCCGGGGATTGCCCAGTTCCCTGGCCATGGAGATAGCGTCGATGATCATGGCATCCTTCACCCGCCCCTTTATCTTATCTTCGACATCCCCGGGATATGAAAATTTCCCGGTGGCGGTTATAGGGGGAACCATCTTCTGGCGGTTGACGATAAGCTTTCCCCCCTCCTTCAATTCATTGATCCAGCGGTAGCCTTCCGCCAGTTCGAAAGCAAGAACAACATCAGCTTCTCCCTCCGGTATCAGGGGAGATGCCACCCTCTCGCCGAATCGTACGTGGCTGGATACCACTCCTCCCCTCTGGGACATGCCGTGAACCTCGCTCTTTTTGGCATCCAGACCGCCCACCCGGGCCACTTCGCTGAGCATCTCGCTGGCCAGAAGAACGCCCTGTCCGCCAACTCCAACTATCAGAACGTTATTACTCATTTCCGGATCCTTTCTCTGTTCTCTATTTTATTCTTCCGTTTTTACGATTGCATCGGTGGGGCAGATCTGCGCGCAGAGAGAACAACCGGTACACAGCACCTGGTCGATCTCAGCCTTGGGCTTGCCCTTTTCACTGGTTTCCTCCGATACCGATATGGCGGGACATCCCACCCGGAAGCATGCCCCGCAGGCGATGCACTCATCCAGTTGAACGGTATAGGGCGTGTCGGTTATCTTCTGAGGGAACAGCATGCAGGGGCGGGTGGTTATAACCACCGATGCTTCATCCCTGTTTATCTCCTCGCGCAGTGCTTCCACGGTGGCATCGAAGTCGTAGGGATCAACCTTTACAACGTGTTCCACCCCCAGCGCCCGGCAGAGTTCTTCCAGATCTATGGCGTGGGCGGGTTCCCCCATCAGTGTTCTGGCAGTGCCGGGATGATCCTGGCCGCCGGTCATGGCGGTTATCCTGTTGTCGGCTATGATGGTAGTCTGGGTTCCCTTGTTGTAAACCACACTGGCCAGAGATGTTATGCCGCTGTGAAGGAAGGTGCTGTCGCCCAGCAGGGCCACTGTCTTCTTCTCCGTCTTGCCCGCCTTCTCGATACCGAAGGAATGCCCTATGGAAGCGCCCATGCAGAGGCAGGTATCGATCTGTTCGAGAGGAGGGAGCGCTCCCAGGGTGTAGCATCCGATATCGCCGGTGGTGTAAACCTTCAGCTTTCTGAGCGCCATCATCAGGCCGCGGTGAGGGCAACCCGGGCATAAAACCGGGGGTCTGGGAAGGACATCCTCCCTGGTGGTTTTCTTCACCCGGTAGTCCAGTACGCCCGCCCGGGCAAACCCTTCTCTGACCCTGGTCACATTGAGTTCCAGATAGTTGGAGAAGAATTCCTTCCCCTCCACCTCTATCCCGGCAGCTTTGATCTGCTCCTGGTAGAATGGCTCCAGTTCCTCCACCACAAATAGTCGGTCCACCCGGGATGCAAAATCCCTGATCTTTTCCATGGGCAGCGGATATCCCATTCCCAGCTTCAGTATACTGGCATCAGGTAATGCCTCCTTAGCATACTGGTAGGCTATACTCCCGGTGACTATACCCACCTTCCTGCCGTTCCACTCTATCCTGTTCAGTCCGGTATCCTCTGCGAAAGCTTTGAGTTTCTCCAGTCTTTCAATTACTATCTTATGGCGTTTGATGGCATGAGCGGGGACCATGACATACTTGGTGATATTCCTTTCGAATCCCGGATGATCCACCGTCTTCCGCTCCCCTATTTCCACTACCCCCTTGGAATGGGAAATGCGGGTGGTCAACCTTGCCAGTACGGGGGTATCGAATTTCTCGCTGATCTCGAAGGCATCCTTGACAAAATCCTTGGCCTCCTGGCTGTCGGATGGCTCCAGGCAGGGTATAGAGGCGAACCTGGCATACTGCCTGTTATCCTGTTCATTCTGTGATGAATGCAGGCTGGGATCATCGGCGGATAGAATGACAAGTCCGGCTCCCACTCCCGTATAGGAGAGAGTCATCAGCGGGTCTGCGGCAACATTAACCCCCACATGCTTCATGGCCGCAATGGAACGTGCTCCGCCGTAGGAGGCTCCCACTGCGTTTTCCAGAGCAACCTTCTCATTTATGGCCCATTCTGCATACACCTCATCCTTGAAAAAATGTCCTATCACCTGCAGTATCTCCGTGCTGGGAGTGCCGGGGTAGGCGGAGGCGAATTCACCGCCGTGTTCGTAAAATCCCCTGGCAAAAGCTTCGTTACCGGAAAGGAGCATTTCCATAACGCTATTCCTCCTGTGGCTGGCGGTAAGTGATTATGTATAAAGTTTTTAATAAAGTTTGTGGCATAGTAAAAACAAGGTAAAAGAAATCCCGGAAAAATTCAACTAAATATTTTGCATAAATCCGGGTCGCAACCGGACCAGTTCGGCTATAATTAATTTGCCGGCAACAATATAATTAACTTATTATGTCAGTTGGATTGACCCTGCCGTAAACCCGCCGGTATAATTATCACCCTGCGGTCAGGCTTCCTCCAGAGAGCAGTTTTTGAGGGATGCGGCCAGGATAACAGAGGTTAATTTAGTTGCTTTCAGTTTCATGCCTCCTTATAACCAGTCCGATCCTCAGTTCAAGAGAGGAGTAACGGTCTTTGAGAGGTGATCCCCCGCTGTCGTAAACTGCGTCCCCCTCCACATTCTTCAGATAAGGAGAATCATATGTGTCCCCGGTGAAGGAAGATCGATAATTCGCCTCCATCAGCAGGCTGAAGTTCCCCTTCACTCTTATCTGCATTCCCCCCAGGGCTTCCCACTGAAAGGAACCCAGTTTCCCTCCTCCCGAAATCAGCTTGGTGGTTCCGTATCCCAGCCCCGCTCCCGCAAAGGGGGTAAATCTGGAGCTACCCGGCATCAGGTCCCTCCAGATTATAAGGCCGTAGCGCTGATGGGAGAGGTTACCTTCGAAATCCTCGTACTCGTTCTGATAGAAAAAGCTCTCATAGAAAGATGCCGAAAAGGTTGCCTCTGCCATCCATGCACTCCCCATCAGACTGCTGCCCAGAGATAGGCTGATTCCATATCCATCACCCAATTCATCAGAACCCTGGCTGGTAAGCTCGCCGGAAAGATTTTCCAGTTCCGGCGCGCTGTAACCGCCGGATACCCTGATGAAAAAGTCGAGTCCCTCATCCTGTGCTAGTGCCCCCGGCGAGTTAATTGCAGACAGTGAGATAAAGATTATTAGCGATAAAAACAGAGTCCTGATAAAGAGTGAAGGCAGATTTTCCCCGCCGGGACCGTTTATTCTTTTAAAGCCGGAAACCTTATAATCGATGTTGTCCATGTTAAATAATCCCCTTCATATTATAATTCCCTGTAATCTTTATCCAGGGCCTTCTGGTATGTTTCAAAATCCTCCGTTATCTCCCCTGTTCAGTGAAAGCGAGGTACCGGCTTCTTCTTGTTGCTGCCTGGATAATCATTCAGGTGTTGTCTCCTCCGCTGCAATCTGTTCATTCAGCCATTCCCGCAGCTTATTTATGGGGATAAGCCCGGTGAGCCTTCCCAGAACCTTGCCATCCTTTAACACCACAATGGCGGGGACCGATTCCACCTTGAATTCATTGGCCGAGGCCGGGTTTTTAGTGACATCCATCTTGAACATCTTAACCCTTTCCAGATATTCCGGCCCGATTTCATTCAACAATCCCCCCATCACCTGACAGGATCCACACCAGAGGTGAAAGAAATAGATGACCACCGGCAGATCAGACTGCTCTATTTGCGGAGAGAAGTTGCTGTCCGAGAGAGGTTCCGGCTCTCCGGGCCTTACCTCAAGGCCCAGAAGCCTCTTTAAGAATCCCATTTTATCATTTCTCCTTTAATGCTTTGCCCAGGGTGAGCTTGAGCTCTTCTGCCTTGTACGGTTTGGCAATGGCTCCGTAAAAGCCATAATCCCTGTAGTTTTTTATTACCGGATGATTTATGTAGCCACTGGAAACAATGACCTTAGCCTCCGGATCGAATTGAAGGAGCTGCCGCAGGGCTTCCTTCGCCCCCATTCCACCCGTTACAGTCAGATCAAAAATGGCAATATCGAAGGATATACCTGACTGATGAGCTTTGCGGTAGAGGTCAACGGCTCCCTCGCCATCCTCGGTATATTCCACGGAACAACCAAAATTAATCAGGAGCCTGCCCAGTACATTCCGGACCAACTCGTTATCGTCCATGACCAGGACCTTGACCGGTCCCTTTATATCGAATTTCGGTTTGTTTCCCCGCAAATGCCTTTTCTCCGTTTTGACCGCAGGAAGATATATTTCTGCGGTGGTTCCGAAGAATGGTTTGGATCGTATTGTTATCCCGCCTCCCATGCTATTCAGAAGATGCTTAACTATGCTGAGACCTCTTCCGCTACTGTTCTTTTTGGTAGTGAAATTATTCTCGAAGACCCTTTCCAGATTCTTGCCGGGAATGCCCACTCCGCTATCCTTTATATGGATCTTGACATAATCTCCCTCCTCCAGTCCGGGAATATCTCCGGCGCTTACGGCGATGTTTTCAGCACCTATTTCTATCTCTCCTCCCGCCGGCATTGCCTCTCTGGAATTAATGACTACATTGTTGATAACCTGGACCAGGCCTCTGCGGTCTACTCTGACTTTCCACAGATCATCGGAGAAGTGATACCTGCAGGAAAGTTTAGAGCCGTGAAGCACCAGATCAGATGACTCTTTTATTATCCGGGGGAGGTTGTAGGAATAGCGTTTTCCCTCATCGGTTCCATATTCAGAGAATATGGACAGCTGTTTGGTAAGATACTTTGCCCTGGTGGTGGCTTTCTCCAGATCATTAAGAATGTCATTCAGGCTGTTATCTGCCTCTCCCTTTGAACGCACCAGAGAGATGTTACCCACGATGGCGGAAAGTATGTTGTTGAAATCATGAGCTATTCCGCTTACCACAGTTCCGAGTGCGTCGAGACGCTGCCGCTTCAGGATATCTCCCTCCCTGTATCCAATAGCAGTTTTGCTGTGAAAGATCAGGTAAAAGGAGGGGATTCCATTCCTGTAAAATGGAAACGCTATGCCTTCGGAGTCTATTTCTCTTCCCTCCAGGCTGATCATTTTGAACTTTCTTCTGAGTGCCTTTGCCTCTCCCTTCATGGTGGACCTGTTCAGCCATCTTTTCAAAGACTGGTATTGCCGTGAAGGCAGAAACTTGACCAGCGGTTTAGATATTATCTCTTCCGGCTGGGATGCCCCCAGCATCTCTGCCCCTGAAGGATTAATGAAGCTAACGGCCGTTCCCGACACTATAATTATGCCTGAGGGCGAATTGTTAATCAGCAGGCCATGGTGCCGGTCTATCTGCTCCAGCCTGCTGCTCATCTCTCTGAGGGCATTGAGCAGGTGGATGGTGTAGTAACCGCCGGCACAAACCAGAGCGAAGAAGACCGCTCTGAGCCATATTTCCCGGCCGGCCCTGAACAGAAGCAATGAGGTGAAACTGGTGCCGAAGAGGTGAATGTGAAAAATTGCCTCGATCAGCCAGTATAAAACACCTGCCGCCAATGCTGTCAGCAACAGTTTTTTAGCCGGCATGAGAAAACTGCCGGAATATGAATGAGAAGCATTATATGAGGACTGATGGTAAGTCGGCATTAATCGCCTCGGGACAAACAATTATATCTTCACCTCTGACTTATTATAGTATCAGGTCCATAGCTTCGGAAAATCAGCTTTTGTTAATGAAGTTAAACGATATGCCGGCAATATTCAATATTAATAACATCCGGGAGTTCCCTTATCCATTGATCTCAGTTTTGTTGATTGGGGTTGTCAAAAACAAAGCAAATTTGCCATAGCGGGTAAATAGCTGCTATTGTCTCCGGCCGGTTCTCCAGTACGTTGCATTTTTCCGGCCGGGGGTATATAATCCGGCAAAGGGGTCAAAGGTGGCCATGGTTGAATCTCCATGGAGTGGGTCAGAGCTTGAGTCGTATTTCAGGGTGGGGAGATGATAATTCCCTCAGGTAAGGAGAAGACTATGAATTCAATAACAGGAATCTTGCAGAAATCTGCCGCTATTGTACTTGTTTTATTCTGCTTATGTGCAGGTGTCAGGGCAAGTGAATGTTCACCCCCGGATTTTCTTCCCTCATCTGGAGAGATCGAGGGGTGGAAGAGGGATGGCCGGCCTTCCACCTACGGCCCGGCAAATCTATGGGAATTTATCAATGGTGCGGCAGAGCACTTTCTGACCTATGACTTCAGTTGTGTAACCGCCCAGCCTTATGTTTCCGGTGAGGACGAATCGCTGAATCTGGAGATCTACCGGCACTCTTCTCCCCTGATGGCCTTCGGCATATTCAGCCAGTTCAGAACCCCGGATTCGCAGCAGTACTCCATAGGCAATGACTCCTTCGGAGATTCATACTCCCTGCACATGTGGAAGGGGAGTTATTACGTGAAGGTGATGGTATACTCGGAGGGAAGCGGGCCGGAAGAGGCCATGAAGAAGTTTGCCCGGCGAATTGCCGGAGGTATCACGGAGGCGGGCAAGCTGCCCCCGGAGTTGGATTGTTTTCCCGGGGACGGAATGGTGGAGCGAAGCATTAACTTTATCAACCAGGGAGTTCTGGGAAGCACTGAATTCCCCCCGGCGCTGGTTGCCGATTATAAAAAGGAGAATGCAGAGGGCCGGCTATACATTTTTCCCTCCCATGAGGATATGGATTACAATGATGTATTCAACTGGTACCGGGAGAGGCTGGGTGTGGAAGCGGAAGAGGTGGATTCAGGCGGAGAGATATTCCTGGCAGCAGAGGGTGATGACAGGTACAGGGGAAGAATTCTGATTTTCAGCTACCGGAACCGGATGGGTGTGGTAACCGGATTCGAAGATGAGTCCGGGATCAGGATGAATCTGGCGAAGAAGACAGTAGAACAGCTGGCCGGGATCGGCAAGGAGGATTAATGTCGGATTTATCCCGGCGGGACGAACCTGTGCCAGCATACCGGCAGGGGTTCATTTATCTATATTTGAAATGGTGGTATCAAACAAAAAAGGAGCGGACCCTGATTGATAACAGCCCGCTCCCGGTTAAAGGTATTGAATAAGGCTTACTTGTATAACGACTTGATAGCTCCCCAGCTTTCTTCACCGGTGCCTCTTACACAGGAGGGAGAGGTGGGATCCGTATTTACCATGATGTCGGTGAACTTTACACAGGCCTCAATTGGAAAGCCGTCTTCACAGTTGGTAAACTGGTATGCTCCCACGTCGGGATGTTCTATGATTTCGATATTTGTCTGCACGCCATCCGTAACAAAAAGGGTCTGTTTGTGGGTCCAGATCCAATCCTCCTCACAGGCATTAAGACCGCAGCTAATACCGCTTGAAAGGTCTCCCATGCAAACAGATATTACTGAACTATTGCTGGTAACCGTACTTGGTATTATGTTTCCCGGATAGCTGATGGCGTGCTCGAACCCCATCATGCCATTTGTGCTGGGCAGGCACCATACGTACATATCGAAGCTGGAGGCGGTAGTACACCAGGTGCTGTGCATGTCATCGACAAACAACCCGATATATCCATAGCCGCCCTGGGCCACAGCATTTCCGCTGATCAGCAGAAGCGCTATGCCGAGTATTAACAACTTTTTCATTTCAAATCCTCCCCTCGGATTCTGGCTCATCCGTATACATTAAGGCTTAACATTTCTAGAACAGATACGGCCCTCTAAAATCACCCCCTTAATATCAGCTGAAAGAATTTCTTGCAGCCATATTAAAAAATCTTGCCAATCACTCCATTGAGGAACTTCATTTTAGCATTATTGCAAAAGTAAGTCCTGTTCCCCGCCTGGTAACATTTTTTATAACCTAATTTTTATTTAACCTCCTCTTTGGTGTCAACACATTTTTAATATAATAAATTTAAACCTGCCGGGGGGAAGTTTTTTAAATACCGGGGAATTTTATATAAGTCCCGCTGAAACTCAATCCCTGCACCAATTCTTGCTGAAGGTAAAGGTGGGTGATGACCATGGAACCTGCCTGATTTGATCATTCCATTTCTTCGGCAAACTGTTCCATCATATCCGGTATGGGAAGCTGATAGGGGCATTTCTCCAGGCATTCCCCGCAGGCGGTGCAATCCGAATATGATTTATCAAGTTTGTTCAGGCGCTGAAGGGCCCAGGCCTGAAGGCCATAGCGGCTGTAGTATCCCTGGATAATAAAAAGAAAGGGTATTTTAAGACCTTCAGGGCATGGCATGCAGTACCCACAGCGGCGGCAGAATTTCTCTCCCCACTGTTCCTTTTCTTTCAGCAGTTCCCCCATCTCAGATTCGGTCGGGGGGGCTGGCTCTTCCCGGCCAACAGATGCATTCTGGTCAACCTGGGTTACCGTGTCCATTCCCGGGATAGCCACATCCACTCCTTCGGTTACGATGTAGCGCAGGGAGGCGGAGGCATTCTGGATGGCTCCCCCGGCAATGGGTTTCATTCCTATTACACCGGTTCCCTTCTCCCCGGCCAGCGGGATAACATCCTTCTTCCAGTCGTTTTCTATTATACTGAATGGAATCTGAATGGTGTCGAAGAGATCAGTTTCCAGAGCCTTCATGGTGACCTCACGGGAATGGCTGGTAAAGCCTGTCCAGCGGATCTTGCCCTCCTGCCGGGCTTTTTCCAGAGCCCGGTAAGCTCCTCTGCCGGATATGAGTTTATCCAGTTCTTCCATGCTGCCCACCGAGTGACACTGATAAAGATCGATAAAGCTGGTGCGGAGCTTCCGGAGGCTGGTTTCCAGCTCCCTTCTCATTCCCCCGGCTCCCCTGGAGAGTGCTTTGGAAGCCAGAATGATTTTATCGCGGTGGCCGGAGAGGGCCCTTCCCATCTTATCTTCACTGTCGGTGTAACCCCTGGCAGTATCGAAGAAGTTGATTCCCCGGTCCAGAGCATGAAGCAGAACCTTTTCAGATTCCTTGATGGATAGTCTCTGTATGGGAATACCGCCAAATCCTATAACCGAGACTTCCAGGTCTGTCTTTCCAAGTTTTCTTAAATTCATGTTAACAACAATTTAAGACAATACTACATTGAGTTCAAGATATTTAATCCGGCGGTATCCCCGGCTCTCTGCTGTTTTTTCGATTATCCGGTGCCGGCTATTTTCAGAGCTCCCAATCTGAGGAGGGGTAAGGATTTTTGGTTGCAAGAGTCAGGAAGAACTGGCCGCTGCCTCTATCTGTCTGTGGCAAATCAGTAAGCCGCGCCCCACAGGGGGGTTGAGATATCAAGGGCATGAAGCGCAAGAAAAAATATCACATTTGCGCTTTTAAGGGTTGTTTTTGAGGATTGGCCATGTCAGATCTGTTGGATTGTGACAACGGTACATATTTCTCAATCCCCGCTGCCGGCAGGGGGAAGTTTGTCGTACAATTCTTCTGTTCTCGAGATCATCTGTTCTGCAGAGAATCTGTCCCTGACTGTCTCTTCTCCCCGCCTGGCGAAATCCGCTGCTGTGTTCCCATGGCGCAGCAGGTCAGTTATCCTTCCGGCTATCTCATCTTCTTTGACCGGAGATATCAGATAGCCGTCATAGCCGTCTTTTATAATTTCAGGAATACCTCCCACTGAGGAGGCCACTGCGGGGATCCCTGCTGCAAGGGCCTCCAGCAGGGTGAGGGGAAGACCTTCTGAGAGGGAGGGAAGAATGTAAACGTCCAGGGACCTCAGGAATTCGTCTATATCATCGGTAGAAGGGAGAAATGAAACGGAATCGCTTACTCCGAAGTCGACAGACAACTGCCGGAGTTTTGATTTAAGCTCCCCTTCACCCAGGATGACCAGGTGAACATCCTTGACCTCCTTTCTAACGGCAGGCAGAGATTGAATAAGACGGGCGTGGTTTTTCAGGGCTATCAGACGTCCGATGGTACCGACGATTCCAGCATCGGCGGGCAGCTTAAACCGGCTTCTGCATTCCTTCCTGCTCAAGGATGTCTTGAATTTGTCTATGTTAATGCCGTTGTGGATGGTAACGTACTTATCCTTCCACCGGGGCAGATTCGCTATCAGGCTTTTTTTCACATGATCCGATACGCATATGATCTTCTCGCTCCTTCCGGTAAGGTAGGAATGGAGAGAGCGGTACAGCAGTGGTGATCTGGCCGGAATGTAAGGACTGTGTTCCGTTCTTACTATCGGTATGGAAGTGCGGGCCAGAATGGCTGCCAGGGTTCCCCAGAATGTTCCCGAAGTATTATGGAGATGGATTATATCCACTCTCTGGTCTCTTATCAATCTTACCAGAGGCAGCATGACTCCGGGATCGCCCCTGAATTTCTTGCCCAGCAGAAATACAGGGATACCGGCTGATCTCATACTATCCACCAATTCGTCGCCGGAGGTCAGGGAACAGACCAGATGCCGGTATTTAGTTGAGGGGGCGGTGGCTATTGTCTCTATATGTTTCTCCGCTCCTCCGCGGAACAGTGAATATATGACATGTAAAACTTGCTTCCTCAAAATAATTTACCTTTAAAGAAACAGCCGGGGGATGACGATATTAAGGTAAAAAACATTTCCGGCCGATATCTGTTGAATGTCGATAGCTTAAGTTAACAGAAAAGCAACCCTTTGTCGAATAGTCTTGATATGTAACTGGGAGCTATTAAAATAAAGAGCTGAAGTTCCGGGACCATATAATTTAGATGCCGGAATCACAGCCGGTGGGTGGCGGGATGAAAGCCGGGAGTGATCCGGGAGAAGTCTGGAGGTATTAATTTGAGGAGAGCAAAGATCGTATGCACCATTGGACCGGCATCATCGGACAAACAGACCTTGAGGAGGATGGTGGATGAAGGGATGAATATAGCCAGGATAAATTTTTCCCATGGAAAGCGTGAGGACAAGGGTGAAATAGTAGAGAGAATACGGAAAATTAACGATGATGTGGCCATAATGCAGGATCTCCAGGGTCCGAAGATCAGGATCGGCGAGGTGCCCGGAGGCGAGATGCTGGTTAACGATAATGAGATTCTCACTCTGACCACGCGGGATGGAGGAGAGAGTGGTGAAAAAACGGTAACGGTCGATTACATGAACCTGCCCAGGGATGTATCAGAGGGTGACAATGTCTATATGGCGGATGGTATAATCCACCTTCAGGTGGAAGAAGTAGAGGATGACCTGGTCAGATGCCGGGTAATACACGGCGGGGTACTTACTCCCAGGAAAGGAGTTAACCTTCCCGGCGTGAATATAAGTACTGCTGCTCTGACCGAAAGTGACAGGGAGGATATCGAGTACGGAATAAAACTGGGATTTGATTATGTAGCGCTCTCTTTTGTTAAGAAAGCGGACGAGATCAGGGAGCTGAAATGGATTCTGAAGGACAGGGGAGCATCCTCCAAGGTGGTGGCCAAGATAGAGAAAAGGGAGGCGCTGGATTCTATAACTGAAATCCTGGATGTAGCCGATGCGATAATGATAGCCAGGGGAGACCTGGGGGTGGAGATACCCACCGAGGAGGTACCACTGGTTCAGAAATCACTGATCGAGAAGAGCGTGAAGATGGGAAAACCGGTTATAACCGCCACCCAGATGCTGGAATCGATGGTCCACTCGGAGAGACCCACCAGGGCTGAGGCCAGTGATGTGGCCAATGCGGTGCTGGACGGAACTGATGCGGTGATGCTTTCCGCCGAAACCGCCACGGGCAAATACCCGGTGGAGAGTGTCTCCATAATGAGCCGGATAATCGAGGAGGTGGAGAAGTACGGAGATACCCGGGTAGCTTCCTATCTTTCCAGGGAGGCTCTGATAAATATGCCTCAGTCCGAGGATGAATGCGGAAGGAAGGGGGAACGGCTATCCGCAGCTGTATGTGTAGGCGCTGCAAAGATATCCTCGCGGATGGATGCATCCGCCATTGCCTGTCTCACCCATACCGGCAGAACAGCAAGGATTATGGCGAGATTGAGGCCGGATGTTCCCATACTGGCACTCACCGATTCCTCTCCGGTAATCAGGCATATGGCACTGGTTTGGGGAGTCAGGGCAATACCTGTGGAGAGGATAGAAACCACCGACCGTATATTCGCCATAGTAAGGGAGAAGGTAAAGGAGGCGGGATTCAAAGGAGATGTTGTTCTTACCGCCGGGATACCCACCAAGGCGAGAACAAGAACTAATTCTGTTCATGTCTTGCACATCTGAGTAAATAATTTTACGCCAACCCGCTATCTGTTAAATAATTTAAATTTGCCTTATAATGGGCAAAAGTGCTTATTTGCCTGAATATCAACACTTCATAACAACATATCAACAATGAGCGAATAACCTAATAGCTTGTCGATGTGTAAGTTATGATTGTTTTCCACTTTTTCCACAATCCTGGAATATCTTTTTCAAACATTTGATTTTATTTAATGAGTTGGCACGATAATTGTTAGTTTATGTATTAGAATCAAAGGTGAGCCCGCAGGGTACCCGGTTTACCAGGGTGCCTTGAATTGAAAAAACGCCCTCCATCGTTAAAGGTGAACCTTTAGGTTGCCGAAATGGAGGCAACCTGAGCAACAGTAGCGAAAAGCCTCAGGGACGGAAGGGAAGAGAGAGCAAACTCTCTTCCCTTCGAATTTATATATCCCTTTACAGCTGATCCAGAATTAATAACGGTTACAGGAAAAGCATTTTTTCGTTCCGGGGCTGCTACACAGGTTCAAATCCCAGGATATCCTCTATCGAACCTTCCCTCTTGTTCTTGGGTTTGAGTCTGGCTTCCACGGGCATACCTATTGCAATTTCTGAGGGCTCTATTCCCAGGATGTAGTGAATCAGGCCCCCGTCCGTTCCATCTATCCGGATGAAAGCAAGGATGGTGGGTTTCTCCTTGACCGAACCGTCCATGTCATGGAATGAAACGGTAAAAGTTTCCACGCATCCCCGGGTTCCCACATCGATATACTCCTCCAGTTTGGTGAAACACCTGTCGCAGTATATCTTGGGAGGCAGGTAGGCTATATCGCAGGTAGCGCAGTAGGTAGCCATAAAGGTCCCCTGGTCTTTTATGGCCCTGAAGAATTTTTCACCGGCCAGGCCGAAGGTGTACTGATAGTCCACCGGTATCCTTCCCTCCCAGAAGGTCGGCCTGGTGGTGTTGGTAAATCTCTCCGTTATTGCCATATCCACTCCTCTCCTTTTATATCCGGCATTATTTCTTTTTGCTCTTTTTCTTCTTCCCTCCGCCCTTTACGGGCTTGAAGTAGAGGATGTCGGTGATCGCTCCGGTCCTCTCCTCCTCCTTCTTCCACACCGCCCTTACCTTCATTCCGATCTTTACATCTCCGGGATCCACCCCGCTTATCATATGCATTATCCCCATTCCTCCGGATGCTCCGTCTATCTCGATAACGGCGGGAATCAAAGGGGGCTCATCCTTGCTCCTTCTGGAGGCATCCCAGTTGACATGCACGATACTGAATGTATTCACCGTGCCGGTCTCCTCCAGGTAAACCCATTGATCGGTGGGCCGGAAGCACAGCTCGCAGAACATCCTGGGGGGAATCATGATACGGTGGCATTCGTAACAGGCCCTTCCGATGATACGCCCATTCTTCAGTTCGGCCAGATAGCGCCCGATGGCCACCCCGTCATCCCATGCGTAGGCCAGGTCAGGTTTCCACTGGGTGGAGAGAACCTTTCCCTCCTTTATATCGGAAGAGCGAAGCGCGGTTCCACCGAGTTCGTAATCTTCCAGTTTCATTTCCATTTTCTCCTTCTCGCATCTGGTTACAACAGAATAAATTAAATCATTCTATACTCCCGGAAGCCGGATAACCGTAATCCGGGATAGGTCCTCGGGCTTTTCCTTGATTTAGGATAGCCTCCGGACCGGCTAAAGTTATCTTCTCATCACCACTACCGTTCCCATCTGCATCAGATCGCCCCATGCCTGAACCAGGCCTGTCCTCGGATTCCCGGGAACCTGGCGTTTGCCCGCTTCGCCCCTGAGCTGCAGGAAGATTTCTATTACCTTCATCATCCCGGTGGCGGCGATGGGGTTTCCTACACCCAGCGCTCCCCCGGATGGGCATATGGGCATGTTGCCGTCCCTCTGGGTAACTCCGTCAGCGGTCATTTGAGCCGCCTTGCCCCTGGGGCAGAGCATCAGTCCCTCCATGTGATGAAGTTCCTTGTAATCGAATGGATCGTACGGTTCTGCAACATGGATCTCCTTGTCCGGCTCGGTTATTCCGGCCATCTCGTAAGCGTGTCTGGCAGCGGTTTCCACGTAAGTGGGATAGGAGAGATCCCTGGTTGCCCAGTACGCCGTATCGATAGCGTGCCCCACCCCGTCTATCCATATCGGTTTGTCGGTCAGTCTGCGGGCCACCCTTTCACTGGCCAGAACTATAGCTCCGGCTCCGTCGGAGGCGGGGCTGATATCCAGCCGGTTGACCGGCCAGGCCAGGCATTCCGAATTGATCACATCTTCCACGGTTATCTCCTGGGGAATCTGGGCACAGGGATGATCCATGGCATTTTTCTTGTTCTTGACGGAGACCCGGGCGATATCCTCCTTGGAGATACCGTAGGTCTCCATATATCTGTTCATCTCCAGGGCGAATATCCAGATAAGGTTCGGCATCAGAGGCTGCTCGGTGGTGTGATCGAAAATGGTCAGAAATGCTCCCTGGGGATGGGGTACGCATGTAGACATCTTCTCCTCCGCCACCACCAGGCATATATCCGCCATCCCGCTGGCCACGTGGAACCAGCCGTGTATGGGGCTGAATACACCCGTACCTCCACCAACGAAGTGTCGCATGTACGGTTTATTAACCCCGCCGGCTCCGTCCAGGAGATATTCGCCGTTGTAGTGAACTCCATCGAAAGCGTCCGGGGCAGTTCCCAGGGTAACGCAATCGACATCGTCCAGGGTAAGTTCGCAGGAGTCCAGAGCCATACTGGCGGCCTGCCAGGACAACTCCTTGCCCGTCTCCTGCGCGCGCCGCACGAAGCGTGTCAGTCCGGCGCCGACTATAGCAACTTTTCTGTATCCCATTGCAAGAGACCTCCTACGAATTTGATAAAATAGCTACAGCTCCGGTGGCGGTGGGGACGCCCCTCCAGGTCTGGGCAAGTCCCACTTCGGCGTCCGGCACCTGCCTGGTACCGGCCTCGCCACGGAGTTGTTCCACCAGTTCATATATCTTATGACCGCCCGAAGCTTCGAACAGGTGTCCCACTCCCAGGGCACCGCCGGAGATATTCACCGGAATGGTACCACTGGCACTGGTTTCGCCGGCTTCGGTTACGTCGCCTGCTTCTCCCCTCTGGCACAGTTTCAGTGCCTCCAGGTGCTGAAGCTCCTTGTAGGAGTACTCGTCGGAGATCTCGGCGAAGTCGATTTCGGAAGCGGGATTGCTTATGCCGGCCATCCGGTAGGCCATCTCGCCGGCATAGGAGGCGTATGAAGCCTCTCCCCAGTCCCGCATCTCCAGGGTAGGCGTGCCGCTGCACCATCCCAGCCCCTCTATCCAGATGGGTACGTCTGTCAGCGCCCTGGCGGTGCTCTCCTCGGCAAGAACTACTACCACCGCACCATCGGCGTGATCGGCTATATCCAGCCTGCGAAGGGGCATGGATACCGGTTCGGAGTTTAATACATCCGATTCATTAATATCCGCTCCGTAAGCTGCGTACGGGTTGGCCAGTGCATTGACCCTGTTCTTGCTGACCACCCTGGCACAATGCTCGAATGTGGTAAGTGTTTCGAACATGTATCGCATCATCTCCAGCCCGGCGATTGCATGGGGAGACTCCCGAAGGGGCCTGTTATATACCGGATCCATGGCAAATCCGAGCAATTCGTCGGTGTTCATGACATTTGACGCCTTGCTGTGCGCTTCCACGGCAACAATGTTGAAAGCTCCGGTCATGATCATCATGTATCCGGTGGCCATCGCCTGAATGAAGTCGCCGGGCACGGTCTGTGTAGGTTTCAATACGGCTCCCAGCTGGTCGGGACAGTACTCATCGGCAATACTGTACCCTTCCATGAAGTCCTCGGCGGCCGTTATGAAACCGTCGATATCAGTGGGTTCGAGGCCGGCATCCGAATAGGCCTTGCGGGCCGCTTCGAAGATCAGCTCCCGGTAAGAAACATCCGGGCTAATAGAGCGGAACCCCGTAGTTCCGGCACCCACTATGGCAATTCTCTTGACCATAAGCTTCACCTCACAAGATTTTAAAGGACTGATTAACCATAGTAACGTCACCCCTGTACTGTGATGAGAACAGAAGCAGTGTGTCATATCTGTCATTTTTGTTCAAGGGTAAAAAGAACTGGAGTTTCCCCGATTTTATTCGATCCGCATTGTTACGGTGCCCGGTGTTTCAGAATCGCTGTCGATTTCTCGCCGGCCGCGGAAATCTTAAGCTCTGCGCCCCGGGCTCGCTCTTTCTGCCCCTTCCGGGGCAGAAAACCATGCCCGCTCGAGAGGGGAGGGTTTTAAAACACCGGGCACCGGATGAAAAAACGCCGCGTATTCATATTGTACTTATCAATATTAATAGCTGGCAGTTATATAATATCTTATTAAATCCCCGGATAATTTTTCGGGGAAACTCCACTGAAAAGAGTAAGAATCTTTCCGTTTTTTTAACCTCGATCAGAAGGATTTATCAATAACGATATCCTGCCCACTCAATAAAATTTAAGGCCTGGCGGTCAGGGGCTGAATACAACAAGGCACATCTTTCGCCATCACACCGCAAAGCTTATTCCACGCGGTATCAAATCGCCATTTTCTGGCTTCACATTATCTTTAAAATTAATATTTTTCTTTAATAGCCCGTCATTTCCACTGTATACTAGCGTTCGGTATAGTTGTTTTTCAAAAGACAAAAGAATATAAGCAATGTTCTGAATCTCTGAATTTTATTAAACATTTCACAGATGGACGAAAATATAGTCATATATACATCCCTGTTCGGTCAATATGAAGGTTTGATTCCACAGCCGCGTATTCCCGGCATTGATTATATCTGTCTTACTGACAGCGACTTGAAATCAAATACCTGGGATATTGTTAAGTGTGAACCCTTTCTGGATGACCCGACCAGGGACAGCCGGTACAGGAAAATATGCCCCCATCGTATTTTCAAACAGTATGAAATCAGCATATTTATGGATGCAAATTTTTTAATAGTGGGAGATGTTCGTGAATTAATCGATAAATACTTATCAGAAAGTAACATGCTTGTGTTTGACCATAATAAGACGGAATATGATAAAAGGAATTGTCTCTATCAGGAGTATAACTATATGATGGAGACCGGCAAAAAAACAGGTAACTACAAGGATAACCCGGAAGTTATGACAAAACAGGTGGAGAGATACAGGAAGGAGGGATATCCAGAAGATAACGGTCTGATTTCCAGTGCAGTTCTGATCAGAAGACATAATGAGCCTGATGTTATACGGACAATGAACCTGTGGTGGGATGAAATCTGCAGAGGCAGCAAGAGAGATCAGCTGAGTTTTAATTATGCAGCCTGGAAAACAGGATTAAAGTACCATGTCTTCCCTGATAACCCGCGGGAGAACAAATATTTCCATATGCTGGGGATGCACCGGAAAAGTTATACCTGGAAGCTGCTCCGGTACAGGATCAGAAATTTTATGAATTTATAATACAGGGAGTGCGGATGCCTGTTCGCAACCCTGATGGGGCTTTTCCACATTATCAGCCTGAACGTTTTTCCGGGAATTTTCCGGCTGCGGCGATTAAACCGCCGGAATCAGCGGATTCGTGGCCGGTTCTCCAATAGTCCCTGCGGCCTGTTTCGAAGATCAGCTCCCCCCGCTGAACACCGGGGGGGTACAGAGCGGAACCCACTCGTTCGCATCCACTATGGCAATTCTCCCGGCCACCGGCTTCACCCGGTAAGATCATAAGTGATTGATTCAAAAATAGTAACGCCGCCATTGTACCGGGGTTGGGACGGCAGCGGTATGTCATATCAGTTCTTTTTGTTCGAGGATAAAAAGCTGCTGAAATTATCCGGATTATTATTCCACCTGTATGGTCCCGGTGCTTTATGTTTCAAAAACCTGATTTGAATGATTTAAATAAGACCCGTCCCAATGAGTATTCCAATCAAAATGAATATAGAAGCCGATATCCTCAGCAGCAGCCTTCTGCGGGGCATCACCCTGCCAAGCTGATGCCCGAGTATCACCCCCAGTGCGGTTAAAGCAATAAGGGCTGCTGCGCTTCCGGCGAATACGGAGACGGGATTAAGACGATCCATGGCCAGACCGGCCACAGCCAGTTGAGTCTTATCTCCCAGTTCGGCAAGCAGGAGGAGGGGGAAGGTGGTATTGAATGCTTTCCAGCTCCATAATTTCAGGGGAGGGTCCCTCTCGACCTCTCCGCCGTTTTCCCCCCCGGCATTTACTTCAGAATTGCCGGGTTGTATCAGGCGGGAGGATTCCCTACACATGTACAGTCCCGTTATGATAAATGCGGCGGCTGCTGCTGCCCGGACGGCCAGCTGGGGTATCAGATGCCCCAGCAAATCTCCCCCTGTCACACCGATTGCGGTAACCAGGGTAAGCGCAGCACCTGCTCCAAAGAAGACAGATAGCGGGGAATGATACCTGTATGACTGGGCAATTACGGTAAGCTGGCTCTTGTCTCCCAGTTCCGCCAGAAATACCAGCACGAATGCGGAGAGGGTCAAATCCCAGTTCATTTCTCTCTGCTCCGGCTAGGATATCCTGTTATTACACGGAGGATAGCGGGATTGCGGCTTATGTCCTGGTAGCTGTCTGAAATTTTTATCCCTCCTGGATATATGGAGAAGTATCACCGCCGGGTTGACCCGGATTGGTCAATAAGATATTTGTCTCCCGGCTTTCTTTCACTGCATCGGAAGCTGTATAACCGTGAGCCCGGACATCTGATAGAGACACTAACTGCGGCGGAATAAAAAGCGGGGTCGTATGAGAAAGACGGCTTGTCAATGTCAGAAGTCTCCAGTCCGGTCACCATCATATTATTGGAGTAAGGTTAGCTTCGGCCTATCAGAACAGCCCGGTGAATCCCACCGTAGCCCTGAAGTTCCAGTTGTCCACGTATCCGGTCAATTCCGGATGGCTGATGTATATGGGAAATTCAGCAGTGATCTTCCACAGTTTTATCCCGACTCCGAAATCGCTCAGTGCTTCATCGAAAATGCTATCATCGAAGCCCGGTCTCATCCCGGGTGGCAGTGCCTCCAGCGGCTGCTCATCCAGAACCACACCCACATCGTAAAAAAGGAACAGTTTCGGGTCCAGCATCCGGGATAATCCTCTCCCTACCGGCAGGGGGAAGGGTAGAGCAAGCTCGTTGTTAGAGGCGAATATCCTCTTGAAGCTGAAGTCGCCGTCGAAGTAACCCCGCAGGTTGGCGTCCCCCGGTACATGAAAATGGACGTAGTAGTCTTTGGGGAAAGCCCCCGGACTCCTCAGCCAGAAGTATGATTCCTTGGTCAGCACACCCGCCCCGGCCAGGTTGAACCGTTCCTGAAGGGGAGGCGAGATGGAAGAGTAACCCAGGAAGAGCCTCAGGTACGGTTTTAATGGGAAGGGAAACCGCCTGGCCGGCCACAGACGGAGCTGGAAGGTGCTCTTCTCGAAATTGAAATCGCTTCCCCACAAAGACCTCTCCAGATTAATGGCCAGATTGGTGGAAAAAACATCTGTTCTGGGGCGGATGGAGAAGTGAAGACCCGACTTGAGATTTATTCCCTTCTCATATGTGTATGGGAATACGTATGATGTGTCGGTTACTTCATGGTAGGCGGCCCACAGGGAGAACTCCTGGGCCCAGGGGTCCTGGAGTGATTCCCTCCTCTTCTTATCTATCCTCAGTGTACCGCCGGCCCTTCCCTCCCGGTAGAATCCTTCTGCTGCGACATTCGCATCCCGCCCGAAATATTTCAGGGGGTGCCGGAAGGAACCGTAATAGTCCAACTCTCCGCTCTCGAATGAGTAGAGGCTCTGGAGGGTAAAGTCGAAATACCTGCGCTGGTAGGACCCCCTCACTCTCAGTCCGGCCTTTCCTCCATCGATGTCGTTGTAAAATCCTATGGGAAGTATCCTGAACTGGTAGGCATCCCCGGGCCGGTAGCTTTCGAAGGGAACATCCGGTTTGAAATCCCACCTGCGGGGAAGAAAATTATCCCGGTGGTAGATATCCAGCATCTCATTGTCAGGGTTAATGGAGGCCGATACCGGGCGGTCAGAAAAGATGAATTCCTCATCTATATCCCTCAGCAATCCATCCAGCTGCCTGGTTTCGGTGTTGCCGTTCTTCATCCGGAAGGAGAGGGTTAAAGGAACTTTCATCTCACCCTTGCGCTTAATATTAACAGATGTGCGGTAGGCTCCTGCTTCCGTCTCTTTCACCTCCATATCTTCCAGTTCATAGTCGCAGTTCTTGGTGGTATGCAGCCACTGCTTGAAGAACTCGTCGAGCTCCAGGCCGGAGATCTCCTCGCACACATCCAGAAAGGCCTTCTCATCTACGTGTTTGAATTTCCAGCGGTCGAAGTAGGTGTGGATGATCTCGCTGAACACGTCGTCTCCGGTGAGGTGATGCAGTGCTCTCAGAAAGAGTGGAGCTTTTACGTAAACCATGGTGTTTCCACTGCTCTCGAAATCCTGATAGGGTTTGGCCACTCTTTCGGCCCATCCCGTCCGGTGAAGCCGGATCGCTGACCGGGCCAGCCCCTCCCATAGAGCAGGCTGGTCGTACAGGGAGGAGAGCAGGCCGGGTTCCCTCTTTCTCCCGTATGGTCCGTATCTTTTTTCAGCAAACCGGAAAGTCTGATACTGGGTGAATCCCTCGTCCATCCAGGCTTCATCCCTCTCATTGTTGGCCAGGATACCGTAGAAGTAGTTATGGCCCACCTCATGAACGATGAGAGCCTCCCTTGCGCTGCCGTTCATTACCAGCATAGGGTACTCCATCCCACCGTGGGTGGGACAGTCCACCACTGATATGTGGGGGTAGGGGTAGGGACCGGCGAAATCCTCCAGCCACTTCATGGTGCGTATGGTGCGGGCCAGCACGCTGTCCTTCCATGACTTGTTCCAGTGCCGGTAGAAGCTTCTGATATCATAGCCGTGGAAGGTGGTATCCTCTACCACGAAGGTGGGATCGGCGGACCAGGCGAAGTCATGCACCTTCTCTGCTCTGAAATGCAGGGTCTTATTCCCTTTTTCTTCCTCCCTGCTCCCTTTTCCTCCACCCGGACGGCCTCCCCTGTTCCTGTCCCACCCCGGGTCACCGGAGAGGCACACCCCGGTGGCGGCTACCACATAATCCCGGGGGAGAGTGATTCTGACATCGAAGGTTCCGAATTCACCGTAGAATTCCCCCATCTCGAACTGATCGGGATGCCACCCCAGCTTATCGTAAACCACCATCTTGGGATACCACTGGGCCAGGTCATAGTGCCTCCCCATATAACCGGCTCTTCCGATTCTTCTTCTTATCTTCTCGGTAAACTCGATTTCTATTGTGGCCTCTCCGCCGGGGGGCAGCGTGCGGCTGAATTGGCTGGAGAGGATGGTGCCCTTTACCTCGAAATCAGCATCACTGCCGTTGACCTTGAACTGGCCGATATCTATCCAGCCCCTCCTCGATTCGGGCAGGCCGATCAGAAAATAGGCGGTGTCGCGCATGAATCCCCTTATCAGGCTGGAAGTCTTTTCCCGGTAAGCATTGGGGTATAGGTGTAGATAGAATATCTCCAGGGTATCGGGAGAATTGTTCCGGTAGGTTATGGTTTGCCTGCCTGAGAGAATCTGATTCTGAGTATCCAGGGTCACATCTATATCATAATCCACATGCTGCTGCCAGTAGGGTTCCTGAAGATATAACTCCTCACCGGTCTGGCCGAGTAGTGGTGAGAAGGGCAGAGATGTTGATATTATGAATGTCATGATTATAAGTAAGGGTTTTAGTAATTCTTCTGACCGGTACATTTTATCCCTTTCTTTAGCAGTTGCTGGACAGGTTGTTTCAAGTTGCCGGACCAGCTGTCTCAAGTCGGGGTAAGCATGCTGGTTTCAAGCTCTGCTTACGCTGTACACCCGGCTGTGATATTAAACCTGGTTCCCGCTTTGCAGTATAGTTTCCTCACCGGAGGCAGAAGGTCTGTGACCGGGACTTCCGAAAAATCCCGGCTTCCGGCAGGGTTTCTCCTGCTGCCGGTCCGGTGAGATATAATAAAACTGCTCCTGCCGGATGTTAGAAAATATCACAGCCGGGGCTGTTTTATCAACTCAATAGAAATTAATACTTCGCCGCCGGCATAAAAAGCTGTTTTACCCTGATCCTTGAAGTTACTGCAATCCCCCGGAAGAACTCCTTCCCTTTGTTTCTTAATAAGGGTGCAATCCGGCAAAGCTGCTTTTCTGTTATTCCCTGTGTTACTTCAATCCCATCCGGGACAGCTGCTGACGGATCCGCCGGGCCGGCAGGTCTTCCTTCGATTGTTCAGCCAGGCTTAAGGCATTTCTGAGATATTCGATTCCCTCTTCCTCTAGAAGTAAAGGCCGGTTATTGCCAGGGGCAGCAGGATGCCGAAGGGAAACCCGAATCCCCCGGTCTTCCAGGTGAGTATGGAGTAGAGGCCGGAGAACTCCCGGAAGGTGTAAGGGTCGATATTTCTGGGAAGCTCCCGGGAGCTCAGGAATTGCATCCCCTTCCATCCCAGCCCGGCAAGATAGTCCAGGGGATGGGAGGTGACATACTCCCTGAACAGCCGGGAGAAGAACATCCGGTCCTGCTGTTCTGTCTCAGAGCCCTCAAGCATGGGCATTCTGGTAAGCTCTCTCCATTCCATTCCGGGGCGAATCATCATGGTCTCCTCTGTATCGGGATTGTTGCCGATATAAAGGTTCAGGGCTCCGGAGCGGGGCAGGGGGCTGAAATCCCCGGTGTACTCAAGAGATAGTGATGAAACAGGGATAAGTACCACCAGCAGCCCGGCCAGAATTACTCCCCCTCCGCCTGCCAGGGCTGATCCCAGCAGGAGCTGAACCATCTTGGCTCCGCAGATGGTTGTGCCCGCGAGTTTATACAGCCCGGCCAGAAAGAGGGGATAGAAGAATCCCTGCCAGAAGAACCTGGCTGACATCTCTCCCTCTTCAGCCAGCAGGCGGGCATGCTGGTGGTAGGTGTCCGCATCGATTATGGGAGTATGGAAGGAAGGGCTGCCGGAGATCTGGCTCAGGAATATCAGGCGAATTATAAGGGCAAAGGCGAATACCGCCAGCAGTGCCGTCAGGATTTCCTTCCCCCACCAGTTGCTATCGGGTTTTTCCTTCACCGGCACGGCTCCGGTTCTCAGAAAGCAATAATCCTGTTAGACTGAAAGTATCATATCGAAGACGGAAGGATTTTTCTATTTATCAAATTGTGTGATTCTTTTAATCCTGTTGACGTTGTACTATCCTGCAGTAGCAGGAGGGGATAATCGGCTTAAAATTATCTGGTGCTTCCCGGGCGGGTTTTATTATTCTCCTCTTTGTTTTTTCCAGCCCCCCGGTAAAATCGGGTAACAGAGGGATTGATAATTGATCATCTCAAATAGTTATCCAAGGAGTAAAAGCAATGATTGTGGGATGGAGGCACAGATGGATCAGATTGGTAAAACCTGTAATGCTCATCTTTGGCTGGCTAATCCCGGGTTATTCTCATTGTGGCTGTTGCTGCAGCGGTGAAGAACAGGGGGCAAATTTCTCCGGAGGACGGATCAACCGGGATTATTACCGGGCAATCACGCGGGTGATAACACCGGCTCAAGCCTTTAAATGCTGCGGGCCGGTGAGCGGGGTAATAATATCTGCTGAAATTATTGCAAGTCTGTGAAAAGAATCTATGTCAGAAGCCCTCTGATAGCATTAATCAATTCAAAAAAGTCCTTACCGGCAGACCCAATGCTTGCACTGATTTTGTGACAGGCATTCATGCCAGCACACTCCGTCATATTAGCAATCCTGTGATAGAATGCCTTGGGTGCAGCGATTATAAAAATACCTGGGCGCCGGTTCCCCGGCTTCGCTATCTTTGCCGGTTCGGCCGTTGATCCCGTTTTCCCTGTTGTATCTCTTCATATGATCCCCGCCGTAAGCTTTTTCAGCCTCAAGTTTATTATGATTCCGGCCTGGCAATCTGAGATTGCCGGAAGAATTGCCTCCACCCCCGGCAAAGGGAACTATATGATCAAATTCCAGATCATGAGTACAGTTACAGCGTTTGTCATTCCTGCCCACGAATGTGCATCTGCCTCCGTCCCGGGAATAGACTTCATCCCGGACCGCCCGGGGGATGTATCTTGAGTTTGTTTCCTCCGGCTGAAAAGGTATGCCTGAGTTATCATATAAGTTATCAGCACTCTGTTTATTACCTCTGCCTGATTTTCTCCAGGCTGCATCATTGCCTGAATTACTGAATTTTATCATCCCGGGATAAAGTTTATGGTGGAATCGACCCGGTGGTTGTTTTTATAATGGGCCGGATAGAATACATCCGGCGCTCAGCTGCGGCGGGATTTGATAAGCTGTTTGAAGCAGCCGAATTCTCCAGCAGCTTAAAAAACAGAATTATCAGCCGGCATGTTTGGACAGATCTGGTTTCAGGTTTTCCCGCTGCAGAAGAATTGAGTTGAGGCAGCCTTAATTATTCAATGATATCCAGACGGGAGGAAGGATGAACGGCCGGGAAAAGAATAAAAATGCATCCGGTATCACCCTTGCCGGCAGGATGCAAGAATCAATACGGCTGCACCGCTCCGGCCGGCTTGAGGAGGCAGGAGAAGTGTACCGTCGAATCCTCCGGGAGAATCCCCGCCAGCCGGACGCCCTCCACCTGCTGGGAGTAATAGAATATCAGCTGGGTAATTATGCGAAGGCGGAGGAGCTTATCAGCAAAGCAATATCAGTAAATCCCGGGGCGGCCGCGTTTCATCAGAATATCGCCAATGTATTTCAGGCCATGGGGAAGTATCAGGAGGCGGTGGATAGTTCAAGGAGGGCGCTGGAACTTAAACCCGGCGATGTAACCTCTCTCAACAATCTGGGGAATGCATACAGGGGACTGGGCAAGACCGGTCTTGCGGCAAAGAGCTACCGCAAGGCACTTTCCATCGATCCGCGAAGCGCTATTACTGTTAACAACCTGGGAAAGTTGCTGCTGGACAGAGGAGATCCGGAGGAGGCAAAGGAATGTTTTCAGAGGGCTGTCAGAGAGAAGCCTGATCTGTTCGAAGCTCATCTGAATCTGGGCACGGTTTATCACCGGGAGGGTGATTTCCAGGCTGCCATCGAGAGCTGCCGGAGGGCAGAGGAGATCAAACGGGATAGTGATACGCTTAATTACAATATGGGCAATGTACTGCAGGAGCTGGGGAGGTTCGATGAATCCGGAAAAAGATACCGCAGGGCCATAGAATTAAATCCGGCTCACGCCGGAGCTCACTATAACCTCTCCCTTACCGGCAAATACCGTTCGGCTGATAATC
Organism: uncultured bacterium; assembly: GCA_964613215.1. Classification (GTDB taxonomy): domain Bacteria; phylum Krumholzibacteriota; class Krumholzibacteriia; order Krumholzibacteriales; family CAZTHK01; genus CAZTHK01. The sequence goes on along the minus strand of CAZTHK010000006.1, from coordinate 69,221 downwards.
CTCACCGGTTGCAGATAAAGAGACTGCTGGAGGATAAATCTCTGCCCGGCCGGGACAGGCTCTATCTCTCCTTCGCCCTGGGCAAGATAGACAACGACTGCGGCCTCTACCGGGAAGCCTTCAGGTATTACAGGGAGGGTAACCGGCTGGCCGGCCGCTCCTTCGACCGGAGTACCCATGAGAGATTCATATCCAGAATCATAGATACCTTTACCGCAGAATTCTTTGAGCAGATCGATATAGCCGGAAACCCTTCACCCAGGCCGGTATTCATCGTGGGTATGCCACGTTCCGGCACCACCCTGGCGGAACAGATAATAGCCAGCCATCCCCTGGCTGAGGGAGGGGGCGAGCTTATGGAGGCGGGGAAGATGACCGTACAGCTCAGCAGCGTAATGCCGGGGGCAGATGGTTATCCGGAGTGTACCGGGCGGATGACGGAGGAACTGGCCGGCGAAATGGCTGATGGGTATCTTAAATGTCTGGAATCGGTTTCGCCGGGTGCCAGGAGGGTTACCGACAAGATGCCCATGAATTTTCTTCATCTGGGCCTTCTGGCGGTTGTACTGCCCGGGGCGCGTGTAGTTCACTGCCGGCGTGATCCCATGGATACATGTCTGTCCTGTTACTTCCAGCTGTTTACCTCCGGGGTTGACTTTGCCTTCGACCTGGAGGACCTGGGATTTTACTTCAATCAGTACCGGCGGCTGATGGAACACTGGCGGAGTGTTCTTCCGCTCCCCATGTTCGAACTGCAGTATGAGAAGCTGGTGGAGGACCAGGAGAAGGTAACCAGGAGATTGATAGATTTCTGTGGATTGCAGTGGGATCAGAGCTGTCTCGGCTTCGACAAGAGGATGAAGCCGGTAAAGACAGCCAGCGGCTGGCAGGTTCGCCGGCCGGTATACTCGTCGTCGGTGGGAAGATGGAAGAATTACGGTGAGTTTCTTGAACCGTTGAAAAGATCACTCCGGACATGATGCCAGAAGAGAGGAGATAAAGATGGCATTTGATATAAAGGAGATACCACTGGATGAACTCGACTCCGGGGCTTTTATCAAGGATAAGATAAATCAAATAAAGGAGACGGTGGGGAATGAGCTGGCCGTGAATGCACTCTCCGGGGGAGTGGATTCATCGGCGGTGACCATGCTGGCCCACCGGGCTCTGGGGGATCAGCTGAAGACCTATTTCATCGAGAACGGACTGATGAGGCCGGGAGAACCGGAGAGGGTAATCGAAATATTCGATAACATGGGGGTGCCGGTGGAGTTGGTGGATGCCCGGGACCAGTTCTTCCGGGCCCTCCGGGGAGTTACAGATCCTGAGGAGAAGCGCGAGGCTATTACCGGGGCTTTCTATAAGGGTATATTCGGGGACCTGGTAAGGGAGAGTGGTGCAAAGTTTCTCCTCCAGGGAACCAATTATACCGATGTGGAAGAGACTGTGGCGGGGGTGAAGAGGCAGCACAACATCCTGGAACAGCTGGGCATCGATACGCAGAAAGAATACGGCTATAATGTGATAGAGCCGCTGATAAATTTGAGGAAATCGGGAGTTAGAGAGATTGCCAGGGCCCTGGGGCTTCCCCGGGAGATCTACAGCCGGCCTCCATTTCCCGGGCCCGCCCTGGCGGCCAGGATTATCGGCGAAGTAACTCCGGAACGGTTGGATATCGTGGGAAAGGCGACCGTCATCGTGGAGGATGAGCTGGAAGACAGCGGCGCCTTTCAGTACCTGGCCATACTCCATCAGGACAGGGTGACCGGGATGAGGGACGGCGGCAGGGATTTCGGATTGCAGGTAGAGGTAAGATGCTGGGAGAGTGTGGACGCAAAAGTGGGTAAACCCACCCGGCTGCCCTTCGGCGTGCTGGAGAGGCTTGCTTCCAGGATAACCTCTGAGGTACCCGGGGTGGTGAGCGTCACTTACAATATTGCCAGCAAACCGCCCAGCACCATAGAAGCTGTGTAAGGCAGAGACGTGGAATATTTGGGCCGGATGGATAGAAGTGCTATTTAAGGGGGAGGGGCAGTATAACCAGCCGATAATTTTAAAAATTTTTAAAAAGAGCTTGACATATAATAATATTATAATATAATAAAATTGTTATGATACAGAGAGAGAAAAAGAAGGACAGAAAGGGGAAAACGGATTGCGGGAAATCCCCTATACCCGATTGTGATATAGCAAGGCTGGCTCAGGTACTTAAGGCAATGGCCAGTCCGGCCAGGCTGAGTCTGGTAAACATCCTTGCCGCTGGCGAAAGAACGGTATCGGAACTTTGTGAACTATCGGGGTTGAAACAATCCATGGTTTCCCAGCAACTCAGGACCCTGCGTCTTACCAGGATAGTGAAACGCAGGAAGGAGGTTAACAGGTCATACTACAGTATAAGGGAAAAGAATGTGTTAAAACTCTTAAAATGTTTGAGCAGGTGCGGCAATAGGTCAGAAACTTTACCAGGGAGGAGAACTCAATGAGTGAACATCAGATGGAAATTGTCGGAGAAGAAGAATTCAAAAACAAGGTTCTGGAATCGGATGTACCGGTAGTGGTCGATTTCTGGGCTCCATGGTGCGGGCCCTGCAAGATTGTCGGTCCTGTTCTGGAGGAATTGGCCGATGAGTACGACGGCAAGATAAAGGTCGCCAAGCTCAATACCGATGATAACAGGGAGATAGCCGCCAAGTATGGAATAATGGGCATACCTACCATGAAGATCTTCAATAATGGGGAGGAAGTGGATTCCATGACCGGCGCTGGTACTAAGGATATGATCAAGTCCTTTATAGATAAATCGATAAGCTGATCTGGAATGAACAGTGCGAATAAGCGAAAAGACCGGTTTCCGGCAGGTGAAAGCAGCGCCGGCTTCACCTGCCGGATTCTTATTTGTCACAACCACTTCGACGGCGAAACGCAGGGGAGGTAATCCGATGGGTAAAATCGAAGATATGGGGGTTGATATTCCGGTGGAGGAACTGGTGGATGAGTATCCGGATTCAGTGGGATTTCTGGCCGATGAGGGGATTCTTTGTATCAGATGCGGTGAACCGGTATGGGGCACCCTGGGGGAGCTGATAGAGGAGAAGGGAAAGGATGTGGAAAAAACGGTTAAGGCGCTGGTGGATCAAGTGGGCGAAAATAAGTAGGAATGCACAGGAAAGTGATCCCGGCTCAATTGCAGGAGCTGAGATAAAATGAATTTCACCCCATGGCCGGCTCATCAGTCTGCTCCTATAATTATTGCCGGCCTGCTATAATTATCATCTTTTGTATCCTTTGATTCAAGAAATTCCGGAAAATCCAATCCGCATAATTCATAGAAACAGCAGTGGTTGATGTGGATGCATGCTATTCTCGGGGATTAACCATTCAGGATGTACCGGTCATGAATTATAAATTGTTCTGTGGTTAATATTATATTGAAGGGTTGAGCTGAATTTTATTATTAATCCTTCAGCTTAGATTTTGTATTCTTTGAAAAATTATCCTGTTAGTATATAATTCTTCTGTGGGGTGGAGGCTGCTGCGAATATTAATAAATGGAATCTTTGCCGTAAGGCGGAGGGAGTTTTCAAGTGGGAGAGTTACCCTTCCTTGCCGGCGAACAGGGCAGAGGGCCCCTTCTGCTGCTGCTGTTTTTCGTATCGGTGACTATTCTGGCCATATGGGGGACCTGGGAGGGCACCCTTCCGGCCAGCCGTGAGGCTATACTGGCCCTGGAAGCAAAGCAGATCTGGGGAAGCGGAGATGTGGTCGACCGGGGTCCCGCCGGAATGGTTTTCGAAAATCCTCCCCTCACCCTCTGGATTACCGGGATATTCTACTCTCTACTGGGTACCAACATATTTACCTCCAGAATAGCATTTGTTCTTTTTTCTCTGCTTACCTGCTTTGTGGTGTACCTGGCGGGGGAAAGGATAGAGGAGTTAGACAGCGCAGTCTCGGACGTTGGAGAAGACCAGGACTTATCCGATGGCTGGAAGGATAAGGCTCACTGCATGGGCCTTATGACCGCTGCGGTTTTTGCCCTGACTCCGCTGGCAGGCAGATTCGTACCACATCTCAATGCCGGAGTGATATTGTCCTTCTTTGTGGCCCTTTCCCTTCTGGGCTGGCTGTATCTGCCTGCGGTCAGGAGCGGGTATATCCTCTGGATGGTTGGGTTGGCAGGGGGCATGGCCAGCGGCGGAGCGGCCGCACTGCTGGTAATCCCGGCAAGTCTTATCTCCCTGTCGTTCGACCGCACCAGGAGGGGATTGTGGACCCGGTGGAGATTTTTGTTCCTCACCGCTCTGGCCATTGTACTCGGCTGGGTGCTGGTAGATTATGCCCCCGGTGGAAGCTGGAAGTTGGACGGCAGGCCCGGATTGTGGGCGCTGTTATATTCCCTGGGGGATATATCTGTTGAAAATCTCAAAAATCTGGCAGTTCATTCTTTCGGGTTCTGGATCAAAACACTTCCCTGGTCCATCCCGGCAGCGGCGGCGGTTTTCAGAATGATTGTGCTGGAGCCAACCGGCAGAATAGATACCAGGACATCTCCACTTGATAAGGTTCTTCTGATTTACATGGTGGTTCTTTTGATACCCCTGGCTATGGTTTATCAGGTCGATTCCGGCGCCACCCTGCTGGTAGTTCCGGCTGCCGTTCTCCTCTCCGCCAGGGAGATAACCAGGTGGCTGAAGAACGACCTTCAGAGGGTGTGGTCTTTCAACCGGATGACGACGGCCATATTCTCACTGCTGGTAATTCTGCTGGTGATCACCCCCATGCAGTTCCACCGGTTCGAAGACGATCCCATAGAAGAGGTAGCCAGGGCGGCAAACCACATCCTGGGGAGGGACGAAACCATAGGGAACTACAGGCAGAACCATGATATCCAGGAGGCCAGATTGCTCTTTTACGGGGACAGATCCCTGGATCATCCTGTGCATGAACCGTCGGAAGTAAGGGAAAAAGCAGAGGAAAACCCCGGCAAGGTATTTCTGGCAGAGGCGGACGATCTGGCCAGCCTGGAACAGAGTGAGTGGCTGGGGGGAAGGCTGGATATTGTTTATGGAACCGAGACCCTGGTACTGTTCAGGATTCCACAGGAAGAAGGAAAATATTAAAGGCCGGGATTAATATCAATGCTTCACCACCGGCTGGCTCCCGTTCATCAGCCGCCGGAAGAATCCATCGATTCCAATAAGCATGTCCAATTATCCGGAGGGCAGAGTTATAGATGCTTACCGGTGATTGAGTGGTATCCGCCCGCAGGGCATGGAGCGAAGCTGGTAAGGATGTGCCCGGTGCCAGCGGCCTGCCCCCGGCTGACTGCTTCTTCTGCAGGTCAGGGATGGACTTGATTTAAATTCAAAGAGCCCCGGCAGGCTGTCGATTAACAGCGGCTGAAAAGTTTGAACTTACCGGCCGAACAGTGGCCGGCAGAGATCCGGGAAATATCTTTGAGCCCAGCGGGGTCAAAACATAACCGGGTCTGATATTTTCCGGACAGTCGAAGCCGGTATAGCCGGTGTCGCGAAGGCGTAGTTTTTTCACGCTCCGTGCTTCTTCAGCATCCCTGCATTGGCCAGGGCCAGCTTGGTCACATCCACGGCGTTGAACACTCCCAGAGAGCCCCGGTCGCACTCATCTTCGGTGAAAGCGGCGGCCCGGTCCCGCCCGCATATATCCGAATGAATCAGAAAGGGAACCGGATGCCAGGAGTGGTTCTTAAGGGCACAGGGGGTGGAGTGATCCCCGGTCACCATAATAACATCCGGCTTAAGCCCCAGCAGAATGGGAAGATGCCTGTCCACATCCTCGATCACCTCTGCCTTCTTCTCTATGTTGCCGTCCTCTCCGTGGGAGTCGGTCTTTTTTATGTGGATAAAGAAGAAATTGTGGTCACTCTTCCACTTATCCTTGAGGGTGTTGAACTCCTCTTCCGGCGAAAAGCCGGTCTCATAAAGTTTCATGCCGCAAAGGCCTGCTACCCCCCTGTACAGGGGGTAGGATGCTATGGCGGCCGCATTGAGGCTGTATCTGTCACCGAAGTTCTCTATATCCGGTTTCCTGGATATGCCCCGCATCAGCACGGTATTGGCCCTCTCCTCACCGGCCAGGACTTCGTTGGCCAGTTTGATGAACCTGTTTGTAATGTCGGCGGTGCGTTTTGCCTCCGGTTGCTGGGCCTTCGGTTCAAATGGCTTCTTGCCGGTGGACTGGGGATCGGTTTCATTGACCTCAGGGGAGAGCCCATCCCCTCTCAACACCAGCCCGAAACGGTACTCCCGCACCGGCATGACGATTATTTCTACACCGTCAATTTCCTTTATCTGATCGCTGAGCTTCTTAACTATCCGTTCGCCTTCTTCATGAGGTATTCTGCCCGCCCGCCGGTCTGTTAGCACCCCCTCCTCATTCATAGTTGCGAAGTTTCCTCTTATTGCTATGTCGCTGTCCCTGAGTTCGAATCCCACCCCGGTAACCTCCACCGCTCCTCTTCCGACATCGTTCTCCGGAGCCAGGGGATCGTAGCCGAACAGGGCGAAGTGAGCCGGCCCGCTCCCGGGGGTGATTCCCCTGTCTATGGGGATGGTTCTGCCGCAGGCGCCCTCCTGAGCCAGTTTGTCCAGATTGGGGCAGTTGGCCGCCTCCAGGGCGGTGCGGGGGAATTGATCGTTCTTTATTCCTCCCACTCCATCCATAACCAGTAGAACAATCCTGCTGTCACTGGGGATTAAGAGATCTTTCAACATGATTTTCTCCTTTGGCCGGTTGAAATATTTATTGCCTCTCCCGGTGAAAATTCTGCGATCAGGTTTCTGTAATCTCCACTATAATGACATATCAGCTGAAATGGCAAACCTAAACTGTTTGTGGTTTCTCTCACTGATTGTTGGTCGGCTAGGAATTCATTGGTGAACTCGATTTTGCAGGATATCTCCGGGTTGACAGATCTCGGGTTCATACGATTCGAGTACCAGCTGTATATGCCGGGGTTCACCCTGGACAGTAAGAGGTGGTATAGTATTATCTTGTATAATAATCGCGTAAACCGGCAGGAAGATTTCAGATCACGGAATTGAAATTATGAAAAACAAAAATTTAAGAAGAAGAGAGGTTTTCGGCTGGATGAATGCTTCATATCAGGTGGGACTGTCCCTGCTGCCTTCCGGATATCCCGGTCACTTGAAGAAACTCATTCCCCCGGATTCGCTTTTCCGGCGGAGAGGCAGGATGCAGGACTGAACCTCAATCCGCATAATAATAAATATGTATTTTCAAATTGTGTCTATGGGTTATAATGAGGATGTTAATATCTGAGATTTTCCGGAGGCATGAGGTATGAAAGCAATGGTGCTCAATGAGGTGAAAGACCTTAATAAAGAGAGCGAGCCGCTTGAACTGGTAGACATGGAGATGCCTCAGCCCGGTCCGGGGGAGATACTGGTAAAGGTTAAAGCATGCGGAGTCTGCCATACCGAGCTGGATGAGATAGAGGGAAGAACTGCGCCCGCAATTTTTCCGGTGGTACCTGGTCACGAGATAGTGGGAGAGGTGGTGGAGGGAGGAGAGAACACCCGGCGTTTCAGCCAGGGCGACAGGGTGGGTATAGCCTGGATCAATTCCGCCTGCGGACGCTGCAAGTTCTGCCGTGACGGAAACGATAACCTGTGCAGGGAATTCAAGGCCACCGGCCGTGATGCCCACGGCGGTTATGCCGAATATACCAAGGTAGAGGAAACTTATGCCTATCCCATTCCCACCCTGTTCAGTGACGTGGAGGCGGCTCCTCTGATGTGTGCGGGGGCCATAGGTTACAGATCCCTGAAACTGGCTGGCATAGAGGATGGCAAGAGGCTGGGCCTGACCGGATTCGGAGCTTCCGCCCATCTGGTTTTGAAGATGGTTGCCTACAAGTATCCTCATACCGATGTATATGTTTTTGCCAGGAACCGGGACGAGAGAAAGTTTGCCCTGGAGCTGGGTGCTGCATGGGCCGGGGATACAGAAGACCATTCCCCCAAAAAGCTGGATGCAATAATAGACACCACCCCTGCCTGGAAGCCGGTGGTGGAGGCATTGAAGAACCTGGACAGGGGAGGAAGGCTGGTCATCAACGCCATCCGCAAGGAGGATGGGGACAGGGACTATCTTCTGAATATAAAATATTCACTCCACCTGTGGCATGAAAAAGAGATCAAGAGTGTAGCCAATGTTTCTCATAAGGACCCGGCGGAATTTATACAACTGGCCGAAGAGGTGCCCATCATCCCCGAGACAGAAGAATTCGCCCTGGAGGAGGCCAATCAGGCCCTGCTTCAGCTCAAGAAGGGCATTATAAGGGGAGCAAAGGTATTAACCACAGGCTAGGAGTTAATCTGTTGCGGGGTTGAGCCTGCTCGCCTTAATCTGTATCTATATTTATAGTTATAGACAATTAAGCATACTATAAAATAGCGATATTTATCCTGATACCTTTCACTCGATCCACATCGAGCCAATCCAGCTGAAATTTTTTGCCCCGATTAAAAACAAGCAGTTAAAGCAGATAGGAATCAGGCATAGGCCGGTTCATCCAGAATATAAGAATAAAATTTGTTATTATATTAGAGTCATATTATATTTGTATTCAGTATTGGAAATATTATCGAAAGGATATCGTATGAAAAGATTATATATAATACTGGCCGCTTCTGTTGTAACTCTGGCAATGTTTTCTCAAACTGTTACGGCAGAGGGCAGTGTATGGCCCATGTTCAGGCACGATTTGCGTCACACCGGGCGTACACCCTATACAGGGCCGGCTTCGCCGGAGCTTAGGTGGACCTTCCAGACCGATGACGGAGTGGCCTGTTCGCCGTCCCTGGGGGCCGACGGCACCATATATTTTGGTGCCGGATACGATTTCTGGAGTAGCTCTGCCGATTCCAACCTCTATGCCCTCAACCCGGACGGCACGCTGAAGTGGAAGTTTAAAACCCTGGGTGGAGTATTCTCTTCACCGGCAATAGACGATGACGGCACCATATATTTCGGCTGCCTGGACAAGCTTTTTTATGCAGTAGAAGATTCCGTCACTTACGGCAAAATGAGATGGCGGGATCAACAGTTGTATCCGATCTATTCTTCCCCCGCCATCGGGGAGGATGGAACCATATATGTAGGCGGTCTGGATTTCCGCCTCAGGGCCATGGACCCAATGGGAAACCTGAAGTGGGAGTATGTAACAGACTGGTGTATCTTTTCGTCTCCTGCCATAGGTTCGGAGGGAGAGATCTATGTAGGCAGCAAGGATCATTACCTCTACTGCTTTGAGGATTCATTGACCTATCCGAAGGTGAGGTGGAGTCATCCCTTCGGAACCTTCTACGACGGTCATCTGGTAGATTCGTCTCCTGCGATCGGGCCGGACGGAACCACATATGTGGGGGTTGATCCCTACGGTGCCATGGGTCAGGATCCGGTCCCGATCGACACCGCCTTCTACGCGGTGAATCCCGACGGAACCAGGAAGTGGTCCTTCGTTATTGAGGACGACGGTACGGAGGCCTCCGCCGCCATAGGGGCTGACGGGATGATATATATAGGTGCGTACAACGGCACTTTCTATGCCATCAGGGATGCCGGGTCCGAACCGGTAGTGGAGTGGACCTTCCAGACAGGAGGCTCCATAGACGGATCGGCCACCATAGATGGCAACGGCACCATATATTTCGGTTCCCGCGATTCCACCCTCTATGCACTCAATCCGGATGGAAGCCTCCGGTGGAGCTACCGCACCGGCGGGGAAATAGAGAGCTCGCCCACCATAGATCAGTACGGAAATCTCTACATCGGTTCCTTCGATGGAAAGATGTATGCCTTCGGAGCCGGAGTGGCGGATGTGGGTGTCGATTCGGTGGGTATAGCTCCCCGGGTTAATTCCGGAGAAACATACATTCCCGGGGCGGTGATTCAGAATTACCGGGCGGGAGCCCTGAGTGTGGATATCGCCTGTGTAATAGATACCTCGGGTGTTCCGGTTTATCAGGACACCTTTACTGCAGTAAACCTGGAAGAATTAATCCCGCGCGAGGTTGGATTTGATCCCTGGACAGTCAGCCCTGATACCGGGATAGTCTACCGGTTAACCATAAAGACACTTCTTGACGGAGACAGCAATGAATACAACGATACCCTCTCGGTAATTACCAGATCCGGGTCCGATAAAACCACCGATGCCGGTGACAGTGGAGACAATCCTCCCCTCTTCCTGAGCCAGTGCTATCCCAATCCCTTTAATCCCTCCACCACCATAAGGTTCAGCCTGGACAGCTCCAGGCAGGTAAGCCTGAAGATCTTCGACATATCGGGGCGGCTGATCCGCACTCTGGTAGACGGCAGGCAAAAGAGCGGTGAGCATATCGAAATCTGGAACGGTACAGACAGCCAGGGTAATAGGGTAGCCAGTGGCGTATATTTCTACCGCCTGGAGGCAGGTTCATATGTGGAAACCAAAAAGATGGTATTGCTCAAGTAAAAGCCCCGGGAAGTGCGAGGCTTTGATAACCGGATGGGACTATCCAGCTGTTTTAAAGGACTGCCGTCCATGTAGAGGGGAGCCGATAGACAACGGGAGCGACACAATTCAGCAAGCAACAGGGCCTGGCTCCTCCTCTACACCAGGTGGGCTTTATTGCCCGCCCGGAGGGATTTAGAGCCCGGTAGCCGAGCCAGAAGAAGTTTTGGCGAGTGGCTTCTTCTCCGGCTCAGGCATCCGGGTTTCTCTCCTGCGCCGGAGGCCGGGTTTTTTGCCAGCATCGGCGGCTGATTTTTAGAAGACCCGGTCTCCGGCCTGTATATATTGGAATAATAAAATCAATCCCGGCAGCAGGCTGAAGCCGGGCAGCCATTATTTCTGCATGCGCTGATTAATCTCATCTGCCAGAAAGTTACCCGCCAATCAGTGTCGGCCCAGCCGGAAAATTTTCTCCTAATAATACACCGGAATCTTTATTATAATGATTTTTAAGATTATAATTAAAGTATTCGAAGTGCGTATATATGTCTGGAGAACCGGACAGGCCAAAACAGAGAAGGGAATAAAATAATGGTTAACAGGGGAATATCAAAAACGGCAATATTATTATTTTTCATCCTCCCGGGGTTTGTTCTGCTAAGCGGATGCTCCGGGGAGGGTGGGGGAATGGTGGGGAAGGATTCCATTAAGTATATAGCCAGGGTAGAGGGCAACCCACAGACTCTGAAGACCTGGATCGGGAATGGGGCGGAGGCTGATGTCCTGATTCATATGGATTCCTCCGATGAGATGAAAATATTCAGCCGGAATCTCAAAGAATCGATGAAGAACGCTGCCGATCACATCCGGTCGGGCAATGCCAATGTGGTAGACAGGATCGCCCCCCTGATAAGGGAAGGGGGCCATGTCAACCTGGGTTATAAGGGAGGTTTATATCAGGAGGTTTACTGGGTTATTCCCACCGGGGTGGCTCCGGGAGAGAGACCCCTGGAGGATTTCAAAAAGACTATGATGGAGAAGAGGGGTTACAACCGGGAGCTTCTGTCCGGGCTGGAGACAGAGGGAAAATACATCACCGGCGAGCTGGTGGGAGTGCCGATCACCATAACCCGCCTGGAGGATCTGGATATCGGAGATAAGAAGGCTGTACTTCACATCGACCTTTCCTACTTTTCCAGCAGAAAATCGGTTGATCCCGGCTTCCAGCCCGGGACAGGAACACTGATCAAGATACTCCGGCTCCTCAGAGACAGTAGGGTGTATGCAAATTTTGTTACCATAGACTACTCCACCACCGGGCAGCAAACCCCCATAGATATAAGGTTCATGGGTGAGATGATATATCAGGCATTGAAGAATCCATCCAAACTGGCAGATCCCCTTCCGGAGAAGTGGACGATGATGATGGAGGCTGAGGATTCCCTGGTAAGGGGCAATTACAAAGAAGCCAGGGAGATGTATATGAAGCTTTCCAAACTCCATCCCGAAGATCCCGGCCTGGCATTTTCATCAGCGGTGGCCTCCGCATTTCTAAAGAGGGGGTTGGAGAGCAGGGAAATGCTGCTTAAGGCTTACGGCCTGGATCCGATGTATCTTCGGGGATTTTTCCAGTTAGCTCATGTGATGGCTGTTAATGGCAAAGTCGAGACCGGTGAGATACTGCTGGAGACTGAACAGCTGGCCAGGGTAATTTCTGAGAGTGAACTTAATTATCAGAAGGGTGTGTTCTATCTGAATGCGGGCAGGTTTTACAATGCCATTACCTATCTCACCAGGGCTGCACGGAGGGGAAGGAGAAGTTTTTCCCTTCAGTCCCTCCTCTACACCGCCTATGAAAATACACAGGATAAGGAAGGGATGATCGGAACTCTGGAGAATATGATCGAAATCGATGAGAGAAGAGTGATCAGGGAGATGTCCTGGGCATACCGCAGGCTGGGGGAACTGTACCTGGAGGAGAACAGGACCGATGATGCCGCTGAGATATATCAGAGATATCTGAGTGTGGCTCCGCCCGATTCGGTTACTCCTGAGCTGGAGAAGAAGGTAAGATCGCTTAAAAAATGAGGGATTATAAGATTCAACGGTCGATCAGTAATATATTCGGCCCCCGGCTATTTTGCCGCTCCTTGATAACCAATTCCATGCTCTGCCGGTTCCCGGCTGATATCTGGCCCCCGGCTATTTACCGTTTTTTGATAATGTATTCCATATGGCCCGGTCACAGGCGGGGATATATTATTTGAGAAGTAAAGTCAGCGGGAGTTTTGAAGTTGGTTCAATATCGCCTGATACCTTCAGTTCGCTATTCTGGCATCTTTAAGCACTGAGCTTGGATCCAACCATCGGAATTGCTGTCAAGCTCCAAAATCTGCAGCCACTGGGTTTGCATCTGGCGGCGATAAATAATCTTGGATTTGGCATTTTATATATTTACTCATCCGCAACAAAGATATTTCTTTTACGTATATTATTTTAAGTATGCATTAGAGTAACTGTATTACAAATCCGGACGGTGGAGTATGAAAAAGAAAAGAAGTGGCAGAAAGGCAATTATCTGGATAGTTGTGATTGTGGCAGTGGTGGCAGCAGTATGGCTGTATGCCGGTAGAAACGGAGAGAGTGTAAATATTGGCCCCACTGTGGTGGTGGAACGGGGCAATGTGATTGAAAAGGCGCTGGCTGTGGGTTCGATAGTTCCGGAGAATGAGATTTCGGTAAAGTCGAAAATCTCCGGGGTGGTGGAGAAGATATTCAAGGAGAGGGGTGAGAAGGTGACCAGAGGGGCTCCCCTTATCGAGATCAGTCCAGATCCCACCCCTCTGGAGCTGGTCGAGGCGAAACGGAATGTGGAGATGAGTGCCATTGGGCTGGAAAATGCCGAGAAACGGCTTCGCCGGCGGGAGGAGTTGCTGGATAAGGGGTTGATATCCAATGACGAGTTCGAGAAGGTGAAGGAAGAGTATGATAAGACGGTACTGCGCTACAGGATCAGCAGGGAGAGGCTGGATCTTCTGGAGAAGGGAAGGGTCGATATTGCCGGCAGCATGATAGAGAGTATCATCAAGGCTCCCATCAGCGGTTTTATTCTGGAGAGCAATGTCAATATCGGCGACCCGGTGGTGCCCCTTACCTCCTATCAGGCCGGCACGGTGCTTATGACCATTGCCAACATGGATAGCCTTCTGTTCAAGGGTACGGTGGATGAGATCGACGTGGGAAAGCTGGAGGAGGGGATGCCGGTATCCATAAAGGTGGGTGCACTCAGAGACAGGAAGATTCCCGGAGTATTAAGGAAGATATCACTCAAGGCCAGCGAAGAGAACAACTCCAGGATGTTCCCCGTAGAGATAGATATAAGCGATACCAGTATGGCGGTTTTACGGGCGGGATACTCCGCCAATGCGGAAATTATAATAAATGAGTCCACGGATGTTCTGACCATCCCTGAGCGGGCGGTCTATTTCGAGGGAGATTCTACCTATGTGGAGGTTCCGGATGAAGGCGGAAAACGCAAGAAGGTGATGATAGAGACGGGCCTGTCCGATGCTATCAGGATAGAGGTAACGGATGGCCTGGAGGAGGGGGAGAAGGTGCTGGAGAAACCGCAGAAGGAAGTATAATTATCAAAATATTTGGTGATGAGATGACCTGTATGAATCCCGGCTGTAATAGATTATACTCTTTTGACTCCGGAGATGAATCCCTGCCGGGGAAGCGGAATAGCATGCTATGAAAAATATAATAATAAATATCGGTTATCTCTTCTCCATGGTCTCCGGCTTTATCAGCGATATGAGAGCTCAGAAGAAGCGCACCATTCTTACCATATTCGGGATTATGTGGGGGACTGCGGCGGTGGTAATAATGATGGCTCTGGGAACCAGTACCAGGCGGCAGAACCTCAAGAACTTCAAAGGACTGGGGGACGGGATTATTCTGGTTTTCAACGGTACCACCACCAAGCCTTACCGGGGATTCGGATTAAGCAGAAGAATCAGGATGGAGAAGGAGGATGTGGAGCTTCTCCGGCGTGAGATCCGGGAGATCGATGCAATCAGCGAAGAGTTCTCCGGCTGGCGGATGTACCTTCGTTACCGGGACAGGGTCAGAAATCCCATGGTTGCCGGAGTTAATGTGGAATATTCGGATATGCGCAGTGTTTTCCCCCGGCCCGGGGGGAGGTTTTTCAACAGCCTGGATATGGAGAATCGCCGGAGGGTTGTTTTCCTGGGTAATGAGTTGAAGGATTTTCTCTTCGGTAAAGATGCCGGGGCGGTGGGTAAGTTATGCAAAATTAACGGGGTCCCTTTCAGAGTAATAGGGGTGCTTAAGGAGAAGACCCAGAACTCCAGTTATAACTCCAGGGACGAGGACAGGGCCTATATTCCTTCCACCACCTTTCAGGCTATGACCGGAAACCGGAATATAAACAATCTGGTGGTGACTCATCATATGGAAATGTCGAATTCCGGGTACGTGGTGGACAGAATACGGGAAGTGCTGGGAAAGAAGTACATGTTCGATCCTACCGATGAGAACGCTCTGCGTATCTGGGACACCGCGGAGTTCTTCGATGAATTCATGCTGTTCTTCAATGCTTTCAATGTATTTCTGGTAATAATGGGCGCGGTAACCCTGGCGGTGGGTGGGCTGGGAGTGTCCAATATCATGTATGTGGTGGTAAGGGAGAGATCCAGGGAGATAGGGATAAGGCGCTCTGTGGGAGCCAGGCGGTGGATAATCCTTATGCAGTTCTTCGCCGAAACATTCTTCATAATCTTTATCGGCGCCGCCATAGGGTTCCTGATTGCATGGGGGGTAGTTTCGATAGCTGCATTCTTTCCCCCTCCGGTAAAGGAAGCGCTGGGCACCCCGGTGATAGATCCCCTGGTGGTACTGGTATCGGTGCTGGTTATTTCTCTGGTAGGTTTTCTGGCCGGATTTTTTCCGGCCCGGCGGGCATCCAGGCTGGATCCGGTGGAGTGCCTGAGTTATTAGCATCCGGATGGAGTTGTTATCAGATGCGTTTGTTTAACTCAGATGCGGTTTTAAGGCCCCTGCCGGCGGGGTATGAAGTAAGGGATAACTCTTTAAAGGCCGGTGGATGGTAATGTGGAAGATACTGATAGAGCAGTTTCTGAACGATCTTAAATATCAGAAGACCCGGGTTCTTCTGACTGTGGTGTCGGTTATATGGGGGACCATGTCGGTGGTGCTGCTGCTGGCCTTCGGCTTCGGGCTGGAGAAGAGGATGGCGGAAGGACAGCTCAACGCCGCCGATGCCATTGTGAGAATCTACGGGGGGGAAACCTCCCAACCCTACCGGGGGCTTCCCATGGGGCGCAATATATATCTTCACATGGAAGATATCGATCTGCTGAGGGAGAATCTTCCCCTGATCCGTTATATCAGTCCCAGTTTCGGTAAAAATATGAGGGTTAAGAGGGGGGAGAACAGGACCACTACCTGGGGTGAAGCGGTGGCACCCTCATTTCTTCATATGAGGCATATGTATCCTGGGGCGGGGGGAAGATTTATAAACGATGGTGATATTATGGAGCAGAGGAGGGTTGTTTTTCTGGGTGACGAGATAGCCGCCGAACTGTTCGTGTCTGAGGAGCCAGTGGGAAAGATGGTGGAAGTGGACGATCTTCCCTACACAGTTATCGGAGTGATGGAACCCAAGATGCAGACCTCCATGAATAACGGTCCCGATTCAGAAAGAGTGATAATGCCCTACACCACATTCTCCACGGTCTATTCCCGTAACTGGATCAGCCATATAATGATCAGGCCGTCGGATAAATCACGCACCAAGGAGCTGATCAAGAATGCCAGATATCTGCTGGCTTCCAAATACAGGTTCGATCCCGGGGATGAACACGCCGTCAGGATATGGGATTATATAGAGATGGAGGAGATAGCCAGGAAGGTCTTTCTGGGAATGAACATATTCTTCGGAGTGGTGGGTTCACTGACCCTGATTGTAGCGGGGGTGGGCGTGGCAAATATAATGTACGTGGTGGTGAGGGAGAGAACTCACGAGCTTGGCATCCGAAGGGCGGTCGGAGCAAAGAGGGGTCACATAGTATCCCAGTATGTGGGGGAATCCTTCCTGCTCACCTGCGGAAGCGGAGCGGTGGGAATAGCCCTGTCGCTGGGTGTTATCTGGCTGGTCAGCATGATGCCGGTAGACCAGGGTGTAATGAAATATATGGGGCATCCCATCTTCTCATGGGCCATAGCTCTGGTAGCGGTATCCATGCTGACAGTGATAGCTCTTCTGGCGGGGATATTTCCGGCCAGACAGGCTGCATCGGTGGATCCGGTGGAGGCGCTAAGATATGAGTAGAATTAATTAATTGGTTCCATCGCCGGAACTGATATTTAATTTACAGCTTAACGATTGAAATAAAACGCATGATATATATAAGGTATTAACATGAAAAACAAAAAAGTAAGCAGGAATGTCTGGCTGCTGGGACTGGTGAGCTTCCTGAACGACCTGAGCAGCGAGATGATCATGCCCATACTGCCCATGTTTCTCTCTTCTGTTGGAGCGACAGAAGCAGCAATCGGGCTGGTAGGGGGAGTAAGGGACAGCCTGTCCAGTATTCTTAAGATATTCTTCGGCTGGTTTTCAGACAGGTACGGCAAGAGGAAACTCTTCGTTTTTAGCGGATACGGTGTATCCGCCCTGTTCAAATTTCTTCTGGCCCTTTCTGCGAAGTGGCAGCAGGCTTTTGCGGCTGCGGGACTGGAAAGAGTGGGCAAAGGGATGAGGACGGCTCCCAGGGATGCAATAATATCCGCCAGCACCCGGGAGAGCAGGGGAAGAAGCTTCGGTGTCCACAGGGCTATGGATACATCCGGAGCCATACTGGGCTCCCTGGCTGTATTTGTACTTTTCTGGTTCCTGAATCTCGATTTCAAGACAATAATTCTGGTAGCCGCCGGGGCATCCTTCTTATCCCTCATACCCATAGGTTCGGTAAGAGAGAAAAAGCATGCCGGAACGGAGCGCCGGAAATATTCCCTCAGGATAAGTCTGAAGGGAATTCCCCGGGATCTCAGGAAGTTCATACTGGTTGCCTCTGTATTTTCTTTATCCAGATTCAGTTACATGTTCTTTGTTCTCAGGGCAAGAGGGGTGTTCGAAGGCAGGCTGTCTGTAGGAATTCCGATTCTGCTCTATGTGCTTTACAATATCTTTTATGCCGCCTTTTCCATACCGGCGGGTGTGCTCTCGGATAGAACAGGCAGAAAGAAGGTCCTGGCCGGAGGGTATCTGCTCTTCTGTATCGTATGCGCGGGGTTTGCCCTGTTTGACAGCCTGGTCCCCTATATAGTCCTGTTCGGGCTCTACGGGATAGTATATGCGGTAATCGACGGGAACCAGAGAGCGTTTGTATCCGATATGTCCGGAGCGGAATTGCGGGGTACCTCCCTGGGGACCTTTCATACTATTACCGGCCTGGCCGCCCTCCCTGCGAGTATCATCGCCGGCATGCTGTTTCAGATAGATCCGGTTTATGCATTCGCCTATGGTGGTATTATGAGCCTGATATCCGTTATTCTGATGATCCGGTTGGTGCAAAAATAATTATTTGTTTTAAGGGCGATTTGTAATATAATACCCCTGAAGGGACAGATATCCAGTATATAATCAGGGAGGGCTATCATGAGGCGTCAGGCATACCCTATAGCGGTGTTTCTGGTTTTTTCTCTGGCAGTGATATTAAAATCTTCCGGGGTTTCGGGGACCGTTCAGCTTCTGGATACAGCTCAGCCCTTTCCCGCCGGTCCGGAACCATGCCATGTTATCAACGATGATTTCGACGGAGACCGAGGCTTTGAACTTGCGTGGCAAATGATGGTTCGGATATCGTTGCTGTTTTTGATAATCTCTACGATGAACTGATTGCAGCAGAAGACCATCCCGCCACTCCGGCGGCTGATGACATGCTGGTGAATTATCCCAACCCCTTCAACCCGGCGACCACCCTGAGCTTCACCGTACCTCTGTCTTCACATGTTGAAATTGCTGTTTTTCGATGTATTGGGGAGGGAGGTAAACATTCTTCTGGAAAGGGATATGAAGAGTGGGAGGTATGAGATAACCTGGGATGGGAAGAACAGTAACGGCAAATTCGTCCAGAGCGGGGTCTGTTTCGCCAGAATAAATGCCGGCGGCCGCAGCGCTGTTAAAAAGTTGATTCTCCTGCGGTAGGCATATCAGGTGTGCAAATTACAGGAGAAGAAAGGCAGTCATGGTATAAACAAGCAGGGTGCATCTAGCGTATGAAAGGGGCCTTATATTTCTCCTTTTGATTTTGCAGATTTGGCAATTTTTACAATTTGATCTAATTTTTGCCTGATTTCATCATCTATTTCCCCTTTTGGAATATAATCAACTAAAATATGGAAATCTTTTTTACTCATCCGATTATATTTTTTTGTTTTTCCGTAGAATTTCTTAAAAAGTTTTGTTAAAAACTCTGTGCTTACTTTTAAATCATCACCCCACGGTGAAGGTTGTTCCAGAGTTTCCAATGCTTCTTCAATTTCAGAAATGGATTCCTTCATTCTTTCCTCAAAATTTACTTCGAAGAGTGGCCCTTCAGCTTCAGAACTAGCGAAATTAATTAGTGTTTTACGAAAGCAAAAATAGTTTTCGATTTCTCTTTTTTCCCAGACCGATTTTTTCAGCCCTTTGCCTCCAAAATCAATAGGAATAATTTGCTCCGGGTCATTGTCAAAAATTGCTAATCCTTTTAGTCGGGGATAAGCCTCTCTGACTCCATAAAAGTGTTTCTGAACCCTTGAATGGTCATTTCCCATATATTTAACGAATGGTCTTTCCAAAATTTCAGATGCTTCATGATTCAGTTTCTTAGCAAATTTCTGGAGAATGGATAAATCTGTGGCTCCTTCCAAATAAAGTACCCATCCCATCTGTTCGGCTTTGAAATAATCTTCAAATCCTATTTCTTTAAGAGATTTTAATACTTGAGAACCTTGATCATCAATACGATGAGGTCTCCCAACGAATGCTACCACTACATCTTTTTGTGCTGCTTCATTCAAAATCACTTCTGAATGGCTTGCTGCAATGATTTGACTATTATACTCCGTGGAAATATCAGACAATAACTTGTAAATTTGCCGTTGACGTAAGATTTCCAGATGTGCATCTGGTTCGTCAATCAAAATGACTGTATTGGGATTTGAAAGTATAAATGTCAGAATCAAAAGGGTTTGTTGAAGTCCTCTTCCCGCAGCAGCCAAATCATATTCAGTTCCATCTTCAATATAGTTCATTTCAATTTGCCCGGTTTGGCTTATAAAATTAGGGGGTTTTAATTCTGAACCAAATAGTGAGCTTATGTGATTAACAACTTTATCCCAGATGTTTTTATCCTCATCAAATACTTTTAAGCACAGATTTCTAAGTACTTCTGCTGTTCTCCCTTCCCCAATACGCGACTCAATAGAGCCTGCTGTCAATTTGTCTTCATTTATTGTCAGTCCCGACATGGGAGGTAGAAATGCAACATGAATATTTTCTGCTTCTTTTGGAACTGACATTCTTTCAGGTGTTTTTTCTTCTGAAAGCCTGAGCGGTCTTACATAGAATGATTCTTCATTGGCATAATCAAATTCCAAACCACATTTCCACTCTTTTCCTTCTGTTACTCCATAAACTGTAATGTCAATTCTAATATTTTTTGTGCCGCCTCTTTTTTTAGAGGCTCTCACCTGTAACTCCTTCCATAATAATTTAGTAGTAGGTGAAGGTATAGCAAATAATTCGTTTCGATTTATAGGAACACCAGGTCTTGATTCAGGATTTGCTTGACCAGATCTTTTTACATTCCATTTTTGGAGTCCTGTATTCCATAATGATAATGCTTGCAAAGCTGTAGTTTTACCTGAATTATTTGGCCCGATAAAAACAACGGGTGTACCCAGATCAACTTCGATATCATCGAATTTTTTAAAATTCCTTATCCTTACTTTTGTTAGTGTTGCCATTTGATTATCTCCATAGTTTATAATAATGAAAATAATTTTGGAAATTTGTTTTGACGGTTTTTATTTCTACATTACATTTGTTCAGCAATGTGCTTGTTAAACCAGCTCTTTTGAGGGTTCATTTTAAAGCATCATAAAATTAGATTAACATTTATGACCAACCACCTCTACCAATAATTGTAGTTAGCGAACCTATATATATTATAATTATATCTAGGTATCTGCCTGCAAACGCGGGATATTATTAGTCAGTAATGAAAGAAAAATTATAATAATTCTATTTCCCCCGCAGTATATCAAACAGTTTATCGAACAGTCCCTTCCGGAGGGCTGCCTGAAGTTTATCCAGGGCTGTCCGCAGGGCCTCGACGTTGCGCACCGAAATATCTATCCGGTAGTTTCCCCCCTCCAGCCGGGGCGGAGGATTGACCGAGACATAGGATGGAAGGTGCATTTCAGACCTGGCCTGGTCGATTTTCTTAAGGTCCTCGCTGTAGCGGGGATAGCAGGCCTCTCTCAATTTCTCCATCAGCAGATCCGTTCCCTCTGCAGCCCATCCGGGAATCTCCTTCCAGGGGTAATCCCCGGTCATCTGATCCCCCAGCCGGAGGATCAGTTTTACCGCCTCCCTCTGCCGCTTTCTGCTCAGTCCGGCGGTGGCAAGGTATCTGGCTGCCTCCGGTACCCGGGGGGAGGGGTGGCCGGACAGCTGAAGCAGGTCGCCGGTGGTCAGTTTGCCCCGGTGAAGGTGCTCCAGTATCTGCCGGTCCAGCTTCAGCAGTTCCCAGAGTTCCTCCGCAAACTCCGGAGAAAGCTTCCTGCCCAGGACAGCGGAGAGATCTTCGAGGATGTTATGCCATTCATCCCCCAGAAATCGGGCTGCCCTTCTGGTTATGATAATCTTTTCCAGTCCGGAGGGCGGTGCCCCGCCGGGTATATCCTCCATCCACAGTCTGATCAACTCAATCGCGGATATGCGTGAAGCATCCATCATCATAACTCCGGCATTCTCCCGTCCCAGTGCCCTTGCCGCAGCTAATCTTCTGTACCCCTGTATAATCAGGGGGTTTGGCATCTCCCCATACCGGTGCTCGGCCAGAAGGGGAGGATGAATGAATCCGAATTTCCGGATTGAATCTATCAGTTCCTGGTCCCTGGGGCTGTTAGCATCTTCTCCCGGCAGGCGCCATCTGAAGCACAGGGGAGCATCTGTGGAGAGGGGCAGGCTGGGGATTTCCACTTCAGAAAGGTAGAATTTTCCGGCAAAGTTCATCATCGTCTCATCCTGGCGGCATTGTGTAAGTGGGGCGTGGGGCCTCTTATCCATCACCGGCCATGATGCCGGAGGTTGAAACGGGACCCGGAATCCCCTTTATCACCGGCAATAGTACCTGGACAATGTAATACGGTTTATAATTTATCCATCCATGGCAATTATCTCGGAGCAGTGCCGGGCAACTTAACTGCCCGGGAATATTTATTTTACTCAGATATTTGATTTTTCTCTCTGCTGAAATTATATTATTCCTTATGATGAACATAAAATCAACCATATTGCAGGCGGTTGCCCTTGGGGTCATAGGAACAGGGGTGGCGTTTGTTCATAACACATTTTCGGACAACGGAATAAACCCCTTCCGCAGGGTGAACGATGTCCCGGTGCTGGGTCAGCGGGAGGATAACGGCTCTCAGAAGGGTGAAGGAATCAAATTCATCTCTCTCCCTGAGGCCCGCAGGATGATGGATCAGGGTGTGGCAATAATAGATGCCAGAATCCCGGAGGATTACCGGGAAGGCCATATTCCCGGTGCTCATCTGCTGAGCTATTACTATATGGGTGATTATCTGGACAGGGTTCTGTCCATCATTCCTCCCGGCCGGGATATCATAATTTACTGCAGCGGGCCGGGCTGTGAGGACTCCGAGATGCTGGCCAGGGAGCTGTATCTGATGGGATATCATAATCTCTTCGTATTCGAGGGGGGTTATCAGGAGTGGACCGGGGAAGGACTCCCGGTGGAGAAGGGGGAATTTTAGCCCATGTGTGAAGCTCAGCGTACTGCAGAAACTGCCGGAATCAGGCAGCATTTATTTTCGGTAAACCATGAACATGGTATCAGCGGGGGCAGGGCGAAGTCACTCTGGATATTCAATCCCTATTTTCTCCTGGTGGTAAGATACATAATTGCGGCGGTTTTTATCTATGCCGCCATGCAGAAGATCGGCAGGCCCCTCGCATTCGGCGATGAGATAAGGATGTACGGGATTATGCAAAGCGATCCCTGCGTTTCCATAACCGCAATAGCCCTGCCCTGGGTGGAGCTGTTTCTGGGCATTTCGCTCATTACCGGTGTATTCATGCGGGGAGCTGCCCTGATACTGATTCTATTGAATGCCGTCTTTGTGTTTTTCGTTTCCGTAATGACATCGCAGATAATGCAGGCCGAGGGGATCGGGTTAACCAGGGTGTACTTTGACTGCGGATGCGGCTTCGGAAGTACATTTGCATGGAAGAAGATCCTGGAGAATTCCCTGTTATTTGCCGGTTCATTCATTCTGCTGCTCGCACCTGTTCACAGATTCGTTATTACCCTGGCGGGGAGAAGCAAATGAAAAAAATAATTATAATTATATGCTGTGTGGCAACCTGGGGAACACTATCTTCACCTCCGCTGTTAGCCCCCGTTTCAGTGAATGCGGATGAAACCGGCAGCCCCCTGCCGCTGACCGGAAACGGCCTGGCCGAAACGGGCCGGGTGGTAAATACCGGGGATATCGAGCTGGGGGTGCTGCTGGGCGAGCCCACCGGGATAGGGGGAAAGATCTGGACCGGCTGGAACACCGGGATTGATTTCGGAATGGCCTGGTCGTTTGCAAAGGACGGCTATTTACATGCCCATGCCGGCTATGTCTTCCACAACTTCAACACCTTCCAGATCCGGGAGGGGGAGCTGCCCGCCTATTTCGGGGTGGGTGGAAGGATCAGGTTCGACCACGATTTGAGAGTGGGGTTGAGGATGTCTCTGGGGATGGAGTATTATTTTGATGCAGCTCCGGTGGGACTGTTCATGGAGATTGCTCCGGTCTTTGACTTCACCCCGGAGACGGAGGCCGGAGCAAATGGCGGAATAGGAGTGAGATATATATTCTGACCCGGCTGATTCACAAACCTGCTCCTGCTTCACAGAACTTTATTTTTAATAAAATTTACCGGCCCGGCTTATTACTGTCCCAATATATTAAGGCAGCTTAAAAGATCAGGGGCAGATTTATACATACATAATCAAAAAGCTTTCAGCAGTATTTGATGCTGTTGTTATGGATGAACTACTCGACCAATAAATACAGGTGGCAGAGTCCCGGCTGTATTTATGCGGTTAGATGATAAGTTTACGGGGTTTTCCGGAGAAGACTCATTTTTTGTGCCGGTTGCGGGGGGTACTAATGGAGAACGAACTAAGCTCTACCTGAAAACTTTGCCGGCCTCCGGGAAAACTATTATCAGAATGGTCTTGCTCCCCGGGATATCTTTTTTTATGTTCACTAAACCGGTGGCCAGTAGTATTGAAAACCGGCAGGAAATGATAAGAAATTGCATAGAAACGCTGCTGAATATCCCTCCCCGGGAGATGGATTCAGCCTGATTGAAATGCTGGGAGTTGATAGCATGATTGCCCGGAAGAAGGAATTGCCGGAAGCCAATATGACCGACTATGAGAAAACCCGTGAAGAGTTCGAACTGGAGGTCCCGGAGTATTTTAACTTCGGGCTGGATGTGGTGGACAAATGGGCGGAGGACCGGACCAAGCTGGCTCTGACTATTGCCGATGAACTGGGTGAACAGTTCGAGAAGATGACCTTCCACGAGCTCAAGAGGGAGTCGGATAAATTCGCCAATGTCCTGCTTAACAACGGACTGAAAAAAGGCGACCGGGTGCTGGTAATGCTTGCCTGGATGCCTCACTGGTATATAGCCATGATAGGGATGATCAAGTTAGGAGTGATACCCATACCCTGTACCTACCTGCTTACCCATAAGGATATCGTATACCGTATAAAAGAATCCGGAGCAGTGGGGATAGTAACAGAGATAAAGGACGCTCCCAAGGTGGAAGAGGCTCTGGAGAAGTGTGGCAATGTCAACTTCAGCATGCTGGCAACGGGACACCGGCGGGGATGGCTCTCCTGGGATTACGAGATGCGTAAGGCATCCCCGGTGCTCCCTGAAGTGGAGAAGACCAGAAGTGACGATCCCATGCTGCTGTACTTTACTTCGGGAACGGTCTCTCATCCCAAGATGGTGCTGCATACCCAGGCTTCCTACGCTATCGGGCACCGCATCACTGCTACCTTCTGGCAGGACCTCAAGCCCACCGATCTTCACTGGACGGTTACCGACACCGGCTGGGCTAAAGCTGCCTGGGGCAGCCTTTTCGGACAGTGGACTATCGGGGCTGCCGTCTTCAACCATGGTACCAGGGGAAAGTTCGATGCCAAGCTGACCCTGCGGTTCATCGAGAACTTCGGCATCACCACCTTCTGTGCACCACCCACCGCTTACCGGATGTTCGCCCAGCTTCCCCTTGATAAATATGACCTTTCCTCCCTGCGGCACTGCATGAGTGCAGGCGAACCGCTTAATCCCGAGATAATCAAGGTATGGGAGGATGCCACCGGGCTTAAGATCTATGACGGCTACGGTCAGACCGAAACAGTGAACCTCTGTGCCAGCTACCGGTGCAAGCCGGTCAAGGTGGGGTCGATGGGACTCCCCACCCCCGGTTTCGATGTAAGGATAGTGGATCATGAGGGAAGGGAAGTGGAGGACAACCAGGAGGGGTTCGTGGCGGTAAAAGTCAAGCCGGAGAGGCCGGTAGGACTTTTCAAGGAATACTGGAAGAAACCGGAGGAGACCGGGAAGGTCTTTCAGGGCGATTATTACTACACCGGGGACAAGGCCTACCGTGATGAGGATGGTTATTTCTGGTTTGTGGGCCGGGCTGACGATGTTATCCTGTCCTCCGGCTACCGGATAGGTCCCTTCGAGGTTGAGAGCGCACTGGTGGAGCATCCCGCTGTGGCGGAATCTGCGGTGATAGCCGCTCCCGACCAGGTGAGGGGCGAGGTGGTGAAGGCCTATGTTATTCTGGCTGAAGAATTTGAGGGAAGTGAATCGCTGGTCAGGGAACTGCAGGAACATGTCAAGGAGGTCACCGCACCGTACAAGTATCCCCGGAAGATAGAATTTGTGAAGAGCCTGCCCAAGACAGTTAGCGGGAAGATCAGGAGAAGCGAGCTGAAGGAGCAGGCATGGAAGGAATTCAAGAAGAGTAAAGAAGGTGATGAATAGATGCCAACCGGTAAGAACAGAAAGGACACGGTAAAGGGATTGCAGACCGGGCATGGTATCAGTTATGCCTACCGCGGTTCTGACAATCCCCTGATAGGAGAAACCATAGGCGATATGCTCAGGCGTGTCGCCGGAGAGTATCCCCAGAATGAAGCTCTGGTATACGGCCCCACCGGGCAGCGATACACCTACCGGGAGTTCTTCCAGGTATGCACCAGGGCGGCTAAAAGCTTTATGGCTATGGGGGTGCGGCATGGTGACAGGGTGGCGGTATGGGCCACCAATCATCCCGAATGGGTGATAGCACAGTTTTCCACCGCCATGATAGGCGCCGTGCTGGTCACGGTTAATCCGGCCTACCGGACTCATGAGCTGGAGTACGGGTTAAAGAACTCCGAGGTACAGACCCTGGTTCTGGTACCCCGGTTCAAGACATCCGATTATGTGGACATGGTTTATCAGGTTGCCCCGGAGGCTAAGGCCTCCCGGCCCGGCCAGCTGAATTCCAGGAACCTCCCTCTGCTGAAAAACCTGGTGGTTATAGGCGAAGAGAAGTTCGATGGAATGTACCGGTGGGAGGACTTCCTCCAGCTGGGGGATCAGGTGGGGGATGAACAGCTGGAGGCCCGGATGAATGAATGCGATTTCGATGATGTGATCAATGTACAGTACACCTCCGGTACTACCGGCCTGCCCAAGGGAGCCAGCCTGACCCATCACAATATCCTCAACAACGGCTACTTTGTGGGTGAAGCCATGAGATTCACCGATCAGGACCGCCTCTGTATCCCGGTACCATTCTATCACTGCTTCGGGATGGTTCTCTCCAATCTGGCCTGTGTAACCCATGGAGCCACCATGGTGATACCATCCGAGTACTTCGATCCCCTCACCGTACTGGAAACGGTGCAGAAGGAGAAGTGTACCGCCCTGCATGGTGTTCCCACCATGTTCATAGCGGAGCTTTCCCACCAGGATTTTTCCAGATACGATCTCACTACACTCAGAACCGGGATAATGGCGGGGGCGCCATGCCCGGTGGAGGTGATGAAGCAGGTCAACCACCGGATGAATATGAGGGAAGTCACCATCGCCTACGGCCAGACAGAGACTTCTCCGGTTATTACCCAGACTCAGGCTGATGACACTCTGGAGAGGCGCACCTCCACGGTAGGCCCTCCCATCCCTCATACCGAGGTCAAGATAGTCAGGCCGGATACCGGCGCTATTGCACCCATCGGCGAGCAGGGGGAACTCTGCTGCCGGGGCTACCAGGTGATGAGGGGTTATTATAATAATGAGAAGGCTACCCGGGAGACCATTGACGAAGCCGGCTGGATTCATACCGGGGACATCGCCCTGATGAGGGAGGACGGAGCTTTCAAGATTACCGGCCGGATAAAGGATATGATAATCCGGGGTGGTGAAAACATCTATCCCCGCGAGATAGAGGAGTTTCTGTATACTTATCCCAAGATAAGGGACGCACAGATCATCGGAGTCCCCGACCGGAAGTACGGGGAAGAGATATGCGTATGGATACAGCTTAAGGAGAACCAGACCGCCACGGAGGACGAGATAAAGGAATTCTGCGAGGGAAAGATAGCTCACTACAAGATCCCACGCTATGTCAAGTTCGTCACGGAATTTCCCATGACTGTCACGGGGAAGATACAGAAGTACAAGATGCGGGAGATATCTATTGAGGAATTCGGGCTTCAGGAGGAGGCCGATACGGAGACCGCCTGAGTTGACATTGAATCCTGATTGTTACACCTTCCCCTCTCCGGGCCGGCCCTTTCCGCTGCTGTGCAGGGGTTTCGGAATTGACGATGGTTCCTTTGGCGAACCCATGCTCGTCGGGCATTAATATTTCCGCCTCCTTCCGGGGGCATGCCCGTTTTGGAATTGGTACAGATGGGGATGGACAGTCAGCATTTGGGGCTGGCAGTAAAATAACAGAGCCTGCTTGCTTGCCGGTTATTCCCCGGGCCTTCCCATGCTGATTCCCAGTGATTCTGCCGTCTTGACCACCTGGCCTTCGGGATCGACCAGCTTCAGTTTCTTGATTGCCTGTTTCAGTGATACCGATTTGATCTTTCTTCCCTTAAGGCATACCATCTTCCCGAAGTCACCGTTGGCTATCAGGTTGACCGCCTCCACTCCGAAGCGGGTGGCCAGTATCCTGTCGAAGGTGGTGGGAGTGCCTCCCCTCTGGAGATGCCCCAGCACTGCAACTCTGGTCTCGATATGAGTGCAGAAGGAGATTCTCTCACCCACCCATCTACCTATACCACCCAGTCTGCCGGGGCTTCCATCCGCCCCGGGTTCCTTCTCATAGAGTTTTCTCCCGTTCTTGGGATAGGCTCCTTCGGCTACCACCACGATACTGAACTTGCTGCCCTTCTTTTTTCTCTCGGTTATGTGATCGCAGGCCTCCCCTATGTCGAAGGGTATCTCCGGTATCAGAATCACATCCGCACCACCGGCGATTCCAGCTTCCAGGGCGATCCATCCGCAGTCCCGTCCCATCACTTCCAGCACCAGCACCCGGTGATGGCTCTCCGCGGTGGTGTGAAGCTTGTCCACCGCATCGGTGGCGCATGCCACCGCACTGTTATATCCGAAGGTTACATCGGTAGCTTCCAGGTCGTTGTCGATGGTTTTGGGAACACCCACCGCATTCACTCCCTGATCGGCCAGGGCACTGGTGATCTTCATGGTTCCGTCGCCCCCAACGGTGACCAGCACATCGATCTTGAGTTTCTTCAATTTTTTAATTATGTCGGGGGTTACATCCTCATATACAATTTTGTTGCCCTTTCTGATGGGATAGTGAAGCGGATTGCCCCGGTTGGAGGTACCCAGAATGGTTCCGCCCTTAACCTGAAGGCCCCGGACATCTTCGGATTTCAGCTGCCGGTGCATATTCCCCTTTAACAGACCGTCAAAACCGTCCAGAATGCCGTATACCTTCCAGCCATGCCTCAGGACTGCAGCCCTGACCAGTCCCCGGATAACCGCATTCAACCCGGGGCAGTCACCGCCACCGGTCAGTATGGCAATACGTTCGACTTTATTGGATCTCTTTTTTGTTTTTCCGCTGCTCTTTTTTCTGCTCTTTGGGGCCACTTTACCTGTCCTTTCTGTTAAGCTCCCGTGCCTGTATTGGGACGATTGATCCTTCGGCTTATCATTCCGTACTGATTCAGATTGTAACGGGTCTCCAGTAGTCTCCCATCGGTAATGGCTGAAAAAGATTTATCCCTGCCAGAGCCCTGTTCAGCCACTAACCCGGCACATTCAATCTAAACTGTCTATTACTACAACATACTGTAGCAGTATGTCTGATAAATATATATTATATTATTCGGATCAAAGGCCGAAAGGTTTAAATTATTTTCATCCACTTGACCGCAGAGGCACTATTTGATATCTTTGCCAAGCTGGATGAGAGTTGAAGCAAGAGGAACATTTCCACCTGAGAATCAATGCAGGGAGGTTGGAAGAATGAAGAGAGTATTTGTAATTATTATGGTCATGCTGGTTGCCTCGATGTTCTCCTGTTCGGGGGAGAAGGATAAGAGCAGCGGCGATGACTTTGCCGGAAAGAAGAAGAGTACCGAAACCAGAATCAGATCCATAGTGGATCCGGTGAGCGGAGAGAAGCTGGATCCGGACAGGGCTAACTACTACTACGAGTATAAGGGTGTCCGGTACGGTTTCAATTCCGAGGAGAATATGGAAAAATTCAAGGAGAATCCGGACAAGTATATTGCCAATCTGAAGAATATAAATATCAAACCTTCCAAGTAATGAGTGGATAACGGATCAGCAATTTGCGAAGAACCTGGCTGAAGAAGGCGCCGGAAGACTGTGCCGGGATGCCCGTGATTTATCCTGCCCTGCAGGATTTTGAAATCTTTTGCATTTCAATCTCTTATGCTATAATGTGTTTCCAGATTGGACCCTTTGGTGTTACAGGGATGGCAAGCAAACTCTGAATAATATCTGATCCGCCGCAGGACTCAACACCTGCAGCTGACAGGTTGGGATTTAAGCATGCGGTTTCGCAATCTGTTATCCGGAACAGTTATCCTGGTTCTGGTAATGGTATCCCCTCTTCACTGTGGAGTTCCCGATATACACCAGAAGTCCCGTTTCAAGAATTACTCCCTCCGGGAGGGACTGTCTCAGGGGAATGTCTACCACGCAGCCCAGGATTCGGTGGGGTTTATATGGATAGGAACCCAGGATGGGCTGAACCGTTTCGATGGTTTTGAGCTCAAGGTTTTCAATCATGATCCTTACGACAGCACCAGCTTGAGCGACAAAATTGTGAATTGCATCGAGGTAGATTCCAGGGGGTACCTGTGGATAGGGACTAACAACGGGTTGAACCGGTTATCTCCATTCGGAACTGAATTCAAAAAATATTTTCACCACCCTGCTGACACCGCTTCCATTGGCAGTAATGTAATTCTGGATATCCTGCAGGACAGCCGGGGGGATATGTGGATTGCAACCGGTGCGGGTCTGGAAAGAACCGATACAGTTTCCGGATTTTTTTACCATTTCAGACACCGGCCGGGTGAGGATTATACCCTGTCACCCGGCAGAATAAACAGTCTCTTCGAGGATTCAGGGGGAAATATCTGGATATGTTCCGATGACGGGTTAAACAGGTTGGATACAGGAAAGCACAGATTCTATCACTACAGACCGGCCGGCAGGGGGAGGGGTGGGAAGAAAGAAAATTCTGTTAGTACGGTGATAGAAACCGGCCGGGACAGTTTTATGGTGGGAACCGGGGCCGGGCTTTTCAGTTTTGATGCGGCAGAGGAGTCCTTTTCCGGGATAATGGTTAACTGTGTGGATGGCAGCAGCTATCATGATCTGCCTGTTGAGGATATGTGCAGGGACGGATCCGGACGGATATGGGTTGCTACTGTTGGTTTTGGAGTGTTTGTAATTCCCCCCGGAGGGGGGAAGGCGGTGAGGTACTGCTACGACCAGAACGATCCTAACAGCTTATCATATAATGTATTAAACTGCATATTCCAGGACAGAAGCGAGGTTATCTGGATCGGAACAAGGGGATACGGGCTTTCCGCCTGGAGTCCGTATTTCAATAAATTTGCCCGGTATACCAGGGATTGTGAGGGATCCCGGGGGATGAGTGTGCGGAGTGTTAGGGCACTTTATGAACATCCCTCCGGAAATGTCTGGGTAGGCGGGTACTACGGGCTGGAGAGGCTGGACAGCGATAAACTCAAATTTTTTCAGTATGATGAGATACCGGTGGGAATTGTCTACGTGCTGGAGGGGGATCCCCGTTTCCCGGATAGCCTGCTGTGGGTGGGAACAGAGGGCAGGGGATTGATTAAGTTCGACATACCGGGGAAGAGATACAAGCATTTTCCCGGTGGTGAAAACTCTTCCGCAGGTTTGAACGACAGATACATCTACTCCATCTGTCCGGATGGAATCAGGGGGTTATATATAGGAACCTCCCGGGGGATCAGCAGGTTGGATTTTGAGAGCGGGCGGTTCGAACCTCTGGATTCTTTCGGTCCGGAGGTTAAGGTACGGTCACTTATGATAGATAGTGAAGGTTCTCTCTGGGCCGGCTCGGATATTGGCCTGGCAGTTCTGAGAAGCGGCTCTGACAGGTTCGAATTCTACAGGTATGATCCGGCGAACCGCAACGGGATAAGCTATGGAGAGGTTCTCTGCGTCCGTGAGGATTCGGGAGGAACTATATGGGCCGGCACTGCAGGTGGGGGATTGAGCAGGCTGAACAGGGAGAGTGGAAAGTTCCGAAACTATACTGAATCAGACGGACTTCCCAATAATGTGGTCTATGGTATCCTGGAGGATGAACGGGGCAAACTCTGGGTCAGCA
Source organism: uncultured bacterium (assembly GCA_964613215.1). Lineage (GTDB taxonomy): Bacteria > Krumholzibacteriota > Krumholzibacteriia > Krumholzibacteriales > CAZTHK01 > CAZTHK01. Next base: position 37,409 of record CAZTHK010000006.1, on the reverse strand, counting down.
CCAATGAAGGGATAGCCAGCTTTGATCCTGAGACTGAATTATTCAGATGTTACGGGATGGAGGATGGGTTGCAGAGCAAGGAATTCAATTCCAGCGCCTATCACCGGGGCATCTCGGGTAATTTATATTTTGGGGGAATCGATGGATTCAATATCATAAATCCGCTAAGAGTATATGATGATCCTCATTCTCCGCCGGTGGAATTTACCGGGTTCAAGCTTTTCAACCGGACAGTTGCTCCCGGAGATACAGTAGCGGGACGTAGAATTCTGCATGCCCCCCTGGCCGCCACTGAAAAGCTGGAGCTGAATTACCGGGATAAGATAATAACATTTGAGTTTGCCGCCCTGAATTTTACCTCACCCTCGCTCAACCAGTATGCATACAGGCTGGAGGGGCTTGATGATGAGTGGAATTATATCGGCAACCTTAATCATATAACATTTACCTCCCTTCAACCGGGTGATTACCGCCTGGTAGTGAAAGCTGCCAATGCCGACGGGGTATGGAATGAAAAGGGCAGTTCAATTAAAATTTCTGTTTCCCCTCCCTTCTGGGGAACCGCCACTTTCAGAGTATCAGCGATGTCGGCAATTCTCATAATTCTTGTGGGGATATACAGGATTCGTACTGCCTCCATCCGTCGCCACAACGCCGATCTGGACAGAATCAATGAGAGGCTGGAGAAGCAGATAGCAGACAGGATAAAAGTAGAAAAAGCTCTCAGAGAGAGTGAACAGAAATACTGGAGCATTCTGGATAACCTGGAAATCGGGGTATCCCTGATATCCCCGAAGCGTAAAGTGCTGGAGCTGAACAGCAGGATGAAGGAATTGTTTCCTGATATAGGAACAGGAAGCAGGCCGGCCTGTTATATGATAAGAGACCAGGGTGAAGTGGAAGAATCGGATTCGGACCGGCCGGTCAACCAGACCCTATCTGATGGTGGTGTGAACGAAGCGGTTTTCCATATCATGAATAACGGCAAAAAGTCTTGTTTCAGAGTCCTGACCTCTCCGGTGAAGGATCATGAGGGTTCGGTCATTGCCGCTATTGAACTGGTGGAGGATATAACCGAAAAGGAGAGGATGGAGGAGCGGCTGAGGAATTCCCAGAAGATGGAGGCGATAGGTAATCTGGCAGGGGGAATAGCTCACGACTTCAATAATCTGTTGTTCGCAATTCTTGGCTATGCTCACCTGGCCAGGAATGATGTCGATCCGGAGAGCTATGCCTGTACTGCCATCCAGCAGATAGAGACCGCCGGGGAGAGAGCCGCGGATCTGGTTGAGCAGATACTGGTTTTCAGCCGGAATACCCGGGTGGATAAAAAGGCGGTCAGGATGGATGAACCGGTAAGGGAAGTTATTTCACTGCTGGAAGGTTCCCTCCCCTCTACCGTTGAAATCCGGCATGATATAAAATGCTCTCCCCTGATATTTGCCGATCCCGCCCGGATTCACCAGGTCCTGATGAATGTCTGCACCAACGCCTATCAGGCTATGACCGACCAGGCGGGCATACTGGAGATTTATCTGGATCAGATAGAGCTGTCCGGCGGTGGAGAGAGCGACATTCCCGAATTGAAGGGGGGGAAGTATGCCAGGTTAGTGGTGCGTGATAATGGAGAGGGGATGGATAAGGATGTCCTGGAGAGGATATTCGAGCCCTACTTTACCACCAGGGAGGATGGTAAGGGTAGCGGGTTCGGGTTGACCATAGTGCACGGTATCGTTAAGGGGATGAATGGGGATATAGAAGTCAGCAGCGAACCGGGGAGAGGGACTGTATTCGAAATCTATTTCCCTGTTACGGAAGATACCACCATGGCTTATCAGCCTGAGCAGAAAAGAAGGAGTGAGCTATGCGGAACCGGGACTATTCTCTTCGTGGATGATGAAGGAATGATCACCGGGATGGTCAGGAAATATCTGACCGGCCACGGCTATACAGTAAGAGGGTATACCGAAAGCAGAGAGGCGCTGGATGATTTCAACAGTAATCCGGATGAGTTCGATCTTATCATCAGCGATGTGACCATGCCCGGAATAACCGGTATAGATCTGGCTGAGCGGATCAGGGATAAACGACATGATATACCAATTATACTCCTTACCGGATACAGCGAGAGGCTGGATAAGAAGATAGAGCAGAATCTGAAAATAGCACATTCCCTGAAAAAACCGCTTTCACTGAGTGATCTGGTCCGGACAGTGCACGGGATCCTCTCCCGGGAGTCCAGACCGGCGTGACGATTTATTCAATCCTTGAGTGTAATTACGAATCAGAAACGGTTTTTTGCATACATCTTCCCCTGATTCAGGTAAGATTATGAATATTCGGGGATTATTTCCCCTCTGGAATTTGAGGAGGTAACCGGTTATGCGAATAATTATAACAGGATTAATGGGAGTGCTGTTTATCCTGTGTTTAGTGCCTTCATGCCAGGATTCCGGAAGGATATCAAGGGAGGATATCTCCACCAGGGGAATCAGAAGCACCATCCGGTTCTTGAGCGATGACCTTCTGGAGGGAAGGGCTCCCGGAACCAGGGGCGGCCGTCTGGCCGAGAATTATGTCAGGAGTGTGTTCGAGCTTCTTGATATCGGCCCCTACGGCGAAAGTTACTTCCAGGAATTTGCCCTGAGGGGTCACACCCTGCACCGGCTGTCGGTATCACTGGGTGGAGAGAGGGTTGAATATGCTGCTGATATAATGGGTGCTCATGTGGGGGAAGAGCCCGATTTTTCCCTGGAGGGAGAGGTGATGTTCGCCGGGTTCGGGATAAAAGCGGATGCCTGGTCCTGGGACGACTACGGAGATGTGACGGTGGAGGACAAGATTGTGGTGGTAAGGGTTAACGAGCCTGGCAGGGACAATCCGGATTTATTCCGGGGTCCTGCTCTTACCTACTTCGGCAGGTGGTCATACAAAATAGAGGAGGCTGCCAGGCAGGGAGCCAGGGCCATACTGCTTGTTCATACCAGGGACTCTGCCGGATACGGCTGGCATGTGGTCAAGAACTCCTGGGGGGGAGAGGAGCTGTATCTTCCCTCGGCTCTGGATAATAAGCTGCTGTTCAGGGGATGGATCAGGGAGGAGAGGTTGAGTGAGATTCTTGACGGCAGGGGTATATCACTGGAGGAACTTTATCAGAAATCAGAGAGCAGGGATTTCCGGCCGGTCAGTCTGGGTATTACCGCAGAGTTAGAGGGAAGTTCGGGATGGAGAGAATTCAACACCAGGAATGTGGTGGGATATATAGAGGGAAGGAGTAGAGAGCTGAAGGAGAAGTCCATTATTCTGAGCGCTCATATCGATCACCTGGGGATGAATCCCGCCCTCACCGGTGACCGGATATTCAACGGAGCCATAGACAACGGGTCGGCAGTGGCCGCCATGTTAGCAGTGGCCAAGGAGTTAAAGGAGAGGCAGGAAAGACTGGGTTGCTCAGTGATAGTGCTGGCATGTCAGGCTGAGGAGGCGGGATTGCTGGGATCGCAGTATTTCGCCGGCAGTGTGGATCCGGCGGCAATAGTGGCAAATATCAATTTCGAATCCACCCCGGTATGGGAGGAGGCCAGGGATTTCGTGGCAGTGGGAGCCAGGCACTCTACCCTGGAGGATATAATCAGAAGGATAGTGGGTAAGAGGGGATTGAAGTATTCTTACTTCTCCATGTCCAATCAGGGATTCTTCTACCGGAGCGACCAGTTCAGCTTCGCCAGGCGGGGCATCCCCTCGGTGTGGCTTTCTGCGGGGGAGGATTATGTCAGCGGAAGGAACAGGCTGAGGGAATTCTTTCTGGGCAGGTATCACACCGTGGATGATGAGTTCGACCCCGGCTGGGAGCTGGAGAGCACCCGGCAGACTGTGGTTATTGCCCTCGATCTGATAGAGTATATTAACAGTGAGGAACCCTTCCTGGAATGGAAAGGTAAAATACCCTTTCCGGTGGAAGAATAGTCGGAGCAGGAATTGGATTTTCTGGATTACATATACTCATTTCTGGCATCCTCATGGTCCACCCTGCGGGAGATGTCCCCCTATCTGCTGTTTGGCTTTTTCATTGCCGGGCTTCTCTCGGTTTACGTAAGGCCCGGTGTGGTGGAGAGGCACCTGGGAGGGAGGGGCATCCTCCAGGTGATAAAGGCTTCGCTCTTCGGGGTTCCCCTTCCCCTCTGTTCCTGCGGAGTTATCCCGGTTTCAGCTTCCATCAGAAAACATGGTGCCAGCGCAGGGGCCACCACATCATTTCTTATCTCCACTCCCCAGACCGGAGCGGACAGTATTATGGTGACCCTGAGCCTGCTGGGCCCGGTGTTCGCGGTGTTCCGGCCGGTGGTATCATTCGTGAGCGGTCTGGTGGGAGGAACTCTGGTTAACTACCTGGGAAGGGGTTTCGGGGGAGAAGGAGAGAAGAGACCGGAGTGCCGGGCTGAATGCTGCTCCCCCGGAGGGGGCAGACAGGGATTTCGCCATGCTCTCCGCTACGGCTTCGTCACTCTGGTGGATGATCTCTACAGGGCTCTGATAATAGGTGTTCTGGTTGCCGGGCTGATATCGGTATTCATACCGGATGATTACTTCTCTCCCATACTGGGAGGGGGGCTGGTATCCATGCTGATTATTATGGCAGCCGGAATACCGGTATATGTCTGCGCCACTGCTTCGGTGCCCATAGCAGCCGCACTGATTGCCAAGGGTGTGTCCCCGGGTGCGGCCCTGGTTTTTCTGATGACCGGGCCGGCCACTAACGCTGCTACTATCTCTACGGTATGGAAGATCATGGGTAAACGGACCGCTCTGATATACCTGGCCACGGTGATGGTAAGTGCCCTGGGAGCCGGCATTCTGCTGGACTATATATTTGCAGCCGGCACCCTGCCGGATTATTCCGGCATGCCCAGGATGATTCCGGGTTGGATCAAAACGGCGGGGGGATTAGTTATGCTGGCCCTGCTGGCTGCTGCGTTTTACCGGAGCGTGAGGCCGGGGAGCACGGATATGGAAAAGGAGGAGGAAGGTGGCATGAAGATAAGAATAGAGGGAATGAGCTGTCATCACTGTGCCGATACGGTGAGAAAAGCCCTTTTGCAGGTGGAGGGTGTGGAGAAGGCGGAGGTCGATCACAAGCGGGGGATAGCCTATCTGACCGGGGGAGATATAGATCTCACTGCGGTCGAAGCGGCCATCGATGAGGTGGGTTATGACTTTGCCGGGGCGGAAGAATAGATTCGGCCGGCTTTTATCAGGAGTACGGTAAAGGTAGAATGCTTATTTCTCTCTGACCGATTCATTCCTGATTATTCATCAATCATCCCCTGAAATTCATGAATTTGCCGGGTTAATATTCAGACAACTGCTTGAGCGGCTTATAATGAATACTACTTCCCGGAAGCTGACCCTTGCTGGTCCGGCCCACCGCTCATGGCCCTTTCGATCATGAATGAGACATTTTCGCCCGCATTCTCCACAATCAGCTCTACCCCCGGGTTCTTTGATTTCCATACCCGGAATATTTCATCAGCAAAGGCCTGTCCCACCGTGTCCACTCCCCTGAAATCGAGGGTTACTGTTTTGAACTTTTCCAGACCGGTCAGGAGTCTTCTTGCCTGGGAACGAGAAAGGTATTTGACTCCCTCCTGATACAGGTTGACTTTAACCTCTGTCCTGCTGAATTCGTAGAGACCCCCGGAGTACTTCGAAAAGATATCATTCAAATTCCTGCTGGAGTCGAGGCTTATTGAAAATGTCACCCGGGTTCCTACGGTATGGCTGACATCGCGGATGAATATATCATCCGCCAGGTTATCGTAGACCAGTTTCTTGTTTGCACTCTGGATGGTAAGGATATCAGCCGCCCGGGAAGTGAAAAATATTCCCTCCCCGCTGTGGCGGGATGGATCGGTAGTCTGTTTTCCCTTCAGCAGGTCCCGGATAGCGTCCATCCTGCTGCCCAGTGATTTTTTCCTCTTAATATGGTCGAAGATGCCCACCCCCCAGTCTCTGACCCTGAATAAGAGGTTGTACTTCCTCTTCTCCATTTCGGTCTTTATCTTATCCGAATCCGAATGCTCGATGGCATTGTTAAGCATTTCGGTGAAGGCATATTCCACCAGGGCAGAGACGTTTCCCGGCAGGTCCTTTATTATACCGGTATTTTTCCTGATTTCATAGAAAACCCGGTCTTCTCTCAGGTCCCTGTTGGTAAGAATCCTCCGAAAATATTTTATCGAATCTTTCTCTTCTCTTATCCTCTTCTCCGACGCGGGAATATACCTGGCCCGGTTAGCTTTTCCGATAAGGGTAAGCGCTCCCTCCTCCCTGAGTTCCCGGAAGAACCTGTTAACATAGGTACGCGAGAAGCCGGTCTCCTCTACTATCTCTGCAGCCCTGACTTCTCCCTTTTCCTCCAGTTTCTTCATTATCAGTTCTTTTACATTCAATGAGACAACTCCTTTTGTTTACAACTTTATTATAACAGTAAAGTTTAAGTTGTCAACAAGTTGTTAACATTTTTGCTTACGACTTCTACCGAATCAAGTTTTATAAGTTGTAAACTGGTTGTAAACAGGATATGTGCCTGTTTGTCCGGAGGCATGTATATCTATCTGACTTAAATCGTCGTATACTTGTACGATTTTTCCGGTATTATCCTGATTAATCCGGTTCGCTTAATCCGATGACCGCCAGTCGATCTCGTTGGAATCCCTGCTCTCAGCCACCGCTTTCTCCTCCAACTCCAGCAGGTTTGTTGATATTTTGTTCTCCTTCAGCAGCCCGGCCATGAACACGGTGTTCTCCACCATGGTTCTTTTGGTACGGTTGGTATAGAGATGCCTGTTTCCCTTAGCCTCGATATAGGAAGGACCCGGACCGGCAGGTCCAACCCAGTAGCAGTCGGCCCCCGGAGGGATGGTACATCCGAATCTGTACAGGCAGAAATTGATGGTCTTGGCACAGAAATGTCCCCCATCCTCCGTACCCGTGACTACAGCTCCGCCTACCTTGTTGTAGAGAGGATACTGCCCCGTTTCCGGATCACCCTCTGAATATGTCCCCTCCAGCCGTTCGAACACCCTCTGGGCAACCGAGGAGATGTTTCCTATCCAGATGGGGGTGGCGACTATAACTATATCAGCTTCTTTTATCTTCTTGAGTATGGAGGGCCATTCATCCCCTTCGCCCATACAGGATTTTATTCCGGCCGGAACATTGTAATCCACTACCCTTATGAAATCGCACTGAACATCGTGTTCATTTTCGTAAACTTCAGCTATATCGTCGCATAGCGCCCGGGTGTTGGAAACCTCCGGGCTCTTCTTGGGGGTGCAGTTGAGAAACAGTGTTTTCATTTCAGCTCCTTTGTCAGTGGTGAATACAGATTCATGCTTTCCGGCGGGGTACCGGTTCCCGCCTTTAGAATTAATGGCTTTCGTCTCTGTGACGGAGTATCATTTCATTCTTCATCATTTAGCGGCAGAAAGTGTCACCGGGTACGGTAATATTGAACGAAAGCTCCTTTCTTTGCAGTATCGGATTCTCTGTATATGGAGATTGACGGCACCTGTTTCAGCGAAGTATCAACTCCTTATTGTTTTGTCAAGTAGTGGTACTGGTTCAGTCCAGATATATCCAATTCAGCCGATAAACATAAACGCATGGGGATGGACCTGTCTTGCCACCCGCTTAACTCAGCATACCCTGTATGATCAGCTCCACCGCCTCCTCTTCAGGCAGGCCGCGGGATAGCAGTGTCTCCAGCTGTCTGGAATCGACACTTCCGATGGCGGCTTCGTGGGTGATGTGTGCTCCGGGATGTCTTACCTCCACGATGGGTACCGCTCTGGCGGTGGCCTGGTCCCGCACTATCTCCTTGCAGTCAACGTGGCCCCGGGCTCCGGCGGCATCGGCGGTCATGGTGTTCTCGATGTCGGCGCTGGCTTCATCCCGCACCGCTATGTTGGATTTGAGCACTCCCCTTGATCTCTCGCCCACCAGGTGTCCCTTCTCGTTGATCTTTATCACATCGTTGCCGCTGCCGCTGATCCGGGCGTTCATCTCCATCACCGCCTCCTCACCACAGGTGGTTTCATAGTCTATATCTATCAGTCCCACCCGGCCCTTGAGCAGTTCGAATATCGATTCGAACCTTCCTCCCCTGCCCACCGACACCTTCGCCCTGGGATACACCCTCACCCCTCCCCCGGGAGAATGAACGTGTTTCTCCAGGTAACGGTAGCTGCTCCCTTCGGCTATCTCTATCTCCCCGTGCATGATATGGCGTACATCCACCGCATTGGGGAAGATACAGTGGGAGAGCACACTTATTCCGGCGTGAGGCTCTACCCTGACCTTCATTATAATGCGCTGTATCCCCTCCCGGGGTAATACTCCGAAGCAGAGATGCACCGTCTTCTCTATCACTGTATCTTTCTTGACCGTGATGACAGCTTCCATGCCGTCGTCCAGCTCATTGGCGTCGATCTCCAGGCCCGGCACACTGTTCATCCCCAGTATCCTGTTCCGGTCCAGTACCAGGTGGGCGGTTTCGGGGTCCTGGAGGATGTTACTCTCTACCCCCGCCCCGGCCAGTACGTTTTCCGCTTTTCCGGAAGAATCATTCATGCCTGTTCCTCTTCTATATCGGGACGGTTCTTGTGATCACAGGGTATGCACTTTTTTCCGAAATATCTGCCGATTTTTTCCACACTTCCCTTTTCCAGAAGCCGCCCGCAGCAGATAAGGAAGGCGTGATCGGCATGCTGCAGCACCGCCTGGCTGTGAGTGATCAGCAGCACTGTGGTTCCCTGGTCTCCCAGCAGGTGAACTGTTTCGAAAATCCTCTCCAGCGATTCCACATCTATCCCTGAGTCGGGCTCGTCCAGCATGGCCAGCTTCGGTTTCATGGCCAGAATGGAGGCCAGTTCTATCTTCTTGCGCTCTCCCCCGCTCAGGGTTCTGTCCACCGCTCTCTTCATATAGGTTCCGGGATCCAGGCCCACCTTCGAGAGCACTTCTTCTATGCTGCCGGGGTTGCTGTTCCCGGTGGATGCTCCGATGAAATCCTTCAGAGAAAGCCCTTCGAACCTGGCCGGTTCCTGCCACCCCAGGGTTATTCCCAGCCGGGCCCTCTGATCTATGCTCAGCTCTTTGATGGATTCACCTTCGAAGAGAATGTCACCCTGGAAGTCACGGTATCCGCTCAGACCCATGATGGTGTTGGCCAGGGTGGATTTGCCCGCTCCGTTGGGCCCTATCACGGCGTGAATGTGGCCCTCCCAGAAATCTATGCTCAGATCATCCAGTATCCTGCTGCCGTTGAGATCGAGATAGAGATTCCTGGTTTCAAGTATTCCCATTGTTGACAATCCTTTGCTTTAAAACGAATAATACAGGGCTACAGGAAAAAAGTAAAGTTCTTGTTGAATTAGCCCAGGTAATAAACCCGGTATGCAGTCATTATTACAGCAATTGCGGCTACGGCAATAACAACCGTCCAGCTCACCCGCCTCAGAATCCTCTTTCTCATTTCAGGCTCCTTCCTGATTCCTGGATGGTTGTAAAATAATTCATGGACAAAGACAGCTTAATCGCTCCGGTTAATCCAGAAATGAAAAAATCTCAGTGTGTATCCTCTTCTCCGGAACCCCTCTCTCATCCAGCGCCTTTATCACTGCAGAAATGAGCGGCGGGGGGCCGCTGATGTAGAAGGCTCTGTTTTCGAAATGACCCTGGCAGTATCTCTCCAGCTTTTCTCCGTCCAGGTAGCCGGTTTCTCCGTTCCAATCCCTTTCCGGTCTGCTGAGTATATGGATCACCCTCAGCCGGGGCGAGTCCCCCTCTTCTATCCGGGCCAGTTCCTCCCTGAAGGCTATGGACCGGCTGTCCGGGTTGGCGTATATAAGGAGTACCGGAAGATCCCTGCCGGTATCGCGCATGTGCCGGAGCATACTCATCTGGGGAGTTATCCCGATACCACCGGCTATGAACACAAAATCATTCTCCTCCGGATAAAGGACATAACTGAACCTTCCGAAGGGGGCATGTACGGTAGCGGTGTCCCCGGGTCTGGTTTCTCCCATGGTGGAGGTAAAATCACCCAACTCCTTGATGGTTGATTTCACCTCAGGTCCTCCCGCCGGGCTGGAGGAGATAGTCCAGTGGTGCTCCTCCTCGGGGAGTCCCCTGTTGCGGTGGAAGGTGATGAACTGGAACTGACCGGGATGGTAATCATATCTCGCGCTTTCCGCCGGGGGTGAGAGGGCGATATCCCATACCCCTTCCACAAGCCGATCCACACTCTCCACCCGGTAGGGTTTTCTGGAGAGCCGGTAGGGCCGGATGAAACGGTGGTAGAGATAGGCGGCCAGTGATACCACGGCAGCTATTCCTCCAGTCCACTTCACCCATGTGATGGTAAAATCCGTCCCTGCATTAAAGGCGTGTATCAGCACCAGTATGATCAATCCGGGGGTGAGAATATCGTGCAGCAAGCGCCACCTCTCGAATCCCAGCCGGTCGGGCATTCCCCCCGCACTCATTATGGCGATGAGCAGGAGTACCACCAGGGCTATTTTCCCCACCACTATATACCAGGCTACCGAGAGGGAGTAGAGCAGGTCGAATCCGGCGCTCCCGGCGGCGATAAGAACGGGATGTAGTATTATCATGAAAACTGCCGCTATGGCCATGTTGCGGTGAAACCTGATCACCATATCGAACCCGAAGGGCCGGGTGATCCACTTGAACCGCCCCGCCAGCAAAGCCTGCAGGACCAGGATCATCAGTCCGGCCAGGGCAAGCACTCTTCCCAGCTCGGTGATTAAACCATAGTAAGTATGAGTGGTGAGGGCCAGTACGGTAAAGGGCAGAATAACAATTATTATATACATTGCTACTCTTAATGTTCCTGCTGCCATATCGATATACCCTGTTTAGGTTTTAATTTGCGGCGCCTTATTTTCTATAATATGAGATCAAGGTTGTATCTGCGTTTCCGGCCCGGGCGAAAAACAGCATCAGGCCGCCATAAAGATCCCGTCAATTTGTAAACAGACCCACACTCCCCCGCCGCAGGTTATGAATCCGGCCGGGGTGTGCAAATGAATGCCGGCAATTCTTAGAAACACTTTCTGCGGACCGGTCCGTTGTTATATTCCAGCCTCAATCTACTCTGGCGGATGAAATACCCAGTCCCTCTTCTTCACTCTGGCATGACAGTCTATACAACCCTTTATCTTACCCTCAGCCATTACCTTTCCGTCCGGCCCCATCTTGGCCCAGTACCAGTCGCCTCCGTCCGGGTTGTACCCCTCCACCCGGTACATTGGGGTAAGGGCCACCAGTTCCTTCTTCTTGTTGAAGTTCTCTTTCATGATCATGGAGCCGGGGGGCATCTTATCCTTTCCCTCTCTGACTGCCTTAAGCGCTATGGGATTGGCCATGATCTTCACGTAGGCTCCGTGGGGGCTTTTGCCCTCTTTCATTTCAGTATGTCCGGGCCAGAATCCCCAGCCCTGATAAGGGCTTACTTCGGTGATATAATGGAGAAATGCTTTTCCCTCCGGCGGGGGAAGCTCCACCTTCATCTTCCCCTTTTTCCCCTCACCGGTAACCGGCATGGTCATCAAAACGGTCAGGGCGAAGATAGAGAGCAGTAAAAGCAACTTCTTCATGATATGCTCCTTCCTGTGGTCATAAACGGACTCACTCTGATATAAATTTCCCCGGATTAATAATCTACCTTGTTCCACATTCTGAATACACTAGTTCAATATGTCAAGAATTATTAAGTTATCTCTATCCCGGCGATATAGAGAAATAGAGAAACATCAGCAACATATAACGGATTGAATGCTGAAATAGAGAAAAAGCTTGCCAAAAATTGCCAGCCAATGGGTAACAGCGTAAAGCTGAATAGAAGTTCACAGATATATTTAAACTCACGGCTGCTTTGCAGATAATCCGGCAGGCATTAAGTAATCAGCATCTGGTTGTAGCGGCTGTATTAATATCAGACAGGCCGGGAACGGGGCGGTTTACGGTCAGCTTTTCAGAATGTTTGCATTTTGCAACAGCTTTGCAAAGAGAGAGGGTTTTATAATGCCCGGTTGGAGTTTCTGATGTCCCGTTGTTCCCTGTGGTTTCCTCTGATTACCTGTATTTCATATGCCTGAGCCTCAATTTAATAATTGCCTAACTTATTTTGTTATAAATAATTGTGACTAAAGTCCCGTTACCCTTATGGGGCCTTTGCAGTATCCCGGGGACTAAAGTCCCGCTCTGTGGAATACCCCTTGCCTTTGACTTGCCCTTAAGAGGAAGTTGTTTCTTCTGGAAAACCAATGGAGTCCTCCTGGTTCAATATCCGCATCCGGGCTTTCAGCTCTGCCGGACCGGGGGATAGAGAAGGAGGCAGTTTATGAGAAGAGGTCTCTTTATACTGGTTCTGTCGGTGGTTGTGGTTTCTTTCTGTTCCGCAGCCAGGGGCCAGAATCCGGTACTGGAAGGATCGATGAGTGCGCGGAAGATAGTGGTAAGCGAAAATCGTGAGACTGCAGTGCCAGCGGATAAGGTTTATCCCCGCGATACCGTGGAGTATATGCTGAAGTACCGCAACAGCGGTGATTCTCCCGCCCGCGGGGTGGAGCTGACCGGCCCAGTACCGCCCGGAACGGTATACATAGAACAGACCGCTACAGAGCAGGGGGACTACCATCCCCTCTTCAGCATCGATGACGGCAAGACATATCAGGAAGCGCCGGTTACTTACACTGTCACCACCGCGGATGGCCGGAAGGTGAAGAAGAGGGCCACCCCGGATATGATAACCCATATCAGGTGGAACCTGCCCGGCGAGCTGAAGGTCGATCAGGAAGTGACGCTTTCATACCGGGTGAGGGTGAAGTAGGAGCGGGAAGCTTGTCTGTTACTGAGATATATCCGCGTGCAACTTTTGATATATCAGATTGCCCGGGTTATCCGGGCAGGAATTTTAATCTGAGAAATGGAGGTTGGATATGAAGCAGAGAGGGTTTTCGGGGCTGGCAGTAACAGCCCTGGTGCTGGCGGTTCTGCTTGTTTCCGTAGCTGCGGAGGCACAGACACCCGCCGGTACTACCATAAGAAACCAGGCTTCGGCCACGTTCGAGGATATGGTGGGCAATACCTTTACCACCACATCCAATGAAGTCACCACAGTGGTCCTGCCCGTATACGGAGTGTCGGTTCTGCCTGATGATTCAGGTGAGAACCCGCCGGTAACACCGGCCATGACCCAGAACGCCATTCCGGGGCAGACAGTCTATTACAGTTACAATTTGACCAATACCGGTAATGATTCCGACACCTATTCGCTGGTGCCGCTGCTGGATGCGGCCAACACCACCATGACCCTGGGTATCGGGGATATTACCGTTTATCACGACCTTAACGGAAACGGTGTCCTGGACGGAGGCGAACCGGCCATCTCGTCGGGGGGAACACCGGGCAATCTGGGACCCATAAATGCCGGAACCACGGTCAGCCTGCTGGTTTCATACCAGGTCCCCACCACCGCGGCAAGCGGAGAGGTTGCCTACGTGGGTATGGAGGCAACTTCAGCGGGGGATAACACCCGGACGGATACCCGGAACTACCATCTTACCAATGTGGTAAGTGATGCCGCTCTGACCGCTTCCATGTCGGGTTTGCCGGCCAATGTGGATCCGGGAGCTACCATTACCTATACCGTTACCGGTTCCAATGTGGGTAACGACGACGCCCACGGAGTAACGGTGGGTTCGGTAAGTCTTACCGGTGTAATGATATACGATATAATTCCCCTGGATCCCTCCACCGGCAATCCCCTGGCGATCACCGGCTCGCCCGCGGGTGCACCCGCCGGAGGTACGGTACTCTACCTGCCTGCCGGCAGCCCTGCCGCCGGATCGCCGGAGACCTGGAACTGGTCCACTTCGGCGGCGGCGGGTGATATCGCAGTGGCTTACATAACCAGCGGCGATATCACGGTGGGACAGAACTACAACTTCACCTATGATCTGGATGTTCCGGCCGATATGCCGGCGGGGATAATAAATAATAACGGAGCGGTGGCCTATGTGGATAACAATCCCGGAACCAGCGATCCCACAATAGTTACCACCAACAACACCCAGATAAATGTTAATGTGATAGCCGATGTGCTGGTCGGTCCCGATGGTGCGCCGGATGCTGGAACACCCCCCGACTATGATGATGACAGCCAGGCGGTGGCCAATGCGTATGCCAACAGCTCGGTGGATTTCATCAATACGGTCCGCAACGACGGCAACGACTCCGATCAGATCAATATCACCCTGGACGGTTCCTCCACCATTCCGGCCGGATGGGGAGTTCAGTTCTACCGCAGTGACGGGGTTACCCCGCTGTCCGATACAGGCAGCGACGGGATCCCCGATGTGGGACCGGTAAATCCGGGAGATACCGCAGATTTCATAGTACGAATCACTATTCCCGGTGATGCAGCAGCGGGGGGGCCATATCAGGCGGTAGTAAGCGCCGCTTCCACCAGCAATCCCGCCGAGACCAACCTGACCACGGATGAGATCACCCAGGTCGACCCGGCCTCGGTGAATATCGGCAACTATGACGGGGTAGCCGGCACCAACGACACACCGGTCGATCAGGATACCGATCCCGGGACCTATGTGGATTTCGCCCTGGATGTAATCAATACCGGAGGATCCGGTGACAGCTACTCACTCTCATCCACCTTCCCGGGCGGATGGACGGCAACCTTTTACCTGGATGCCAACGGCAACGGGATTCTGGATGTGCCGGAGCTTTCCCCCATCGGCAACGTAGGCCCGGTGGGCTCCGGGGCGGAGGTAAATATTATAGCCAGGGTGGATGTCCCGGCCGGTGAAGCTCCCGGAGTGAACAATGTTGCCTTCAGAGCAACCTCATCCAACAACCCGGCTGTATTCGATGAAATAGCCAACACCGTTACCATCAACACCACCGGTGCGGTCACCATAGTTCCCGACCGCAACGGTACCGGCACCGCCGGCGGTACGGTAAGGTATCAGCACACTGTCACCAACACCGGTAATGTCAACGACACCTTCATGCTCAGTGCGGTAAGTTCTAACGGATGGAGCTATTCATTCTTCGATCTCTCCAACAATCCCATCGTTTCGGTAACCCTTGATCCCGGAAATTCCGGGGACATAGTGGTGCAGGTTTCCATACCCGGGGGAGTGCCCATGGGTACGGTGGAAACCGGAACAGTTACGGCTACCGGCAACGGGACCGGCGCCACCGACAGCGCCACCGATGTTACCACCATCGTGGCAGGAAACCTGGTGCTGAACAAGTCGGTTAATCCTTCAGGAGATCAGGCTCCCGGTACCGAGCTTACCTACCGGACCGACTATTCCAATGTGGGCACCGACTCGCTTACTGCCCTGGCCATATTCGATGCCATTCCCAACTGGACCCACTACCGGGTGGGATCGGCTTCCTCCGGAACACTGGCACCGGGTATAACAGGGGTAACCATCGATTTCTCCGATGACGGAGGCTCTACCTGGACCTATACCCCGGCCAGCGGGGGTGGCGGAGCACCTGCGAACTTCGATGCCAATGTTACCAATATTCGCTGGCAGCTTACCGGAAGACTGGCCGGCGGTGACGGAACCGCCGATGGAGTGAGCTTTATAGCAAGAATAGTGGCCGAGTAGCCTCGGCCACCTAAATATCACGCGGTGGAGCTGGCCGGGCAGGCCGCTCCACCGCGAGGATCGATCTTCCGGGGCAGGGTTCTGAAAGGAGATCGATACCGGGAATGTATCCGGACGCAGGCAGAATACAGTCAGATTAGAGGCGGTCTTAACATATGGACCGGCCTCTAATTGAGTATAAGAGAGGGCGGAAAATACGGGGAGATGAATAATTCTGTAACTTATTATAAAGCATACGATTATGATAGCCATTCATGATTTTCGCAATTTCAGCAGCCGGCGGGGCGGGTTCCCGCAAGCACTTCCGCGGTCGAAGGATGGCTGTTCCGTTGCGAACCGGTACAGGCCGGCAGCCCCGGCGCAGTTACCATCTGTCTGCCCACCGGTATCGGGGGAAGATGCAGGTGCGCAATAGCAATGTTTGATATCAGGAAGAGAACAAAAATGCCGGTATGGTCACTGAGGGGATGGTGGCTGTTCATCCTCCTGATGGTGCGGATTATTCTTTTTCCCTCCTCCGCTTATGCCGGTATTCCCCCCGCCGGTGAGAGTATTACCAGTCAATCCACCGCCAGCTACCGGCTGAACGGAAATCTCAATAATATCTCTTCCAACCGGGTGTGGCTGAGTGTACTGCCCTTCTACTCCTCCGGGATAACACCGGATGGAACACCCGCCGCACCGGCGGCTTCCCGGGAAGGCTTCCCGGGGGAAACGGTGACCTTCCCCTATCTGCTGCGAAACAGCGGCAATGAAACCGGCTTCTTCCGGCTGGAGGTTGATCAAACAGAGGGTAGTGATTTTACCATGTCCGGGACGGCCATCTATCTGGACCAGGATGGCGACAGCCTGGTCGGCCCGGGGGACAGTGAGGTCACCACCGTGGGGCCGCTGGATATGGGGGAAGAGGCCAGTGTTATCCTGGAGGCGGTGCTGCCCATGTCCGGAGTGGGGGGAGGGGAGATTGCCTATCTGGACCTGACCTCCCGTTCGGTGGAGGATACCTCCTCGCTGGAACGGGACAACGTTGTGATGGTCACAGTGAGGAATGATGCCCGGGTGCCGGTAGTGGTTCAGACTGACCGCACGGAGGTGCTGCCGGGGGAGAATATCGAGTATTCGGTACACTTCGAGAATACCGGGGAGAGGGAAGCTGACCAGGTAACTATCAGTGATTATATCGACTACACCGGGATAAACAGCGGGACCGAACTGGTGCCGGGAACTGTAACCAGTACCATACCAGGGGCAATAGACTATTTTGATATCCGGACCTCGCAGTGGGTGGATGTACCCCCTTCAGCGGAGCGGGTCAAAGGGGTGAGGGTTTCTCTGGAGACGCTCCTTCCGGGGCAGGAGGGAACTCTATCCTTCCTGGTCAGGGTGGATGATCAGAGGGAGTGGGGAGGTATTGTAAACTCGGCATCCAGCCGGTACCGGGGGGAGACAGGATTTCATGCCCTCTCCTCCAATGAGGTCACCGTTCTGGTAGGCAGGGTGAGTTCACTGGTCATAGGCCCCAGAGGCAATCCGGCCGCTCCCTCCGGAACCCCGGAGGACAGGGTGGTGCACCGGCTCAACGGCAGTGATACCACCGTGGTTTTCTGGCATGAGTTGCTCAGCAGCGGTAATTTTACCGACACTCTGGATATGGTGTTTGCCGATTCCATGGAAGTACCGCCGGGGTGCCGGGTTCAGTTTATAGACTCGGCCGGAAATCCTCTATCCCCCCGGCATGGTTTTATAGCCGGGGTGGGTCCGGTGCCCCGGGGGGAGTCCAGGGTGGTGGGATTGAGGTTGTGGGGTAGTAATGGTGATCTCAGAAGCTTCCCCGGAACTGAAACCGCCTTCACCGTGGAGGTGTGCTCCAGGGTGGACCGGAGTGCCAGTGACAGCGTGGAGGATGTTCTGCTCAAAAATGATGTTCCCATGATATCGGTGACCCAGTCGGTCAGGGAACCCACTGCCATGGTGGGGGATATACTGAGTTACCTGATAACGGTGGAGAATCTTACCGGTGAGACCGCCATAGACAGTGTGATGGTAACAGAAAGGCTCTCCCACGGACTGGCATATGCAGGGGGAAGCCGGCAGCCGGTAAAGGAAGTAAATACCCTGAGGTGGAACGCCGGTTCGCTGGGACCGGGCGAGAAGGTCAGCATTGTTTTCCGGGCCAGGGTAAAGGCCGGCCAGGAGTGGGGGAATATTGTCAGCTCTGCTATTGTTTCCGGTGTGACTCCCTTCGGTGAAAGAGTAACCGGCGGGCCGGCTCAGTCTTCGGTAAGGATAGTGGAGGGAGTGTTTACCAGGAGGGGTATCATCCTGGGGTCGGTTTTCAGGGATGAAGATGGTGATGGGTTGAGGAGCGCCGGGGAGGAGGGGGTCTCCGGCGTTTCTGTATTCATCGAGGATGGCACCTATGCGGTTACCGATTCGGCAGGGATGTATTCGATCCCCGGTGTGGTTGAAGGAACTCATGTGATAAGGATCGATCCGGCCACAGTCCCGGATTCTCTGGCGCCCGGCGAAGCAGGATACTTCACCTTCGGCCAGAAGGGGGAGATGCTGGTGGAACTGCCGCCCTCCGGTAACCGCAGGGCGGATTTTCCGCTGGAGGATGCCGGCAGGGTGAAGGCTGTGCCGGCGAAGTCAGCCGGGCCGGATTCCATCAGCGGAGCAGGTCCGGTAGGTAATCGTGCCTGCGGGCACGTACCTGATCCGGCAGACTCAACAGCAGCTGCGATCGAAACAGCTTATGGCAGCAGCCATATTTACACAGGGGATCAATCTGCCAGCCCGGAGGCAGGCGAACCGCAATCCCCTGCCAACCATGATTCAGCAATGGACAGTACCGCTGTGGCGGAAGGCCGGGACGGAGATTCTGAAAATTTAGCTTCCGGCAACATCCTTGCGGAGGATCAGAGCTTTGCGGCCATGTCCATATCAGACCTCTGTTTCGCCCCCGGCAGGGCGGAGATGGAGGAGGTGCCCCTGAGGCAGATAGCGGCCCTGGCCCTGTGGATGAGGGAACACCCCGGCTGGAATATCATAGTCGAAGGACATACCGACGATATTCCCATCAGCAACAGGGATTTCCCCTCCAACCTGGAGCTTTCCATCGCCAGGGCCAGGACGGTATTCCAGGTTCTCAGAATGAATGGCATCCCGGCCGGCAGGATGGATTACACCGGCCTGGGACCGAGAGAGCCGGTCGCTTCAAACAGCACCCCTGAAGGCAGAGCAAGAAACAGGCGGGTGGAGATCAACCTCCGGCCCCCTCCGGATTATTCCGCCAGGCGTCACGGTGTGCCCCCGGTGCTGAGTGGACCGGATACCACCTCCGTGGTCATGGCCGGCAGGGAGGGGATATGTGCAGAGGTGGTGAAGCCTGCGGAGGGAAGGGTGTTCCGGGACAGGGACCAGATAGATGTGACTGTTTCTTCCCCCCTGGGTTCCACTGTGGAGCTGTATGTAGATGACATCCCGGTGGGAAGGGAGAAGATAGGCCAGAAGCAGGTGGATATCAGAAAGGGGACCATACAGGTTATCTTCTACGGAGTCAGGATAAAACCGGGCAAAAACAGGATACTGGTGGTCTGCCGGCAGTTCGGGGGAAATTGCCAGAAGTGTGTGAGGAATGTATATCTTGCCGGGAGAATCGACGGGATCGTAACCGAGAGGGATATGGTATCTGTCTCTGCGGACGGCCGTACATCCCCCCTGTTGATCTTTCTGGTCAGGGATGAGAGTGGATTGCCGGTACGGGACGGGATATTCATGGAGGTGGAGGGACCGCCTGACCTGACCGGCGGCCTGGACAGGAACCCCAACCGGGAGGGTGTGCAGGTACCCACCTCGGAAGGAAAGGTGGTGCTGGAGCTGCCTCCCTCCCATACCAGCAGGAGGGCCCGGATATATCTCTCCCACGGCCGGTTCAGAGCCGGCATGGGGGTAGCATATCTGTCCTCCCCCAGGGACTGGTTCCTGCTCGGCTTCGGGGAGGGAAAGGCCGGTTACAGCCATTTCTCCGGCAGCGGAAATACCTGCGGTACCAGGGAGCGTTATCATGACGGCCTGTTCGCGGAGGGGCAGATTTCATTCTACGGAAAGGGAGAGGTCAGAGGCGAACACCTGCTCACCTGTGCGGTCAACACCAGGCCCATCCGGGAGGACCGGCTGTTCCGGAGGATAGAGCCGGAGAAGTACTATCCCGTATACGGGGATGCCAGTGAACTGGAGTTCAATACCTCCTCCCGCAGCGGGACCTACCTGAAGCTGGATCACAGGAACTATTCCGCCATGCTGGGTGATTTCCGTACCGGCCTGCGTTCCACCGAGTTCACCCGTTACCACCGGTCATTCAACGGAGTGAAGGGGGAGGGATATGTCGGCAGGGGCAGGGTCAGGGCCTTTGTAACCAGAACCGACCAGGTTACCTGCCAGGAGGAGATACCGGCCGACGGCACCAGCGGGTTCTACTTTCTGGAGCACTACCCCATAGTGGAGAACAGCGAAAAGGTGAGGATAGAGGTGAGGGACCGCTACCGGCCGGAGGAGATAGTGCGGGTGGACTACAAGAAGATCAACCGCGACTACGACATTAATTACATGGACGGCAGTATACTGTTCAAGAAGCCGGTGGCGGTAACAGATGATGATCTTAATCCGGTTACCATAGTGGTAAGTTATGAATACAAGACTTCCAGCAATGATAACCATATATACGGGCTGAGAACCTCGGTGGATATCACGGACAGTATTACCGTGGGCGGCACCGCAGTGCTGGAGGAGGAGGGAGCGGAGAACTCCTCCCTGGTGGGGATGGATCTCTCCGGCAGCCTGAACTCCTTTCTCTCCGTGGAGAGCGAGTATGCTCACAGTGACAGGTACCTTCAGGGGGGGGGAGATGCATTCCGGATGAAACTGCGGGGGGATCACGGGGAGGCCCTGAAATGGAGCACCTACTACCGGGATATCGATGATAACTTTTTCAATCAATCCTTCTCGGGGGGTAAGACCGAGCTGGGGAGCAAAAAGCTGGGGGCGGATGCGGACTGGAGGGTGAGGGATGATCTTGCCCTGGAAGCGAAGGGGTTCCGGCACAGCTTCAGGGAGAGGAATGAGAAGAAGAAATACACTCACCTGGTGGGCCTGTACCGGGATGGAGCCATTACCGGCAGGACCGGATTCGGTTACGCCTCCCACAGCGACAACCGTAACGGAGACCGGTCGGCGGTGCTGCTGCTGGCCGGGGCGGGATATCAGGGGGAGAAGACCGGAGCCCGAATAGAGTACGATCAGATCCTTGACGGAGAGGAGGTGCAGGAGTATCCCAACCGGCTGCAGGCCGATATATCCAGAACGATATGGAAGTCACTGGCGGCGGTGCTGAAGCACGAGTACAGAACGGGGAGCAGAACCGGCACCAGGCATCTTACCCAGATCGGTCTGGAATCGGGGGAGGGTAAGGATCTTCACCTGTTCTCGAGATACCGCCTGGAGGGAGCCATGAGCGGGCAGAGGGGGCAGGCCATAATCGGAATGGAAAATGAGTTCTCCCTGACCGAACATCTCACCTCCACCTTCTCGGCCGAGAGGCATCAGACGGTGAGCGGGAGAGCCGCCGACGATTTTACCGCCTTCAGGACCGGCTGGCTGTATACCCCTGCTCAGGGAGAGTACCGGCTGAAGGGGGAGTACCAGATAAGAATAGAAGAAGATAGACGAAAGCACCTGGTGGGATTGGGAGGAATCAAGCGGATGAGCGAGAGATGGTCCGGCCTGACCAGGGGGGAGCTGTGGTATGCCGATGAGGAGATCGAGGCTGACCGGGTAAAGGGCAAATCGACTGCAGGGCTGTCCTTCCGCCCCCGCCGGGGCGGGCCCCTGACCCTGCTATCCCTGTGGCGGCTTCGTTATGAAAAGAACAGCCCAGCCCACCCGGGAGCGGTGGACTGGGATTTCACCTCCTCCCTGGAGGCCAACTACCAGGCCGGAGGCGGCTATGAGGTAGAGGGTAAGTTTGCCACCAGGTGGGTGAGGAATACCTTCAAGTCTTACACCGCCTCCGCCTCATCCTTCATGTATCAGGGCCGGGTGATAAAGGTATTTGGCAGGGTCTGGGATGTAGGCCTGACCGGACGGCTGGTCCACCAGAGGGAGACCCGCACAGTCCGCTACGGTGGCGCGATCGAGCTGGGCCGCAGGCTGGCGGGTAAGCTGTGGGCGGGGGCAGGGTATCAGTTCGGGGGACATATGGACAGTGATACCCCGGTCAACCAGTTCGATACGGATGGCATATATATAAGGCTCAGGATGAAGTTCAACGAGAAGCTGCTGGGATATTTCTACGAGAATGCAATCAGGGGGTGGAGAGATTGATAAGCCCGGGGATGATAAATAACTTGAGGAGCATTATCAGAAGCCGGAGTGGGGCAGAGGATACGGAGAGATTTCCCGCCGCATATACAGATAAATCCACAGCCGGTTCTGTCTCTGCATCCGGATTATTAACGCTTGCCGCCGGTATGATTGCCGCCCTGGTTCTGATCTCGTCACCGCTGCGGGGAGGCGAGCTGATCAATGGGGGCGGTTTCGAGGCCGGGTACTTCCACAGCGACTGGACTCACGGGGCGGGAAGCACATGGGGTTGGACCAATCCCAACTGGGCCGACCACCGGGTGGCGCTGGATCTCCCCTTCAGCGGCAACTACTCCGCTCTGCTGGGATTCAAGTACACCCCCCAGAGAAGGAACCGGATGGGATTCATGTATCAGGATGTGTCCATTCCGTCCAATATCTCCGGAGCCACCCTCTACTTCAAGTTCCGGCAGCAGGGCTATGACGGCCTCCAGTACGATCCTTTCAGGGCACAGATTAGGAACACCTCCGGCAGTTTGCTGGAGACGGTGGTAACCTATGCCTTCAGCGAGTGGAACAATCAGTTCAAGGACAGCGGCTGGATAGAGGACGACGGCGCCGGTCCGGCCGGTTACGACATGACCGGCTACGCAGGCAGTACGGTAAGGATATACTTCCGCCAGGAGAATCTCTACGACAACCTGTACGAGACCTGGACCTTCGTGGATGATGTTTCTCTGGTATACCGGAAGTTCGTGGATCTGGCGGTGGATGGAGCAGGGGATGACATGTTCGGAGCACCGGGAAGCGGAGATGGAGGAAGCTCCGGCAACAGCGGGGAGGCCGGTGAAACCTGCTCCTACACCCTGGATATCGAAAATGAGGGTAATGACAGTGATTCCTACCGGCTCACCCTCTCCCTCCCGTCCGGCTGGACCGGGATTATAAGCTATGGAGGGACAGACTACCCCTTCCCCTGGACCACCCCGGCTATACCGGCCGGATCAACCATACAGGCACAGGTGGAGATAACCATCCCGGCAGGCGGGGGGCTGGGCGGTTACTCAAGCATACTGGATGCGGTATCGGTCTCCCACGGTAACCGGTTCGACAGTGTGGAGCTTGTAACCAATGTGGTTCCCTCCGATCATCTCACCGACCTGGCCATAGATTCGAACGGTTTCGGTGTGATCGATCCGGATGGAGGCGGAGGAATATCCTACCGGGAGGCGCCACCGGACACCCAGGTTGCCTTCCTGGTAGATCTGGTAAACGCCGGTGTGGATGCCGACTCATTCCGGGTATGGTTCCATGCCGGGTCGCCCCTCTCGGCTGTGATAGAGGAGGGTGCGGTGGTTCACCCGGGTATGTTCACCACCGGCACCATCGATGCGGGGGATTCAAGGCAGTATACCCTCAGGGTTACCATCCCGGCTGGTATCTCAGGGGGCGACTACAGCACCATGGTGTATGCCTACTCCCTCTCCGACACCCTCCGAAGGGACGGAGTGGAAGCGGTATCCAGGGTAAAGGCTCCCCGGGTGGATATGATCATCTGCGGAAGCGGAGATGACATAATAGATGATACCGGCTCCGGGCTGGGGGGCAGCAGCACCATAGCCGGTTCACGGGGCAGCACCATATATTTCCCGGTGGTGGTCCAGAATGAGGGAGCAGTGGTAGACTCCTTCATGCTCGACTGGACCACCCCGGGGAACGGCTGGACTGCGGTTATCAATGACGGTTCAACCGATCATACCTTCCCCTGGAACACCCCGGCATTTCAGCCCTTCAGCCAGAGAAGCTACACCCTGGGTATAACCATACCCGGAGGGGCTTCCTTCGATACCTACCAGTCCATACTGGATGCAGTATCACAGGTGGATGCCACGGTGTGCGAGAGTGTCACTCCAGCTATAACGGTAAGCTCCGGCAATGAAGTGGATGTAGTCATAGACGGCAATGGGGACGACACCTACGGGCCCCTGGAGACAGGCCTGGGGGGAAGTTCGGTGCAATCTGCCAGTCCCGGCGATACTATATATTTCTCCCTGGATGTTCAGAACCAGGGGGGAGAAAACCTGTTCGACTGCCATTGGACCACCCCGTCGGGGTGGGAGGTGGTGATAGGTGATTCCACCTCCACCATGCTGGGTATTGCCGCCGGCAGCTATATCATGGAGGTAAGAATTCCGGAAGGATGCGTCGGAGGGATGTTCGATGTTATATTCGATGCCAGAAAGACCAACAAGCAGTACATAGTGGACAGTGTCAGTGGCAGGGTCTTTGTGACCCCTCCCCATATCGTGGATGCCCTGATAGACGGGGACGGCGACGAGGTGTTCGGCTCTCCCGGAAACGGAGACGGAGGATGGTCTGGGCAGAGCACCATAGGCGGCCGGACGGTGAACTTTACCCTGGAGCTTCAGAATCAGGGAGGGGAGGAGGAGAGTTACACCGTTTCATGGAACAGCTTTGCCGGCTGGACTGCTGAGCTGGATGGGAATTCATCCCCTTACACCACAGTTGAAATAGCGGCCGGGGCTTCCATCCTTCTGCCCTTCAGGGTAACTGTTCCCACCAGTGCTGCAGAGGGAGACTCCGATTACATCCTGGATATCATCTCCACCATCGATACAACCAACACAGAGAGCGTTACAGCCCACCTGCACATCAATCCGCCTCCCAGGGTGGATCTGGTAATAGATGGAGAGGGTGCTCTGGATACCGCTCCGGCGGGAACCGGAGAGGGGGGCAGGGCGATTATCTCCGGCGACGGAGGCAGCCCGGTCACCGCATCTCTGGAGGTGGTAAACCGGGGAGGTTTCCCCGATTCCTTCAGGGTAAGCTGGGAGCGTCCGGACGGCTGGCCGGCCGGATCAGTGGTGCTCTCGGACGGAACCGGTGATTACAGCTCGCCCCTGGTTACAGAGGTGATAGAACCTGACTCTTCTCTGATCTTCACCGTAAAGGTTCAGATACCTGCCGGCTGTGAACTGAGAAATCATGTAATAATAGATGCGGTGGGTCTCTCCCGCCACCTGGAGGACAGTGTGCTGCTCGAGATTGCCACCGGCTCATGGATTACAGGAAGAGTGTTCGACGACGTGGATCATGATGGTTCTCCTGACTCCGGCGAGGAGGGATGGCCGGAGGTGACGGTTATGTGCTCTGAGGGGACGGGATGGATAAGCCGCCTTACAGAACCTGACGGGAGTTTTGTCTTCGAAGTGCCTTCAGGTGCTGCCCGGGATCTAATAGAATCCACCCCCTCCGGGATGATAAGCATTACCCCCGATACGGTCACCGTCGGTGCTCCCTCTGCGGGGGATACCGTTCGGGTCTACTTCGCCGATGTAGGAGCCCCCTCCATACAGCCGGAGGCGGACTTGAGCACCAACGCAGGTGGTTATGTGGATATACCTCACATTATTACAGCGGGCACCTCCGGGCAGGCCCTTCTCACCTCATCTCTTCCAGACGGATGGGTGGATGTATACTACCGGGATGTCAATGCCGACGGAAAAGTTGACCGAGGAGACACCAGGCTGACCTCAGCCCACCTCGACCTTGACCCCGCTGTTCCCGGAAGGGATGTGGTTCACATACTGGTAAGGGTGTTTATTCCCTCCCAGGCCTCCCCCGGAACCAGCGGCCCGGTCACATTCCTGCTGGAGCAGACCTTGAGCGGCACCGCCATAACAGCCCGCTCATCAGTCACCGACCGGGTGGCTGTACTGGCCAGGGCCAGCGGGCTGCTGAGGCTGACAAAGAACGTAGACCTGGATCGGGCCCGGCCGGGGGATGTGCTGACCTATACCATCGTTTTCACCAACCCCGGGGTGGAGGATGTCACAGAGATAGAGATAATCGATCCGGTCAGCGAATCGGTGGAGCTGGTTACGGACGCCTTCGGACCCGGTCAGGATATCGAGTGGGTGATGAATGGCAGCAGCGTGTATCTCACCGCCGATCCCACCGACGCCGATGAAGCGATGTTTGATTCGTCAGACCGGCTGCTCCGTATCACCCTGTCCAGGCAGAATCCATTTATTCTGGAGAGTGGCAGGGAGGGCAGAATCATCTACCGGGTGAGGATAAGATAATTAATTCAAGGCGTTTCCTCTGAAAGGGGATAATTATGCAATCAGAGGGAGAAACCGTTTCGGCTCAGGAATAATTTCAATCCCGAAATTTCCCATACCGGCATAAAAAAGATGGTTCGGTATAAACGGGGTAAACTTACTCCTCACACTCCGTTTCATCCTCCTAATGTTCGATCTCGGGCAGGATGTTCTCCTCCATCAGCAGGGAGTTGTCCTCCAGCACCTTTTCCAGTGCTTCCAGCGACCAGTTCCCCTCGTGCCTGCCGATCCCGTGCATGAACAGGGGGAAGTGTGCGAAATCAATCTTTTTCCCATCGATTTTTGCCGAGAACTTTCCGTTGATAACCACGGCGAAGGGAAAGTGTGTCTCCGGCAGGTTATACTTCTCGATCAGGGCTTCATTCTCGGGATCGGTAATAACATGGCAGGTTATCTTGTACTCGTCCCGGTAATCATTCACCACCGGTTTAACCCTCTCCAGGGTTTTCATGGCAGGGTCTTTGGCCTTGTGAAAGACCTCAATTGTTTTTACCGCTTTTTGACTGCTGCATGAAATAATTAAAACAACAGTCAGAAAGAAACTCAAAATAACTATCTTTCTCTGCATTATCTCCTCTTCTCAAAAGTTTTCAACCCGAATAATTCATAAACTTGATTCCGATGGTAAAACGATGGGGTATTCACCGTCAAGTTCTATTTCTATGACTGGCACAGGATCCCTGATGCAAGACACCGTATTACACCTATGCCTTTCTCTATTTTACGAAGAAACAACGCTCCCGTATCACTGGCAACAACACCACCATCAAAACCAGCGTTTACTTTTTTCCCCGGGAATGCTTGCAAAGGAAAGATTAACCTGGTGATCTTTAATCATAGTAGTTTCCTTTGTTTGATGTTGGAATTTATTCATAACTGTATTCTATTACAGTTAGTTACAAAAGGAAACTGCTATTTTTTATGAATTATTCAGGTTAGATGATTTTACAGATAACCTGGAAGATCCAATGCCGAATTCTTATACATAGAAGAGAGACAATAATATTATCGGTATTGGTTCTTGTCCATGTTGATAATTTCCGGCTGAGATGAAAGTGTCTGGGCTTTTCCCCGAAAACCTACCTCAGCAGCACCATCCTCCTGGTAAGTGTCTTCTTGCCGGCGGTGAGGCGGTAGAAGTAGACTCCCGAGGCAACTGAAGTTCCCTGCTCATCCCTGCCGTTCCATACCACGTTGTGGTTGCCCCCGCTTTTCCATTCGTCCGCCAGCACCCTTATCAGGCAGCCCTTCACATCGAATACTTCTAGCCTGACTTTGCGCCTTTGAGCCAATGTATAATATATCACCGTGCTGGGATTGAATGGATTGGGGCGGTTCTGATGCAGAGCCAGAGTTTCGACCGGAACGGTTACCGGGCCCGCCTGAAAGAGAAGATTGCTGCCAATTGCATCACCGTAAAAGATCCGGTAATGGTAACTTATTCCAGGCTTGCAGGTTCTGTCGATAAAGGAAAATGACAGGCCCTCCTCAACCATGCCATCCGTCCGGATCTCTTCGAATTTCAGGAAGGGTTCTCCTGCCCGGAAGATCCTGAAGTTTACCCCCGGGTCGATCTCCGAGAGGGACCAGTGAATAGTAATGCCGGTTGCGCCGGATTCTACGGAGTAATTCTGAAGGAGGGTGGCAGTTGGGATATTGCCTGTATCATCAACCCTGTGAGCATAGGCCTTGCCGGTTCCGCTGCGGTTGTCGGTCCAGGCCAGGAACATACCCTCCGATCCGTCACCGGAGATGACTCCCTGGTGCTGGTTTGCCGAAGCATCGCACATGGCCACTCCGCCTGAAGCCCAGAGGGAGTTCCCGCCGGAATCTATATTCTGGGCGCATATGTTGATATTATCCGTGCCGTTTCTCTCATCGTCCCAGGATATGAATGCACCACCCGAGCCATTGGCGGCTATTACGGCATTTTCCTGGTCTCCATCCGAATCGCATACCACCACCCCGTTGGAGGTCCACTGGCAGGTTCCGCCGGAATCGAGCTTCTGGGCATAGATATCGCTGGAGCTTCCGCTGCGGCCATCCTCCCAGGTCACTATGGCCTGTCCCGAGCCGATATGAACCAGCCGGCAGTTCTTCTGGTCATTCATCCATGCCGAGACCGGAGTGCCGTAGCCCCACTGGAGTACGCCGGTGGAGTTGACCCTCTGGGCGAAGATGTCGAAATCCATGGTGTTGCGGCGGTCCGACCATGCGACAACCGCCCCTCCCGATCCGTCCTCCACTATCCGGGGGGTCATCTGATTATCCCCGCTGTCGCAGATCACCACGCCGTCATCGGTCCACTGGGGCGAGCCATCCGAATCCACCCGCTGGGCGTAGATATCGTAGCCGCCGTTGCGGCGGTCCTCCCAGGCGATGATCGCACCATTGGCCCCGTCCGGGGCAAGCACCGGATTCTGCTGATGCATGTCTGCGGTGCAGACGGCCACCCCACCGCTGGTCCACATTACCGAACCGTTGGAGGCTATCCTCTGGACGAAGATGTCGCTGTAGAAGTTTCTTCTGTCATACCAGGTTATTATTGCTCCGCCGGCACCGTCGGATACAACATCGCCCAGGCTGAGACCGGTCTGGCCGGTACAGATCGCCACCCCGTCGGTCCCCCACTGGATATAACCGATGGTGCTCAGCTTCTGGGCGTAGATATCCAGGGTGCTGCCTGACCGGCTGTCCTGCCATACCACTATGGTTCCGCCCGTCCCGTCCGCTATCACCATGGGGGCGGACTGCGAGTTTGAAGCGGTACATACCGGCATCCCCTGGGGATACCACCTGATGGAACCGTCCGCCGTTACTCCCTGGGCGTAGATATCGGTATTAACAGCGGGACGCGCATCCCTCCATACTATCACCGCTCCGCCGGTACTGTCGGCGGTGATCGCAGGAGTGTCCTGGGCTCCGCTGGCATCTCCCAGCGAAATCCCGTCATCGGTCCACTGGGCATGCAGCGGCTGGAGGCCGGCAGACCCGCAAATAAATACTGTAATAATAGCTAACTTTAAGTATTTCAACATGATATACTCCCTGCATCGGTTAGTAAAATCCCTTTGATTATTTCTGCAATAATAGTGCCGACCGGGTACAGAGAGACGAAATTTGGTGGCAAAAGAAGATAAACCCGGGCATGCCACCGTAACTCTCATGCTGATAACATAATCAGACAGTTAAGAGTAGCGGTGGATGATATGCCCTCGCATCAGGTACATCATATAGCGACCGGAGATTAGCCGGGGTATGGGTAGAAATATAAACAAAATGGGGGCAAAAGTTATAAAACTGGAGCCCCCACTAACAGTTACAAAAATAATTTATTTCAGGGTAACCCTGTCGCCGGTCTTGAAACCGCTTCCCTCCACCGCCTCAACCGTGGTTACGCCCTCCTCCACTTCGGTTGCCTTGACCTCCCCTACAGTCTGATAAATCACTTTCAGAATCTTGCCTGTTTTGGGATGCTTGACCTCCTTGGTCTTGCGCTTCACCTCGAAGGTCATTCCCGGCTGGATACCCAGTTCGCTGCCCCCGTCGATGAACAGAAATTCATCTGCGGTGATAAGCAGTCCCTCCCAGGGACGGTTGGCCACCTGTTCCTCCAGCTTTTCCACTACTGCGTTGATAACCTTGCGGGTGGCTTTGCCCACCACGTGCTCGTCGAAACTCTTCTGATCCCCGAAGCTGAACTTGCTGGTGGAGAGGCTGAGAGACCTCGATTTCTCCTCTTTGGCCACCTGGTCGGCCCATAGCACTTCACTGCTGCCCACGTCGATCAGACGCATGTCCACCGCCACCCTGCCGTTGTATGTTTTCACTCCGGCACCTCCGCCCAGCCTGCTCAGGGCGCCACCGGTCTTGCTCTCCTTGTAGCCGAACTCGGTGATGGTAGCCTTAACCAGTATGTCGCCGATCTCGAGCTTCTGTTCCGCGCTGGCGCCGGGGGTGGCCAGGTCGGACATGCTCAGTTCCTTTTCCGCCAGCAGCTCGTTGAGGGCGGCCCGCTCGAATACCCGGAACTTGCCCGTCTTTACCAGGGCGGTAATGAGCATATCCGCCATCCCCGTACCCGGTGGAGGCCCGTGATACCAGCTGTGCTGGGATTTGTCCTCGAACTCCCCCACGATAACACGGAACTTTATGGCCGGTTCATCCGCCAGGGCGGCCACCGAAAGAACCGCTGAAATTAACATTACACTCAGGAGGCATTTGGCTGTGATCTTCATCTTTTTCCCCTTTCTTTACAATTTCCGGCCGGGATTGCGGATAGATATAAACCATCTCTCCCGGGGAAGAAATTTAACTCTCATAAATAACCTGCCCCGAAATGCCATACACATACCGGAGCGGCTAATCTTCGGCTTCTTCCCCCCCCAGCAGGATAATCCTCTCAGAAACTACAGCTTAACTTCCTGTAGACAGTGAAGAAAATTTTTTCAACTCATCTCAGCACCACCAGTCCCATAAGTAATACCGGATCAGGACCGGTCACATGGTCATGCCGGTATCAAAGGCTTTTATAGCTATGAAAAAACCAGCATGTCACCAATAGCTTTATTCCGCCATCGGATTATATTGAAATTAGTAACAGCTGTCAATTCCAAAGAACCGGCATAAACTCAGCAGCCGTGACCCCGGGGACATTTCAGATGGCAGCACCGGAGTACTGTCCCTCTGTAATTGTAATGAGAAAATCTTGAGATGATGGGAAATGCAAATTTGTCCGGGTTGCCCGGCTGATGCCGTCTTACTGGTACTCTATCTCGATATCCTGCTCTTTAAATATAGCTTCTGCCATAAACAGTTTTATATTCCCGGGCAAAGATTCCTTTGGTTCTATTCCTGATATCAGGGCCTGATGTTCACTATTATTAAGAGTCCATTCCACATGGTTAACTCCTCTGTTGCTTACAGATATTTTGCCGGGAACTGCCAGGCCGGTTCTCAGGCACAGTGCACCGGTGATTGTCTTGCTTATGGTGGTAGCTATATAGGCGGGAGCGGAAAAGGAGAAGTGATAGTAATAGTTGCCTCTTTCACTGGTTACACTGAGGACCAGCTGCAGACCCGGGGAGGTGATCATAGCGGGAAGGGACCCGCCTTCAGAAATCTCTTTCATCATCTCCCGGTTACCCTGGTATATGCTTTTATGTGCCACATCTGTAAGGACATCCATGGCATCAACCATTTCGGAAATTTTTTCTTCCTTGAAGAACGATTTTGTAAATTCAGAGATACCTTCCTCATCGGGCACAACGGTGCCGGGAGCGTACCGGTGACTCTTCCCCCCACCGCACCCGCAAATAATCAAAAGTAAGACCAGCGAGAAAATTGAAGCTCTCTTCATGATATGTTCTTTCCCCTCCGTGATTATCTGAGAACAGGAATTTCCAATACCATTTTCTGCTGCTGCCCGGATTTAATTTTACCAGAAATCAGGAAATATCCAGATTTGTAATTGACTGGAAAAATCCAATTTTCTATTCTTATGCTATGAAAAAATTGGACTTGGGATGCGGCCCACGCAAGAAGGTTGAAGGTTCCACGGGCGTTGATATTCGCCCCGCCCCGCACGTCGATATTGTTCATGACCTGAATGATTACCCCTATCCTTTTAATGATAATGAATTCGAATATATAGAAATGTCTCATATTATCGAACATATCGAAAAACCCCTTTTGCTGATGAACGAAGTATTTCGTATTGGAAGATCCGGCTGTAACGTTCGAATTATTACTCCCCATTATACATCACAGTTGTCGTACGGCGACTTCGAGCATTTTCACCATTTCGGCTACATCACCTTTCTTACCCTGCAGAATACCGGCTTATTCGTGATAAAAAAACATAAACTGCACTTCACGGATTTCTACAGAATCACAGGCATCAGTTTTCTGGCCAATCTCTGGCCGAGGAAATGGGAGAAGTATCTTTCGTTTATCTTTCCCGCAATGTTCATTGAAATCCGGCTGACCATACAGAAAAATGAGGATCAAAAACAGAACCTGATAGACCGTTATATTTATTAACCAGGTTAATCCGTAAACTCACTCCATTTGGTAGGGGGAAGGGGCATTAGAATACAGGCTTGCCGGACCGTGTTGATATTTTTGAAGGTGATAAGAATGGCGGAAGGCTAAGTGGGTATGTTGGGTTCCTGCTTAATCCTTCTGAATTACCCCCCTCCATATAATTAATGGCGTACCACACTGGACTGGAGCCATGGTGCCGCCGTGAAACTGCGGTGTCCTGGTCCCGACTGGATGATGGGGAGGCCCATTTGTCAATATGGCAAACGGGTGGAAATGCAGCCGGCGGTCAGTGTGGGATTTGCATATATCCCTGTTGACCACCCCCGAAACTGACTGATAGACTGACCTCTGTATGGCTGATAAACACCTGTTATCCCACAGGGCGGAGTCGACACGTTCGCAGATGAGTTGTTGCAATCAGCCCGGAGTGATCGGATTAAAACTGATAGCCGTGTGTTCAACTTCGCATGCTTGCCCGTGGATATTTACCTCGATAGAGGGGAGAAGATGGAAACCGCCATTGAAGTTAAGGGACTGACCCGCCGGTTCGGCGAGCTGACAGCGGTGGATGATATAGATTTCGAGGTTTACCGGGGGGAGATATTCGGATTCCTGGGGCCCAACGGAGCGGGCAAGACCACCACCGTCCGAATGCTTACCGGAGTAATGGATCCCGACAGTGGTACTGCGGTAATACAGGGGCATGACATTAGAAGGGAGCCTCTGCTCTCCCGGGCCCATATCGCCGTGGTTCCCGAAGAGGCCAACGTATACCTGGATCTGTCGGTCTGGCAGAATATCATGCTGATGGCTGAGCTGTACGGGGTATCCCGGAACAGGCGGGAGGAGAAAGCGGAATTTCTGCTGGAAAAACTCGGGATATCAGACAGGAGGGATCAGAAGGCCCGGACTCTGTCCAAGGGTCTGAGGCAGAGGCTGGTGCTGTGTGCTGCGCTGGTAACAAGTCCTGAGGTGCTGTTTCTGGATGAGCCCACCAGCGGCCTGGATGTTCATAGCGCCAGAATGATCAGAGAGCTGGTCAGCGGTCTCAACCGCAACAGCGGCCTCACCGTTTTCCTCACCACCCACAATATGGGTGAGGCGGCTGAGATGTGCTCCCGGGTGGCTATCATCGACAGGGGGCGTATAGCCGCAGTGGACACTCCGGAGAAGTTGCGCACCACCATAAGCTCACGGCAGTATGTGGAGGCGCGTTTTGCAGATGACATGCCGGGCAGTGATCAGCTGGAATCCATCCAGGGCGTATCCCAGATAGAGACAGGCAAACAGACCGTCCGCCTCTACACCGGCTCACCGGGGAAGGTGCTGGCCGGAGTGGTCCGGCTGGTCGACCGGGAGGGTCTGGAGATCACCGATCTGGGAAGCCACAAACCCAGCCTGGAGGATGTGTTTCTTTATATTACCGCCGGGTCCGGGAAAGGGGAGCAGCAATGACATCACGCAGGGAAACAGTCAATACTCTGAGATGGCAGCTACACGGGTCGCTGGTAATACTCAAGAAAAACTCCCGCCTCTATTACCTCAAACCCCCCGTTCTCATCTTCGGTGTGCTTTTTCCCCTGTTCTTCTTCCTGGCCTTCAAGATGGGGCGTCCGGTGGCGGCCGGGAATGTGGTTCCGGGTATGGTGGCCATGGCCCTGTGGTTCACCGCCAGTGCGGTGGGCCCCCTGGTTACTCCATGGGAAAGGAGTGCCAGAACATACGAGCGTTTGATCTCCACCCCGGTCTCACTTACAGCCATACTGGCCGGTGATGTAATCAGCGGCCTGATCTTCGGCTCATGCTTTTCGGTGATACCGGTACTGATAGGGCTTGCCTTCACCGGCGCCACCGTAGCAAGCTACCCCCTGCTGATTGCGGGGATCATACTGGGCGCTCTGAGCTTCGCCTCCCTGGGTATTCTGCTGGCTGCCACTCCGGCCAGCACCCCCTCTAATGTCATGCTGCTATCCAACCTGGTTAGGCTCCCCCTGCTGTTTGTCAGCGGGATATTCGTACCCATAGAACAGATGCCCTCATGGGCCAGATGGATTGCGCCGGTCTCCCCCCTTTCATACGCCAGCTCCCTGATTCGATCCGCTTTCGGCCGTTCCTCCTATTTTCCACTCTGGCTTGCCATGGCGATGCTGATCCTTTTCGCTCTCGGCCTCTTCTATGCCGCCTGCAGGTTCCATCACAGATGGAGGGCCAGGGGGCTGTAAGATTGAGCTTTATAGATTTATTGAATTACCAGCTTGCCCTTTATCTCTTAATCCGCAACAAATGGTATACCCGATAAAACTTATATCAACTCACCGTAATCTCCTGAGTTTGACCAGCATCACTTATTTTGATCAACCGGCTTAATTCCACTCTCAGCGCTGAAACTAACTGTCGTATAAACTGTTAGAGGCGAACTTAAACAGAATTGTTGCTGTTTGACCAGATTCCAGTTCCGGCGTCGGAACTGATATTATGTTAACCATTGGCGTATAAGACCCACCTAAAAAAGCATTGCCGCCAACTGCATAAGTTATAGCTTAATTATTAATTAGCTGGTTTAATCGCTGAAACCGATTTTGTTAACTGAGGTCCTTGTATCTTAAAGTTATGGGATATATGCTCCAGATTAGGAATTGGTTATCAGAATGCTAATCACAGAGATTTCTTTGGATTGCTATTGTTTAGTCTGGGACAATTAATAAAAAGTTAATCTAAAAATCCCCCAGAACTTTGTCTGTAACATATGAATCTTTCTGCGACTGCAAGGTTTAAATTCTTTCGGTTGATTGTCCGGCATTTGGGGGGCGATAGAGATGTTTGGTATTTTGAAGGAAGTTGGTTGACAGAAATAAACCTGAGAGAGTATAGTCTGGTCAGAGGTGGGGAGTTAACAAAAAAATGGCCAATTCAGGGGAAAGGCCTTTATGGAAGCGGTATTTCTATCAGGTCATGATTATATTTCTTCACTCAGGGAAAGAAATTCGGATTACAGGGGAAGCCGGGTAAAGCTGCTGGATAGAGTGCGGCAGGCGATAAGAGCGAAACATTACAGCCGCCGGACAGAGAAAGCTTATACGGGCTGGATAAGGCGATTTATTATTTTCAATAATAAACGCCATCCCAGCGATATGGGTAAAAACGAAATCAGAAGGTATCTGTCATATCTTGCCGTCAAAAGTAAAGTCAGCGCCTCCACACAGAACCAGGCTCTCAGCGCCATTCTTTTTCTCTACAGGGAAGTCCTTCAGATGGATATGGATTGGATTGACGGAATAGTCAGGGCAAAGAGACCGGTAAGAGTTCCCGTAGTACTTTCAAAGAACGAGGTCCGAGCCGTCCTGGCTCATCTAAAGGGTAGAGATTGGCTGCTGGCATCTCTAATGTATGGGGCGGGCCTTCGGCTGATGGAATGTCTTCGACTCAGAATAAAGGATGTTGATTTTGAAAGGAATGAAGTAACAGTGCGACGTGGAAAGGGCAGTAAGGACAGAATTACCATGCTGCCCTCACCTGTGAAGCTGAAATTAAGAGATCATGTGGATAGAGTCCACAGGCAGCATAAACTTGATCTCAAGAAAGGGCGTGGAAGCGTCGAGCTTCCATATGCGTTGGGGAGAAAGTATCCGAAAGCCGCCTGGCAGTGGGGCTGGCAATGGGTTTTCCCGGCCACAAGGTTCTACAGGGATGCCAAGACTGGAGAATACCGCAGGCACCACCTACATGAAACAGTCATACAGCGCGCTGTGAATAACGCCGTGAGGGCCTCGGGTATTTCCAAGAAGGCGAGCTGTCATACCCTGCGTCACTCCTTTGCCACCCACCTGCTGGAGAACGGATATGATATTCGTACCGTTCAGGAGCTTCTCGGTCACAAGGATGTTTCAACAACGATGGTTTATACACATGTTCTTAACAGGGGAGGGCAGGGGGTGAAAAGTCCGCTGGAGGAATTATAGAATTATACAGCAAAGCTCTCGCAGTATATATTAAAGCTTGCATGATTGGGAATTAATTTGTTAGTATTTGGTTACGGAAATCTTATGGGATAAAATGAATGAATTTATTCGTATTATACAGCGGGATTATACTGCGATTATTTAGTTATGCAGGGCTGTATACTATATGATGGCGCGGCCGCTTCGCGACGGAAGTGGTTGGGAGGTATTATGATACGGGGATATCTAAATTGTTTGTTTTTGGTTTGTTGTGGCGCTTGAGCGCCGCGCCATCAGGGCTGCGGATTTCCATCCGCATTCTGGCCGTCGCTTCGCGCCGGCCATCATGCGGCTGCAGCGGACGGTAGGCCCTGCGAGCAAGCTCGCGGCCTCTCCCGCCGCTGATCCGCAGCCCTGTTGGGCGGAACCACGCGGATGAGATAGGACATGGTTAAGAAACTCGATAATTTCATAAGCTGGTTGAGTAGTGTCGTCGTGGCTGCTCTTGCTATTGCCATATACACCGCCCGCTCAGCCATTGAAGACATCGTCGGGAACCCCACCGTCACTCTGCTTCTGCTAATCGTCATTGTTGTGCTTCTGGGCCGACTCGCCGAATTCTTCATCAAAGAATTGGTGTTAAGAGCTCGTTGGCTTAGGCGAATTATAATGGGCGCGCAGTTTATCGAGGGGACATGGATCGATAAGGTCGTAACCGACAACAATATTGAGAGTATTGCTCTATTGACGATCGTCTTTGAAAATAGCAGATTCGAGATAAACGGCGAGAGCCTCGATCTTGCAGGTGAAAGGCTGGGTACATTCCGGACGTACATCTCTGAATATGAGAATTGGGAACTCAGGTATGCCTATCATGGGATGAACAAACGCAAGCAGGACGTCCGAATTGACGGATACGGAGAATATCACTTCGTACGCGGAGATCAGATGCCTTTGACGTTCTCTGGTTTTCTTCACGACTCTAGGCATATGAAGCAAGTTCTTGTGCAGGTGGAGAAGGTCTATCACTCGGAGTTGCTTCAGGCTGTTAGAACGAGAGAGGGGAAGAAACGGATAATCGAACTCTTTCTCTCAGACCGTCTTCTTCAATGGCAGTTCAAGAACGATAAGATCGCCCAACACCTATGAGGCCTTCCCTTGTCAAGGGATAAAATTCTCCTGATAACAACTGC
>CAZTHK010000005.1:0-165233 GCA_964613215.1 uncultured bacterium | reverse complement strand
TTCCAGTATAATGCCGCTTGTATATTGGATTACGGATACAATCCTGTATGTTATGAGTCAGTACTTTATCATGCTGAAAACACTCTCCCCCTCCAGCTCTGAAATTCCTTTCAATTCGGTAAGTTCTATAAGAAAAGCCATCTCTTCCACTCTCCCGCCCTGGCTCTTTATCAGTTTGGCTGCTGCAGCAGCGGTTCCCCCTGTTGCCAGAAGGTCATCCACCACCAGTACCCTGTCATTCTGCGAAACAGCATCCACATGCATCTCCAGTTCGGCACTGCTGTATTCCAGGTCGAACTTCTGAGACACCTTTCTCCACGGCAGCTTTCCACTTTTTCTCATCAAAATCAAGCCACATTTTAGCTGATAAGCCAGAACCGATCCAAATATAAATCCTCTTGATTCTATTCCCGCTATCTTGTCGATCTTCCTATCCCGGTACCTATGGTAAAGACTGTCGCATATCTCTGCAAACGCAGAGGGTTCCAGCAGAGCAGGGGTTATATCCCTGAACAATATTCCCTTCTTTGGGAAATCCGGAACATCCCTTATCAGTTTAGAGAGTTCTACGGTCATACCTCCTCCATTTCTATAAAGGATTTCAGCTTCTTCAGAGCTCTCTTTTCAAGCTGCCTCACCCGTTCCCTGCTAACCTTAATAACTTTTCCTGTTTCGGCCAGGGTATGGGGCCTTCCCTCCTCGAAGCCGTATCTGATCCTGATGATAAGTTTTTCCCGCTCGGAGAGCTTTTCCATCAACTGAATGAGATGCTGATATTCCAGTTGTTTCAGAATTATTTCCTCAGGGTTATTATACCTTGAAACATCCAGCTGTCTTTTCAGCTGGTGATATGTCTCCAGACTGCTGGATATGTCCATGGACTTAATATTACTTATCAACCTCTCCAGCGTCTTGCATTTCTTGACCGAAATATCCAGCTTTTTGGCCTTCTCGCTGATGGTCAGGGATTTTTCCGTCGATTTTTCAAGAGAGATGTACTTGTTCATATATTGAAAGATATGAATTGGTATTCTTATTGTCTTGGAATGATAAGATATAGCTCTGACTATAGTCTGACGAATCCACCAGGAGGCATAGGTGCTGAACCTGAATCCCTTCTCCGGATCAAACCGGGAAACGGCCTTGATCAAACCAATGTTCCCCTCCTCGATAAGATCCAGCAGGGGAACTCCGTAATTGGAGTAGGATTTTGCTATCTTGATTACCAGCCGCAGGTTACTGAGAATTAACTTTTTTCTCGCCTTCTCATCCCCCTTCCGTGCCAGCCTTCCGTATCTAACCTCTTCCTCTCTTGTCAGAAGAGGATATCTGGTTATCTCCCGGTAGTATTCCCCCTCCAGCTCTTCTGTGTTGTCACGGTCTTTACTCATCATATCAGATGTATACTACCCTTTTGAATATATCTAGTTCAAGTTAAAGATAAGCCAGCGGATCTACCGCCTTGCTTCTGATTCTTACTTCAAAGTGCAGGTGTACTCCGATAGCTCTTCCGCTGCGGCCTACCAATCCTATCACCATTCCCCTTTCTACTATCTGATTCATTTCTACCAGTATCTCGGATAGATGGGCGTAAACCGTACAGACTCGATCACCGTGATCGATGATTATTACTTTACCGTATCCACTCTGCCTACCGGCAAATTTTACCGTACCCGACTCGGAGGCAAGAACATCCTCACCGAAACCTGCTTTTATGTCTATACCCTTATGAAATTCGACAGTCTTCATCCTGGGATGTTTTCTTCTACCGAACCTGCTGCTTATCCGTTTATCGGAGAATCCTCTTACCGGGTAAAGGAAATCCAGTGATATATCAGCAACCTGTGGTACTGGCTCCAGCTCTTCTTCCCTCTCCTTATCCCGGGTTCTACCATGATATTTAGGGGATGGAGTACACCCCTCCACTATGATTGATATAATTATAACAAGGATACATATTCCGCTAAATTTAAATCTATTCATGGCAAAAATGGTCGGGGCGACTGGATTTGAACCAGCGACCTCCTACTCCCGAAGCAGGCGCGCTAACCGGTCTGCGCTACGCCCCGACCCGACTTGATAAGATAACATTAAATCTAACCGGACTCAATTGCAAATTATACCGTTCCAACACCTAGAAAAGAAATGACTCCAAGGGTGGCCAGGGTTACTACTGTTCCGGCTATCAATATTCCGGTGATAATGGCCGGTACCGCCTTTTTCAGGGGAATGCCGAACAGATAGGCGGCTACGCAACCAGTCCATGCTCCGGTAACCGGCAGGGGAATGGCAACGAACATGATAAGTCCCAGTATCTCGAATCTCTCTATCATCCTCCCTCTCACCCTGGTACGGTTGAATAACCAGGTAAAGAATTTGTTCCAGATACTGTACTGCATTAACCATCTAGATACCCGGCCCAGAAGAAGCAGGATCGGTATTACCGGCAGGAAATTCCCGATCACTGCCATAATATAGGCTTCATGCCATGGAATTGCTCCCACCTTTATGGCATACGGTATTGCTCCCCTCAGCTCTGACACCGGCAATGCAGCAATGAAAACGGTCACTGCATGAACAGGCAATGCCTTAAGGGAGAAATGGGTTATCGCTGCTATGGGCATTACTCTATACCTCTCTTAACCGGAACGAACAGGCACTCGCCCAGAATTTTTTCCGTGATTCTGCCATTTACCTTCCGGTAGAGCACCAGATGCTCACTATCACCTCTTATGGGTGCAATAAGTGAACCGTTCCCGTCCAACTGCTCGATTAATCTGCGGGGTTTTTCCGGTGAACCAGCAGAAATGATTATCCTGTCGAATGGAGCGTAATAGCTCCAACCCTCCATTCCGTCACCCGTCTTCATTTTTATTCTGCCTGTGGGAACGGATTTAAGTATCTCCTCCGCCCTTCTGGAAAGGGCGGTTATTCTTTCGATGGAATAAACCTCTCTGGCTATATGAGACAGAATTGCTGTTTGATAACCGGAGCCGGTTCCTATCTCCAAAACCCTGTGATCAGGCTGAACCCCAAGCGCCTGAATCATGAAAGCGATGATAAAGGGTTGAGAAATTGTCTGGGAATGGGCTATGGGAATAGAGCAGTCTTCATATGCCCTCCTTCTCACCCCCTGATCCACGAACAGATGTCTGGGTATCCGGTAGAAGGCCTCCAGTATAGGGGGAGACGAAATTCCCCTGGATCTCAGCTGTTCTTTCACCATTCGACGTCGGGCAATTCTGTAGCGGTCTATTCCTGTTTCCATCCCAAGTCTATACCTTTAAGTTCCAATACTGCCTTGTAATCGGTCAGATCAAAAAGCATGGGAGTAACCGAAACGTACCCCCCTGAGATCGCCGAAAAATCGGTATCCTCCTCACTGTTCCAGCCAGGTTCTCCACCCCCGATCCAGTAGTAATCCTTACCCCTGGGATCCTTGTTCTTAACGATTATATCGTTGTATACCCTGGATCCAAGTTTGGTTACCTTTATTCCCTTTATTTCATCTGCCTTCAAAGGAGGAATGTTGATATTCCACAGATGAGCTTCTTCCCTTTCCAGCTCCATGATTTTACGAACAATCCTCCTGGATACCCCTGCTGCCGTCTCAAACCGTGTATGATCCCATGAGGTGACTGAAATAGCCAGTGAGGGTATACCCAGGATGTTTCCCTCTATCGCCGCAGCCACAGTTCCGGAATATATAACATCCTCCCCCATATTAGGACCATGATTGATACCGGATACTATCAAATCGGGTTTCTTCTTCAGAATCCCGTGAACCAGTAAAAGAACACAATCGGTGGGGGTGCCGGATACACTAAATCTGTTCTCGGAATATTCCTTTATCCTCAGAGGCTTATCCAGGGTGATGGCATGGCTTGAAGCACTCTGCTCCTGCTCGGGAGCTACCACTATGATCTGTCCCAGATCATCTATGGAACCGGTAAGAGCAGACAGACCCTCCGCCCTGATTCCATCGTCGTTGGTTACCATTATTATCTTCTGTTCAGTCATGACAATGCTTAGACTACCAGAAAAAACTGCGAAAAACCAACACCAAAAATCTGAGAGTGTCCCTTAGTGGATTTATGGTGCTGGTTTCACCTTCATAAATGCTCTTGATCGGCACCGAACCGATAGCCGCATTATTTCTGCTGGCTTTTATCAGCAGTTCACTCTCCGTCTCGTAATGGTCGGTTACCAGATTAATTCTTTTCAACAGATCCACACTTATCAGCCTGTATCCTGACTGGCTGTCATCTATTTTACACCCGGCCCTGAGGCTGGTAATACAAGAGGTAAGCCTGTTGGTAAGCTTTCTTATCAAAGGCATCTTCTTTCTGGTGCACATCCGGTTGCCGATGATGACCTGATAATTTTCCTGCTGATAAGCACTAACAAATGAAGGTATCTCATCAGGATCGTGCTGACCGTCGGCATCCAGCACAAATACTGCCTCCACTTCATCCATTCCTGTAATAACCTGAAATCCGGTTTTAAGAGTGGCCCCCTTTCCGTAATTACGGGAATGAGTGATTACCCTTACCCCCTTCTCCAGCGCAGCATCTGTGGTTTTGTCGGTTGAACCATCATCCACTACAATGATGTTATTCCGGGGAAGATAACGGACCAGTTTGTCGATTACTCTTCCGATATGTTCCTGTTCATTGTATGCGGGTATAACCGCACCGAAACTTTGGTATACCATTTTCATTCTTTATACCAGACGTGGTCGAAAATAAACCACTGGTGGTAGTGATTTAAGATGGGATCCTCTATTCTGGATAAACATTCTCTCATCATCCCTCTTTCATCATCATCGCTCTCTTCCGGATCCAGGGGGTCGGAGATAATAATCCTGATATTCTTCTGATTATCGTAATAACAGTATGAAGGAACTATATAACTTCCAGTTCTTTTTGCAAGAACGATATGCCCGTATGGCATCCAGGCCCGGTGTCCCAGAAATTCCACATCAATACCACCCCCGGAGTAATTGCGGTCTATCAGTAAAACAACTATTTCTCCCCGGTGCAGTGCCTTTATGGATTTCTCTCCACTCTCTTCGATACTGTAATCCTCAATCCCCCATCTCCCCCTCATTCTGCTGAAAAACCGGGTAACCCTGGGGGAGGGATGTTCCAGTGCCACCGCGTTGATTTTGTAACCCAGGGAGGCCAGATATGCTCCTGCCGTTTCCCATGGACCCAGGTGGGGTGATACCATAATTGCACCTCTTCCCTCCTTCAGAACGCTGTCCAGCCCGGATAAGCCTTCCACACTGCATGTGCTTCTGATCTCATCTTTGAACTCCGGGGAGAATCTGAGGAAATCAACGATGGTCCAGCTGAAATTCTTGAAAACCTGCAGTACCTCCCCCTCTTTAGGCTTTATCACCCGCAGGTTTCTCTTCAGCTTCTTCCTCACTCTGAACCTGAATATATAGAATAAAACCGCTCCCCGGGAAGCGTACAGTAATGCAGCTCTTCGGGGCATACGGCGAATAAGGAAGGTGGCGATTAAATAAAAAAAATACGTGAGCATATTAAATTTTCTAATCATATGGTCGGGGCGACTGGATTCGAACCAGCGACCACTTGGCCCCCATCCAAGTGCGCTACCGGACTGCGCCACGCCCCGACCAGAATATAAAATAGCACTTTAAGCACTACTTAGACAAGATTAAAATCGGAAAATTTACAGGGAGTTGACCAGATCCTTGATCTCCAGTAAATCCGATTTCAGCGATGAAAGCAACCTCAGTTTTTCAGGCTCGGCAAATGGAATACGGAGCTGTTCAATCATCAGGTCGGGATTATTCTTTAACTCCCTGAACTTCCTG
This sequence comes from uncultured bacterium, assembly GCA_964613215.1. Lineage (GTDB taxonomy): Bacteria > Krumholzibacteriota > Krumholzibacteriia > Krumholzibacteriales > CAZTHK01 > CAZTHK01. Next base: position 159,385 of record CAZTHK010000005.1, on the reverse strand, counting down.
ATGGCCCCCTCTATGGTAAACTTTTTATCATAGAGGAGGTTTTTAATAGTAATGATGTACTTGATGTCTCTTATCCGGTAGGTTCTGTTTCCAGCCCTGTTCTTGGGTGGTTTCAGCACCGGGAACCTGCTCTCCCAGTAACGCAGGACATGGGGTTTGACTCCTACAATCTCACTTACCTCACCTATTGAATAGTACAATTTATCCATCATCTGCTCCACTTTATTTACATATACAACCTGCAGGTGGAAACATATCCCTCACATTTCCTTCTTTGCTTTCCTGAGCATCAGATCACGGATAGCCCCGGTCGGCTTTTTATGGTTAAACAACACCTCGTAAACCTGCTCTGTGATAGGCAGCTCCACCCCTTTATCAGTAGCCAGCTTGAGGGCCACCCTGGTTGTTCTTATCCCCTCTGCAACCATTACCATCTCCGACATTATTTCATCCAGAGTCTTGCCCCTCCCTATGTTTTCTCCCACATACCTGTTACGGCTGTGTTTGCTTATACAGGTCACTATGAGATCACCTATTCCCGCCAAACCGCTGAGGGTCTTTTCCTTCCCCCCCATCCTGAGAGCGAGGCGTTTTATTTCGGCAATTCCCCTGGTTATCAGGGCAGCCTTGGTGTTATCGCCAAACCCCAGCCCATCACAGATGCCGGCTGCTATGGCTATAGTGTTTTTGAGTGAAACCCCCAGTTCCACACCTATCATATCTGTATTGGTATACACCCTGAAATATTCAGTCATGAAGATATCCTGAGCCTCCTGGAGTATCCCGATATCCTTACCTGCTACAACTATGGAGGTGGGCATCATTCTGCTGACCTCTTCAGCGTGGCTGGGGCCCAGAAGCCCCGCTATCCTGTCACTGGACTGGGGCAGTTCCTCATTCAATACTTCGCTCATCCGGTACATTGAATTCTCCTCCAGCCCCTTGGCCGCATTTATGATCATGGCATCGGGGTTGAAGGTGTCTGTTCTGCTGACCAGTCTAGCCACCCCTCTGACAGTATGGCTGGGGGTGACAAAAAGGACATGGGTGGAATTCTCAAGCGCTTCATCGAGGTGGGAGGTAATATGTATGGAGGATGGTATCTCTATTCCGGGAAGGAATCGCTTGTTTTCTCTATCCTTCTTAAGTTTATCGGCCAGTTCATCATAATACTCCCAGAGGGTTACTGAATAATCCTTGCCATTGAGAAGGAGGGCCAGAGTGGTACCCCAACTCCCCGCTCCCAGTACCGTTATTTTGATTTCAGTCTTTCGGCTCATATTAAATTCCTCAGAATATCCTTCTCTCTGTTCCCTGTTGTAATCTCTTTATATTGGACCGGTGTTTATACAACACCAGTATTGCCACCACTACGGATAGATACAGAATATAGATATCGGTATAACTTTCAAAAATCCGGTTGGATATCAAAATAAAAATGGGCAGCGCAATGGCGGCTATCATACTTGCCACTGATACGATCCTTACGGTTAAAAGTATTGCCACCCATAGTACCACACAGAACAGTACAGCGTATGGTGCCAGAGCCAGGAAAGCCCCCGAAGTGGTTCCCACTCCCTTACCACCCGAAAATTTCAGAAAAATGGAATAGTTGTGACCGATTACCACCAGAACCGCAGCTATCAGTGAAAAAATAATGTGTTCTCCTCCCAGAAGAGGCAGATACCTGGCAGCTAAAAATCCCTTTCCGATGTCGAATATCAGCACCGGTATAGCAGCTCCCTTTCCCAGTACCCTGAATGTGTTGGCAGCTCCCAGATTTCCGCTGCCATGTTCTCTGAGATCTATCTTCTTCACCAGCTTCCCCATAATGAAGCTGGAAGGAATTGATCCCAGCAAATAAGACAATACCGCTATGCTGATAATTTTTACCAACAGATCCATAATCACCGATTCCTGCTTTTTAGGAATATTCTAATATTTGTTCCCATAAAGGTAAACACTTTTCTTAACTGATTAGTAATATAACGTAAGTATGTTCTATGGAAATAGGATGGTTTATTAACAAACAGGGTGAAGGTGGGAGGAGATACTCCGGTTTGAGTGGCATAGAATATCTTTCCCCTGGTTCCGCCGGTGAGGGGAGGTGGATTTCTCCGGGTTATATCTTCCATGAAACTGTTAATGGTAGAAGTCTGTATCCATCTGCTTCTATGTTTCTGGATATCGAAACAGAGTGGTAGTATTTTATCGGTGCGAAGACCTGTTTTGGCGGAGATGGAAAGGATGGGTGCATAGGGGAGAAAGGGGAATCTGTTTCTGACCGTTTTGACTATTTCATCGTAGGTTCGGTCATCCTTTTGCAGAATATCCCATTTGTTTATCAACACTGCTATTCCCCGTCCACAACGGTGAGCCTCCGATGCAATCCTGGCATCCTGTCTTGAAATCGATATTGAAATATCCAGCAGGAACAACACAATATCAGACCTGTGAATGCTGTCCAGGCTCTTGAGGCTGGATATCTTTTCCAGCGCTTTCACAGTACGGGATCTTCTCTTCAATCCTGCCGTATCTACAAGAAGTACCTCCCTGTCCTGATATCTTATCCTGATATCCAGTGAATCTCTGGTAGTGTAGGGGGTTTCCGAAACAATATGGTATTCATCACCGGCCAGCTTGTTTATCAGTGAACTCTTGCCCACATTGGGCCTTCCCACTATGGAGATTTTCATAGCCGGCTCCTCGAGCTCACACCTGACCCGGGGTATCCGTTCTATCACTCTTTCCATCAATTCACTTACTCCGGTGCCATGAACAGCGCTTATAGCCATTACTTCAGGGAAACCGAAACCGTAGAATTCGTGCACATTCAGCCTGTCCTCTCCCCTCTCCACTTTATTTACAACTGCCAGGGTCTTAGGCATGTATCTCCTCAGATTCTCTATCAGCTCCTGGTCCTCCGCAGTGGGGCCGGTACGTACATCCATCAACAGAAGAACCAGATCCGCCTCCTTTACGCACCGCATTACCCGGTCTGATACCAGATGCTGGAGATGATCGTGCTCACCAAGGCTGAACCCCCCGGTGTCGGCAATTCTCAGACTTACTTCCTCCCACTCCACATCATGATACTGAACATCCCGGGTAACTCCCGGCGAAGAATGAGTTATGGCCTTTCTGCTTCCTGTGATTCTGTTAAACAGGGTAGACTTCCCGGAGTTCGGTTTTCCTACAATCGCAACCAGGGGTGGTACGCTATCCATCAATCTTCTCCCCTCCCGGCTTCGAGTACACAATCCTCCAGGAAACTCTCCCCGGGAACCACTACCTCAGTATCCAGCTCTCCGGCTATATCGGAGGGAGATGTATCATCTACGAATATTCCATTGAAGTTAACCGCATTGGGGGGTACAACCAGCAGGTCACTGCTTATTCCCCTCTCCCTTACCGCAGCCACTATATCATTTCCGGCCAGCAGCCCCGATACGGTTACCGTATCACCAAAAAGATTGTTCCTTACCGGAATAAGTTCTATCCGGAGTTCCGGTATAACCTCCCTGACAGGAGGAATTATGTATCTCCGGTAGAGTTCAAAACCCAGCTCACCGGTAATCAGGGATATGCTTCCTGTTATATCGCCGGGATTGCTCAGGGAGGAGAGCCGCTGTTTGACACCCTCTATGAAATCCCTGCTCATCCCCACTCCGTTGGAAAGCTGGGGAAAATCGTCATAATAGCCAGCTTCCGGTATAGACACTCCGGAGCTGAGATAGAATTCATCCGCCAGATACAGAAAACCGGTGCCGCCTGTTTCCCTGTAGAAAAGCTTCCTCTTTCGGTCAGCCCAATCTATTATCTCCCTCGATTCCTCGCCGGTCACCCTTCTTAAGGTGGGAAGGTTATCCCTGTGGCAGGTAAGGCCCACCGGAACCAAAGAAACAGAACTGCAATTGGGATAAAGTCCGAACAATGCTTCCACCGTTTCATCCAGAACATCGCCATCGTTTATTCCCGGAACCAGGACTACCTGAGCATGAAACTCGATTTCACCTTCAGCCAGTCTATTCATCTTCTCCATTAAATCATCTATATCATCCCTACCGAAAAGTTGCTTTCTCACACCACTATCCACCGCGTGAACCGAAATATAGAGAGGGGATAGATGATAATCTATGATTCTCTCCATATCCTCATCTTTTACTTCATTCAGAGTGATGTAATTTCCGTAGATAAAGCTTAGCCTGTAATCGTCATCCTTGAGATATAGTGAGTTCCTGAGCCCCCGTGGCATCTGATCCACAAAGCAGAATATGCACCTGCTTCTGCATCTCTTGAATTTCATCGGTTCCGGCACTATGCCCAGCCTGCTGAATTCATCCGGATCCAGATTGACGGACAACTCCATGCCGCCCGGCTTCTCTATCACTACCTCCGCCGGATGGTCCGACTCCGACAGGAACAGAAGATCGAGCTGATCCCTCACCGGCCTGGAATCTATTGAAATAATCAGGTCGCCCGGTTCGAGGAAATCAGAGTCTCCCCCTATGGATTTAATCTTTACCGCCATTATAATTGAGATCCCCCCGGACAGAACTCAAAGGAAGGTTTAAACTCTGGAGCGGGCAACGGGATTCGAACCCGCGACCCTCAGCTTGGGAAGCTGAAACTCTACCACTGAGTTATGCCCGCTCGTATATCAATTTACTTTCACTAAAAATTATCAATTTGCCCCTGACTTGTCAATGAATACCGTCTCTGGACTTTCACTAATTTTAATCACAAAGCTTGATACCGGCGATTGACATTTCAAAAGCTTCCGCAGGATGAGCGGCCATGGTTTATTGATTCAAAGAATCAAGAAGAGTGAGCCCTGAGCTGGAGCTGCTGTTTTCTCGTTTCAGCGCTTAAACCAAAAATCCTATTTCCGGCAGATTCAACTTAATTTGATGAACTTTCATCCATTTTTCAATAATTCATCTATTATTTCCAGTGCCTCTTCCCGGCTGATACGATCCATATCTATCCAGTGGACCCCCTCCTCCTTTCTGAACCAGGTCAGTTGGCGTTTGGCGTATCTCCTTGTCTGCAAAGCTATCTCCCCGGCCAGTTCACCCCTTTCCATCTCTCCCCTGATATATGAGACCACCTCGGGATAGCCCAGGGTCTGCATACCCGGCCAACCGGTATCCACTCCACTCTCCAGTAGTTGTTCAACCTCTTCTATCCATCCACCATCCAGCATTCTCTCTGTCCTCTCATTAATCCTCCGGTACAACAGTTCCCTGTTCATCCGGAGACCTGCCTTGATATAGTTGATATCAGTATCCCTGTTCTTTTCCCGGTGCTCTCTGATATGTTCACTCATGGTGGTTCCGGTAAGAGTGTATACCTCCAGCGCCCTGATGATTCTGTAACGGTCATTGGGGTGTATCCTGGAGGAGCTGCCAGGGTCCACCTTCTCCAGATGGCGGTGCAATTTTTCTGTGGAGCAGCCCTTCATCTCCTTCCTGAATTTTCTCCTTTGGTCAGCTTTCAGATCGATCTTGAACAATCCCTCCAATATGGCTCTGAAATACAGACCCGCCCCACCAGACAGAACTGGCAGATTGCCCCTGGAGATAGTATCCCTTACCGCATCCCGGGCCCTCCGGCCATAGGCTTCTGCATTGTTTTTCTGATACAATTCCTGGAAATCAAGAAGATGATACCTCACCTCCCTGCGCTGTTGGGGGGTTGGCTTGGCAGTGCCTATATCGAGATGTTTATAGGATTTCCGGGAGTCAACTGAGATAATCTCCCCGCTGAACGCCCGTGCCGCCATCCGTCCCAGCTCCCCCTTTCCCGAGGCAGTGGGACCGAGAATTATCAGAGCTTTCATCACTTATCCGACCTCACCGTCCTCTGGAATCTCCGTTCCAGTTCAGAAAGCTCTACTCTCAACATGGTAGGTCTTCCATGGGGGCAGGTGAAAGGATATTCTGTAGCAAAAAGACTGTCCGCCAGATTCTCCATTTCCTGAATGCTCAACCTGGTGCCTGCCTTTACGGCCGAGCGGCAGGCGTATGTTTTGAGGAAATCCTCAAGTTTTGATCGGCCCGTTCCGGCTTCACTCATTATCTCTTCTACCAGGGTCCCCTCATTCCAGTTTTTGACCCCTGCCGGAATTGCCCGTACTATTATGGAATGCATTCCAAAGGGCTCTATCTCAAATCCCAGGGATTGAAGAACATCGGACATATCCTCAAATCTTTCATATCCATCGGGGGAGAGCTCAAGGGTAGCGGGGAATAGCAGCGATTGAACCACTGCCTTCTTGCCCTTGAGATTTTCTTTTGCCCGGTCAAACAGTATCCTTTCATGGGCGGCGTGCTGATCTACTATAACCATACCACCCCTTATCTGTATCATGATATAGCTGTTGTGCAGTTGCCAGTATAGATTATCGGCAATATCAATATTGCTCTCGTGCTTCTCTCCGAAAAGGGACGCCGGGGCTTCCTGCTGGGTTCCCTTCCCCTCCTCTCCAGGCGCAGAATCCACCCCTCTGCCGTAATCCAGATCCCCCTGCGACAGGCGGGTGATTTCTTCCCGGTTATTTCCCTCCCTGGATATCTCTCCATCCGGGAAAATCCTGCTGTACACAGACTTAACTTTCTGATGAAAATCCATCCCCCTGCCCCCCAGCTCATCTCTCAGGGAAGATGACACCAGGCGGTGGACCCTTCTCTCATCGCTGAAGCGAATTCTCAGCTTTGCAGGGTGTACGTTTATATCAACTTCCTCCGGTGGCAGTTCAATAAACAGAACCAGAATGGGGAAACGGTTGCCCGGAATCAGTGACTGATATGCCTGGCCTACTGCATGATTTATCAATTTATCCTTAATAAGTCTTCTGTTTACGAATATGAACTGCTGGGAGCGGTTACCCCTGGTAAGACCGGGCATGGATATGTAACCGCTGACTCCATAGCTACCCCTATCAACCCGGATGTGTTTCATCTGAGAGAATATCTCCACTCCCAGAACCTTCCCTACCCGGTCCTCCAGTTTGGAGGCGGGATAATTTAACAACTCTTCCTTCTTGTCATCCAGGCTGAAACTTATCCCCGGGAAAATAAGGCTCACCTTCTTTACATAGGCATTTATTCGCCTCTTTTCAGCTCTGTCACTGGAAAGAAACTTCCTCCTGGCCGGCAAATTGTAAAATAGATCTTCCACCAGCACTTCCGTGCCTTTACCCCTCACAGATGGCTTATCTCCCAGTATTTCACCACCCGCCCACTGCATCTCCCTTCCCGTTTCCTCCCCTTCAGCTCTGGATATAATTTTCAACCGGCTTACCGCTTTTATACTGGCCAGCGCCTCTCCCCTGAAACCCATAGTGGATACACCATATATATCCTCCACACTGTTAATCTTATTAGTGGTAAAATTCTCCACCGCCAGGGGAAGCTGACCGGAGGGTATCCCCTCTCCGTCATCATCCACCCTGATCACTGATTTCCCTCCATTACCTATCTGTATTGCTATCCGGGATGCAGAAGCATCGATGGAATTTTCCACCAGTTCCTTAACCACACTCACCGGTCTCTCCACCACTTCACCGGCGGCAATCTTATCAGAAACCTCTTCCGACAATCGCTTGATCCTTGCCAACTTTCCCTCCACTCTATCCTGGCATTAACAAACACAATCCTGCTCCGTATCTTTAATTCAAGATATCACAGAGTTTATATTCTGGCAAACAGGAATCGGAAGAGACGGTCGGCCGGGTTGATTTTCAGCTGTTCAACCTCGATCTGGCCTGATTGATAAGTTCCACCGGCGACTCTGAAGTGCCGGGGAATAAGGCATATCCGCTGGTGGGATAGAACGATGATTCCCTGTACAGGTTTTCAGTTTTCAGGATCTTCTCTATAAGGTTGCAGATTCTCTTCTCCAGATAGCCCATCCTCTGGTAACTCTCTATGGACAGGACAGCGAAGAGATCCGTTTCGATCCACGAGAAGTAATCGGTTTTCCTTACATGTTCCCTCACAGCCAGGCTGATTTCATTGATAAGTATCAGGGCCCGGTTATGATCTTTTTCGAATAAATCCCTCAAACCCACTATTTTAAATAAGGTTACAGTGAATCCGTGATGGTATCTTTGAGCCCTGTTTATCTCTTCCCATATCTGGTCAATGAACATCCTCTGGTTTGATTTTATAAGTTCATCAAACCTCGGCAGTTCCTCTTCCTCTCCAACAGTTTTCTCCTCCTTCAGCACCGGCCTCAGGAGATCAGAAATCTTTCTGAGAAGATCAATTTCATACCCACCGAATACAGTCGCCTCCAGAGGATTTAAAGGCTTCTTCTCATAACCGATATAAGTGCAAATCAATTTACTGGTTATGATCAGGGGGAAAGCCAGCACTGAACGGTGGGAGGGACTCTCTCTGGAGATGCCTTCCTCCAGAGGAACAAATCCCAGGCAGAATGGTTCCTTATCTTCCAGAACATACTGAAGGATTTCATTATCATACTTGATCTGTGATTCACGCTCCGATTCCTGATCCGGGAAATTATGGTATATAGTTTTACCCATCTTCTCACCGCTGTAGTGCAGGCTGGCTCTGTTTGCTCCAACCATGGAAGATATTCTCCTCGATATATCATCTAACCGGCTGTTAAGTCCCTTTCTCCCCAGAAGGGAAGGAACCAGAGTAGACATCTCCTCCAGAGTTTTAAATTTCCTCTGCTGTTTCAATCCCTTCAAATGAAGATATGTAAATACACTGATCTGAAAACAGATACTGTCCTTTGCCCTCAGGAATAGCTGGAGAGCTTCCAGGTTGGAGAACTCGATCTCCACCACGCCGGCTTTTTCCTCGTGAACGAGGGGTATGAATATGGAAGTTATAGCATCGCTATCCTTCTTTACTCTCTTCAACTCCCGGTCATATAACACTTCGGAGAGAATTATCTCCTCTCCATCCAGGAATGCTCTGGCCAGGCTTCCCCTGGTACAGTGGATCCTCAGACCGGCATCCTCGATATTTACTCCTCCGTCAGATCCACCCAGAATAAGCCAATCCCCCGCATCTGTCGCTGTATATATGGTTACACTATCAGCAGATAGCTTATCCGCCAACAGGGTACAGAGTGATGAAAATTTCCTGTGAAATCCAATATCCTTCTGCAGCATGGAATCAAGCCTGTATCTTATCTCCGATTCCAGCTCCCTTACCTCTCCGAAATCTATCCTCAGATGTTGTTCAAGAATGGGACTTACTCTGGAGGCAATCTTTTCGATTAACTCCAGATCACTACCGGTCAGGGTTTTCTCACCCTCATTGGTGGATATGTTGAGAACCCCGATAAGTTTATTCTGGTGTATAAGCGGGGCTGAAATAGCACTTTTTATACTTTCCCTTTCCCGTCCATCCTGGTACAGGGGGGTTTCCAGAATCTTATTGATCAACTTTGCCTTCCCCGTTCTGGCTACACTACCGGCTATTCCCTCTCCCAACTTCTGACGGGTCGACTCTATTACTTCCTTACTTAAACCAAATGCATATCCTATAAACAATTCTGCTGTTTTATTTGAGTACAACATCAAGGATCCGCTGGATGCCTTTACTGTATCTATAGATAGTCTGATCATCCATTTCAGCAATCTCTCCCTGTCATTTATCCGGTAGATATACTTTAATGCCTCATCCAGGTTTTCGAAGCATCTCGAGCCATCCTCCCGCTCTACTTGCCTTATACTTTTATTGGAGAGGAAACCAGCCGCTTCTGCCGGATTGATGATTTTGATGCCGTGCTGCTTTAGAAGCCTGATCTCTTCTTCGTAGGCGGAACGGTTACCAGATATAACTGTGTAATCAGCCTTCCGGAATGCGTCAATAAAGGAATTATCGCTGAATCGCGGAATTCCAATAATTTCAGCAATTTCCAGGGCCACAGCCTTCGGGTTGGTATCATAAACTCCCACTAAATCGATTCTGGAAGATCTATGGAGTTCACTCAGTATATTGAGTTCTTCCTCACCCCCGCCCAATATGGCTATTTTGAGGGGATCCATCAGAATTGCTCCATCCGGTGAATAAAAAATACAATTAGCCACTGTGTATTAATGCAAAAGTTGCGCCATTAATGTAGTTGAATGCTGATTGAGCTGCGAAGAAAATTTTTCTGCCCCACTTGACATTGTCCAATGCTGCCGAAGATCAGCTTTGGCTCAAATTCCGTGGTGATTCAGAATGACTTGTGTTCCGTCCTGGATATAATCTCACTCTGAAGTTCAGGGCTGAGATTTATGAAATAATCACTGTAACCAGCCACCCTTACAATAAGATTTCTGTACTTCTCCGGATGCTGCTTGGCCTCCTTGAGCCTTTCCGCTGTAACTACATTCATCTGTATATGGTGACCATCCAGCAGAAAGTACGTTGATATGAGATCGGCCAGCTTTTCGATACCATCCCCCCTCTCCAGCAGGTCAGGGGAAAACTTCTGATTCAGCAGGGTACCTCCGGTTCTCAGATGATCGATACGGGAAGCAGATTTAATTACACCGGTGGGACCTCTGGTATCCGCTCCCTGAACCGGCGATATACCTTCAGAGAGAGGGTGAAAAGCTCTTCTGCCATCCGCGGTTGCACCGGTCTTCCTGCCAAAGTATATATGAACGGTAGTTGGAAGAAGGTTTATATGATACTCGCCTCCCCGGGTATTCTTTCTTCCCTCCACCGCCCGGAAGTATATATCGAATATCATTCCGGCCAGGTCATCCGCATACAGATTGCTGTTACCGAACTTCGGTGTTTTATTGAGGAACATCTGCCTGATACGTTCATTTCCCTTGAAATCTTTTTTCAGAACTTCCATTAATTCAACCATGGAGATACGCTTCTTATCGAATACGTTATATTTTATGGAGGACATGGTATCGGTAATGGTTCCCAGGCCCACTCCCATAATATATGAGGTGTTATACCTGGCTCCGCCGTCATGATAGTCAAGGCCTTCCGCTATGCAGTCATCTATCAGTATGGAAAGGAAGGGAGCCGGCAGCCTTTCAGCGTAGAGACGCTCTATGATGCTGTTTCCTTTCACCTTTATATTGATGAACCTCTCCAGCTGGGTCCGGAATGCTTCAGTGAGCTGACCAAATGATTTCATCTTCTCCGGCCTGCCGGTGTTGATACCTATTCTCTTTCCTGAAAGGGGATCAACTCCGTTATTGAGCGCTATTTCAAGTACTTTGGTAAGATTGAAATAACCGGTCAGATTATAATTCTCCTTTCCGAATGCACCTGTCTCCACACAACCGCTGGCACCTCCGTTCCGGGCATCTGTTATCGATTTTCCCTGCCTTAACAGCTCTTTTACTATCGCCTCAGAGTTGAATACAGATGGTTGCCCGAAACCGGTTTTAATAATCTCAAGTGCTCTGACCAGGAATGGCCGGGGAGTTTTTCTGCTTATCTGAACCATGGAACTCGGCTGCAGCAGGCGCATCTCTTCGATCACATCCAGTATCATCATGGATATGGAATTAACTCCATCCTCACCCTCCCCGGTCAATCCACCCAGATTGATCAAGGCAAAATCGGTGTAAGTGCTGCTCTCTTCAGCTGTGACACCAACCTTCGGTGGAGCCGGCTGATTGTTGAATTTAATCCAGAAGGCCCGAAGCAGATCTCTGGCATCATCCCTGGTAAGGGTATGGCCATCCAGACCAGATTTGAAGAAGGGGTAAAGATGCTGGTCCAGACGCCCGGGATTAAAGGAATCCCAGGTGTTATACTCAGTTATTACCCCCAGGTGAACAAACCAGTAATACTGCAATGCTTCCCAGAAATCAGCGGGTGGATCAGCAGGTACCTTCCTGCAGATCTCAGAAATTCTCTCCAGTTCGCTTCGTCTTTCCGGATCGCTCTCCTGACTGGACATCCGCCGGGCCAGTCCACTATACCTCCCCGCATATGAAATCAGGGCATCCGCACATACAGCCATAGCCCTCAATTCCTCCCTCTTCCGGTAGGCCCGGGGATCATTCAGGAAGTCAAGTCTTCTGATACTCTTCCCGATATCCCTCTTGAAATCTTTAAATCCCTTCCTGTAAATTTTATCATCCAGCACGGTATGCCCGGGAGCCCTCTGTTCCATGAATTCAGTAAATATGCCGGCCTGATAACACCACTTCCAGCTCTCTGACATCTGCCGGAATATAACATCACGGATACATCTCCCCTTCCAGAATGGTATGATATCATTACGGTAAAGTTCTCTGACCCGGCCGGATACACTGAATGATACCTTCTCCCTGCCATTCAGGATATCCAGATCCTCCAGGCTATGCGCATTTATCTCAGGATAGGTAGGGGTGGCCTTGGGTGAAGGTCCTCTCTCCCCCACTATTAATTCTCCCGGATATATACTGATACTCTTATTCTCCAGCAGGTGTTTGAAAGCCAGAGCCCTTCTAACCGGAGCAGATACCCGGTATGCCCTTCCACTCCGGTAAAAACCGGTAATAAGTTCAGCCCTTTCCCCCGAGATGGAGGGTTCTGCCTCCAGGCTCGTATCCCTCAGGTACTTTATTCTGTCAGTCAACATAACGTTATCCTCCCACCTTTACCCTTAAGCCATATTCCTTCAGTATACCTTCTATCTCTTTGATCCTATCCGGTGTGGGTGCTCCAAATCTTTCACTGGTCTCCCTGCCCAGCCTGCTCGATTTGTGGTTACCTCCCTGGTGATAGGGCAGAAGTTCTACCCTGTTTATCCTGTCCAGCTTATCCAGGAAGCGGGCGGTTTCCCCGATGTTCTGATCGGTGTCATTAATACCCCCTATCAACGGCAACCTTACCACTAAATTCACATCCATAGTATTAAGAGTCTTCAAATTATCCTTGATTATCCTGTTTGATACTCCATTATATTTAATATGATTTCGATCATATATGAATTTAAAATCATATAAAATCAGATCCACCTTGCCGGCAATACGTATTATATTATCACGGCTGGAATAACCGGATGTATCAAGGGCTGTATGGATATGTTCTCTCTTCAGTTCATGGGCCAGTGTTTCCAGGAACTGAAACTGCATCAGAGGTTCTCCTCCTGAAAAAGTAACACCCCCGCCGGACTGTTCGAAGAATATCCGGTCATCCTCAATCTCTCCCATCAACTCTCCGACGGTTACCCTTCTTCCCACTATTCTGATAGCATCGAACATGCAGGCATCCTGGCATATTCCACATAGAAGGCAGTTTTCCCTCCGGATAGAAATGGTACCATCTATCCTGCTTATTGTACCGCGGGGGCATAACTCTATACATTCATGGCACTCCTCAGAACATCTCCGCGGATAAATCATAAGCTCCCTGTCATCATTTATCCCCTCCGGATTATGGCACCACCGGCAATCCAGGGGGCAACCCTTGAAAAATATGGTGGTCCGTATTCCCGGCCCATCATGCAGGGCAAAGTGCTTTATATCAAAAATTGTTGCTGAAATCTCACTGTTCATTGCAGGTGCAGGTTAAGACAATATTGCCGTCAGGATTCCCTCCGCCGGTTAATCTCAACCAGTTCCTCCAGTATTTTCATAGCCTCCATGGGGGTGGTGTTGTAAATATCCAAACCATCAAGAACCTCTTCAAGTTCATCCTTCTCCCGGAAAAGGGATTCCTGCCTGTAACGGTTCTTCTCTACCCCCTCCATTCCCGGTTCTTCCCGCTGGATTGTTTTCAGAATTTCTCCCGCCCGGGTTATAACCCTGTGGGGCAAACCGGCCAGTTTGGCAACATGAATACCATAGCTCTGGTCACTGGCCCCATTCCTGATCTTATAAAGGAACAGTATGGATCCCTGGTATTCCTTTACTTCAACATTCATGTTCTGGAGCCTGGGATAAAAATCGGCCAGTCTGGTCAGCTGATGAAAGTGAGTGGCAAACAGCGTCTTGGCCCTGCGTCCCTCTGCCTCCAGCAGGTATTCGGTAACAGCCCAGGCCAGGCTCAACCCATCCATGGTACTGGTTCCCCTGCCCACTTCATCCAACAGTACCAGGCTTCTGTCAGTACAATTGTGAAGTATTCTGGCCGTTTCACTCATCTCCACCATAAAGGTGCTCTTTCCCATGGCCAGGTTATCACTGGAACCCACCCTGGTAAAGATCCGGTCCATCACACCCACTTCAGCTTGTGATGCCGGCACGAAACAGCCCATATGAGCAAGGATGGATATGATAGCGGTTTGTCTGATATAGGTCGATTTTCCCCCCATATTCGGTCCGGTAATAACCAATATCTGCTTATCATCCGGCTTTATCACTGTATCATTGGGAATGAAACTTTTTTCCGAAATCAACTCCACCACCGGATGCCTGCCTTCCCTTATAATCAGGTCCCTGCTTTCATTAATCAGAGGACGGCAATAATTTCGCTCCAGTGCTATCTGCGCGAAGGAGGATATAGTATCCAGCAGGGAAACCGCTCGTGCTATCACCTGAATCTTTCCGCTGTCTCCTCCTATTTCCTCCAGTACTTCTTCATATATCTCTCTTTCCAGCTCCACCCTTCTGTTTTCCGCTGAAATTATGGAGTTCTCCTTCTGTTTCAGTTCCTCGGTTATATACCTCTGCGAGGAAACCAGGGTCTGCTTGCATACATAATTACCGGGAATCCTGTTATCGTGGGTACGGGAAACCTCGATATAATAGCCGAATACCTTATTGAATCCAACCTTCAGTGTGGATATGCCGGTTCTCTTTCTTTCCTTCTTTTCCAGTTCGGCAATCCACCTCTTTCCCTCTTCCGAAATCTCGATTATCCGGTCAAGCTTACTGCTAAAACCCTTCTTTATTACTCCACCCTCCTTCAGATTGCCCGGGGCATCTTCTGCTATACTCCTGTTTATAAGCTCTTCGGCTCCTGTTTCAATAAGAAAATCTTCCCGGGCCTGGCTCATCAACGGGTCCTCCAGGCCTTCCACAGCTTTTCCCATAGCGGGAACTTCAGCCAGGGAATTCTTGAGTGAAATAAGTTCTCTCGGAATTGCCTTTCCGGTGGTAATACGGGAAAGGAGCCTTTCCATATCCGGTGTTCCGGTTAAAAGCTTTCTCAACCTGGCCAGTGACATCTGATCGGAGATAAGACTCGATATTGCACTGAGCCGTTTGTTGATGGATTCAATACTCCTCAAGGGGTGCCGCATCCAGTTGCGCAACATTCTGCCTCCCCCCGCTGTTTTCGTCCTGTCCAGATGATAGAGCAGGGTTGCCCTGGGAGAACTCCCCCTGAGGGGTTCGAATATTTCAAGATTAACCAGAGTTTCCCGGTCCAGAAAGAGGGTGCTGTCAGAAACCAGCAGTTTTACACCGGTGATATGTTTCAGTTCATTCTGGCGCAGATCCTTGGCATAATCAACGATAGCACCGGTGGCAGCTACCGCCAGAGGCCTGTCCTCGAGCTGGAAACAGGATAGATTCGCTATATCAAAATGCCTTAACAGTGACTCCCTTCCTACCCTTTCATTGAATTGGTATGGTTCCATCTTCTCCAGGGTGCATTCCTGTTCCACTATACCCGCTATATTCTTATCCGGATCTTCACCTGAATCAGGAATCAGAATTTCCCGGATATTATAGCCTGATAACAGGTTACTTGCCGCCGCCTGTTCCTCCTCCCCGGCCCAGCATTCACCGGTGGAAATATCAAGCAGTGAAAATCCGTAGCGATTTCCCTTTCTGGTAAGGGAAAGCACATAATTATTTTCCCTCTCTGTCAATGTGCCAGGCTCCAGCACCGTTCCCGGTGTGATAATGTCGGTTACCTCTCTCTTTACCACTCCCTTGCTTTCTTCCGGTTTCTCTACCTGGTCACAGATTATTACCTTCTTTCCCGCCTGAAGGAGCTTGGAAATATATGAATCCACCGCATGCATGGGGACCCCGGCCAGTGGTATGGGATCCTCCTTGCCCTTATCCCTGGTGGTAA
Source organism: uncultured bacterium (assembly GCA_964613215.1). GTDB lineage: Bacteria > Krumholzibacteriota > Krumholzibacteriia > Krumholzibacteriales > CAZTHK01 > CAZTHK01. The sequence goes on along the minus strand of CAZTHK010000005.1, from coordinate 143,423 downwards.
GAGCAATATTCAGAATCCGGGAAACCTCCCTGGCATCCTGATAGAATGTTTCGTAAAAATCCCCCACCTGGAAAAGAAGTATGCCATCCCTGTGCTGCTGTTTAATCTCAACATACTGGCTCATCAATGGTGTAAGTTTAGTGGCCATGACTGTCCACCGGAATTACCCTGCTGGTATAACCGAATTCCCGTAATATCCTCTTTGATTCCTTCTCTGCCTGTTCTCTGCCGGCGAAGTTACCCATACGCACCCGGTACCATATATCACCATCAGAAACGAACCTCTCCACCCTTACCCCTTCAAAATTCTCTCCCAGCCGGGAAGAAAGCTTGATTGCATTTTCCCTTAACCTGAAGGCTCCCATTTGAATGGTAAAGTATGGAGAAATTTCAGTGTTATTCTTTGGTGAACCTTCTTCGCCTGCTTCACCCTGTTCGATTTCTCTTCCACTCAGCCGCACCCGGTTCTCTTTTGAGTATTCTATCATCTGTATCTTTTCCCTTGCCCTGGTGGATTCTGGGGAACCGGGAAACCTGCTTGCCAGGGTCCGGTAAACTTTAAGCGCCTTTGATCTCTCCCCCATTATCTCGTAACACTCACCCAGCTTAAATCCTGCTATGGGATTGTAATGTTCACTGGCAATCGATTCATATCGCTCAACCGCACTCTCTATCTTACCCTCCTGCATGTCCAGTTCAGCCAGGTAGATATAACTCCAGTAAAGAAAAGGTCCCCTGTCTATCCGGCTAAAATTGTAACGGGCATTCTCGATTCCACCCATCTCCTTCCAACTCATTCCCAGATAGAAGTGTGCCTCGAGAATATCGTGATGACCGGCTCTTTCTGGAATAATCTCCAGAATCCGGGTAACCCTGTCGTACCTGGACATGGAGTAGTGCATCTTGGCCAGTTCCAACCTGGCTCTAAGCCTCTCCACCGGCCCCGCAGAACCGGTGATATTCCGGTAAATCTCTTTGGCTTCCTCTATATTTCTTTCCAGCCCGGCAAGCAGAAGCATCCCCCTGTACCTGTCCCTTCCCTTCAGAGATGAAATATTCTCTGAAAGCAGTGAATCTGCCTCCCTGTAATGTTTCTGGTTACACAGTCCCATCGCCCTCCGCAGAATCCTTGAAAAGGTCATGGAGGAAGCCGGAAGGATAAGGACCATCAGAAAAATCAGTATATTTTTAGCGGATTTAAGATTCATCACTTTTATGGTAAGAATCAAATGAATAACAGGCATTGCAGAACCTTGCAGGATAGTGCAGTCTTTCACCGCACTTACTGCAACTGAAAACAGTGTCCTGGTATATCATATCTTCACCGGTATCCAGCAGTTCCTCCGCTTCCCTTCCCCGGTCAGATTTCAGATAAAGAAGTGCCAGTTTCATCCTGTTAAAGGGTTCACCCTTTGCAGCCTCTTCATTACTTTCAAGTACCCTGACAGCTCTCTCAGTTTCACCCTTTTTCTCATAAAATGAAGCTAATGCATTAATAACAGAAGGATTGCCAGAATAATGGTCCAGCATTGATTCAAGTATCGATTCAAGCTGGTGAAATTTCCCTGATTCATACAGGCTTTTCTCCAATCTGGGAAATACCCAGTTGAAATCTTCTGTACTTACCTTCAGCAGGCTGGTCCAGTATTTTATGGCATCGCCGGTGTTACCCTTTCTCATTGCCAGATCGGCCGAGAGATAGATGGCGGGTATGCTGTCACTGTATGTTCTGATAGCTTTCCTGAGCCACTTTTCAGCCTTATCAAACTGATCATCCGTCATCATCAGCTCCGATACAGCGGCAAGATACCCTGCCAGATGCGATTCTGTCAGTCCATCCCCCAGGCCAGCCAGTTGCTTCAGGCTATCGAATGCTTCCTGATAGTTTCCCATGATATGATGCAACTGGTGCATCAGCTGATAAACCTCTTTGTTCCTCTCCTTTTTACCGATATTTTCGAGTTCCCGGAGGGCCTTTTCCGCTCTCCCCATCTCCTTCAGGTCTCCTGCTATTGCCAGCAGGATATTTCTCCGTTCAGCGGGAAGCAGATCCCTTCTAACTGTCAGGCCCCTGTGAATTTGAAGAGCTCTGGCTGGCTGATCAAACTCTCTCAGAAGATGACCAAGTTGAAGGTAGGCATCTATGTCCTCCTCGCCATCCTTTACCGCCCGGGTAAGAAGATTCAATGCCCTTTTCTTTCTTCCCTCTATAAGGGCATACAAGGCATCAACATAGAATGATCTCCTGGTTTTCCCCTTTTTTCTCCTCTGTAAAAGCAGGGATGCCACCAGAAGCAGGATGGCGACCCCCAGCAGTATAAGTAGAATCAATCTTATGTTCATGGTATCCAATCTATTTATTCCTCCTGGTTTATAATCTCTTCACCCTCATCTTCTATAGGAAGGTTTCGCAGATCGGCAATTTCCTCGTTAAGCTCCTCTATCTCCTTCTGAGATCTCTTTATCCTCAGAAGCAGTTGTGCTTCCCGAATCCAGGCACCTATTGCCCATATCAGCATTCCAACGATAAAAGTAACTATTACTATAACATTCAACTCTACATTATAATATATCTGGTTAAAAAGACGGAAAGTTATCTTCGTTCCCGCATTCAGTGTAGCCAGCCATACCAGTGCCACGAAGGCTATAAACATGATTATTCCCCTTATTATCCACACTATCTAGCTCCTTTCTTCACCTATTAAAGTGAAATTATGAAGACTTCTGAGTTTAACTGTGACCAGTTCTCCCTCTCCTGTATTACTGCCTTCCAACATAACATTCCTGAATTGCCTGGTCCTTCCCTTGCTGTAGTAATTGTCTCCTTTTTTTACCCTTCCGTCAACAAGGATTTCTTCGGTGGATCCTACGCATTCCTCCAGTATCTCCCTGCGAATAGCACAAACCTTCCGGTTTAACAGGGATAACCTCCTCTTCTTCTCCTCCCTGTTTACATCATCATCCAATACTGCTGCCCTGGTTCCCTCCCGTGGCGAATACTTGAATGTAAAGGCTGCGTCGAAGCGAATCCTTTCTGCCAGATCGACGGTATCCTGAAAATCTTTCTCGCTTTCTGTTGGGTAACCTACTATTATATCTGTAGTAAAAGCCAGATCAGACACTCTGTCCCTTGCTCTTTCGACTATATCAATATATTCCTCCCTGCTGTATCCCCTCTTCATGATATCGAGAATCCTGTTGGAACCCGACTGTACGGGGAGATGAATATGGGGGCAGATTGCCGGATATTCCAGCATCAGGTCGAAAAGTTTCATGGACAGATCTCTTGGATGGGTGGTCAAAAATCTTATTCGCTCCAGCTCTGTCTTTTCCGCCACCTCCCGGAGAAGTTCGGCGAAACCGTAATCTTCATATGAGTATGACATCACATTCTGTCCCAGCAGGGTCACCTCCCTGGCTCCCCCCTCCACCATACCCCGGATCTCACGGATAATCCGGACGGGTGGTTTGCTCCTCACCCTGCCTCTCAGATACGGTACTATACAGTAAGAACAGAACTTATTGCACCCTCTGGTGATGGATATATATCTCTCCGGCTTTTTACGGTATCCCGGCTCTGAAAGGCTGTAAGAGATTTTCTCATCTCCGAACAGAGTATACCTTCCTCCCGATTTAAGCACATCCTCTATTGCTTCGGGCAGGGCCCGGTATGAATTGGCGCCTGCCAGGATATCTATACCGGGAATTATGTCAAAAAGTTTCGATTTTAATCTCTGAGCCATGCATCCGCATACTACCAGCCTGGCAGGGTTATCTATGCTCAGGTTGATTATCCTTGATACAGCTCTCTCTTCGGCATGTTCCCTCACACTGCATGTATTCACTATTATAACATCCGCCTCACCGGGGTCATCTGTTTCAGCGGCCCCCCTTGACTTGAGTGCCGATGATACCACCTCGGTGTCATAGGCGTTCATCTGGCATCCGAAGCTCAAACTATAAAATTTATAGTGGTAATTCATAATCATGCCATCATGGTTATCAGCAAAGCAGTCTAACGGTTTCGAACCCGTCCATAAAGTTTGCCCCGGGAAAGGTGAGTGATACGTATGGGGAGCAGAGACCCGGAATTTTCGGGTGGACACATTAGAAAAACTTCACAGTAATTACCGGTTATAGCACTTGAAAAATTCGAGAACCGGCGTTTTGCCCCCTGAATAACTGCAAATTCATCCGTTCCCACCCTGGAGAAAAGAAATTCCCTCTGCTTTCTTCTGCTTAAACTTCTGAGTTTCTTGCTCCTTCTCTTTTTTATTTCCGGTTTGACCTGACCGGTAAAATGACAGGCAGCAGTTCCTGGCCGCCTGGAATAGCTGAATACATGAAAATAATTCACCGGCAACTCTTCCAGCAATCTGTATGTATTCTCGAAATGGCTGTCCATTTCACCCGGGAATCCCACTATAACATCGGTACCAATGGATATATTTTCCATAGAAGAAGATATATCCATAATCTTATTCCCGAAATATTCGGTACTGTAGGGCCTATTCATTTTTTCAAGAATACCATCATCTCCGCTCTGCAGAGGAATATGCAGGTGGGAAGAGATCATCCTGTTCTTTTTTATCAGTTCTATCAAATCGCCTCCGATCTCGGTAACCTCTATACTGCTGAGACGAATTCTCACATCTGATCTATCCATAATCATCTTGATAAGACCCGCCAGATCTATATCCTCATCCAGATCCAGCCCATACCGCCCGATATGGATACCGGTCAGTACTATCTCGTTATATCCGTTCTCTTCCAGCTTACTGACCTGTTTAATTATGTTATCCGGGCGGGTGCTCCTGCTACTTCCCCTGGCCCTGGGAATAATACAGTAGCTGCAGCTGGAGTTGCATCCGTTCTGAATTTTGATAAAAGCCCTGGAATGGCCGGAGAACCTCTCCAGTAAAATCTCATCCATATTAGCGGGCACTTCACTTCTTCCCGCCATCTCATTGATAATTGAGGGTAAGCGCGACTTGTTTCTGTTATCCACCACCCGGTCCACCTCTTTCATCCTCTCCAGCACATCCGGCTGAGTCTGGCAGTAGCATCCTGTTGCGATAACAGCTGCGTCGGGCGACCTTCTGTGTGCTCTTCTGATCATGTTTCTGCATCGGGCATCCGTCTTACCGGTAACTGTACAGGTATTTATTATGTAATAATCGGCACCCTCATCGAACCCGCGGAAAATCCACCCATTCTCTTCCAACAGCTGCCTGATGCATTCAGATTCATATTGATTCAGTTTGCATCCCAATGTTCCTATGGAAAAGCTCATACCCTCACTCATATCTTTCCTCCCCCCTGAATGCCAGTTATAAACGAAAGAGGATGGAACTCCCACCCTCTTTCGCCAGAAACATTTCTAATCTATCCAACTTATTCGTTCTTGTCTTCTCCCTGCTCAGGGGACTCGGGGTTAACATCCTCCTCTTTAGTGCCGGTCTCGTTCTTATCCTGGTCTTCCTTCTTTTCCTCCGGCTCCTCTCCACCGGTATCTTCTTCTGCTTCTTCCTCCACTTCTCCCGCCGGCTCTTCATCCCTGCCCTTTTCCGCCTGAGCTTGCTCCTGCTCGCCCTCTTCCCCTTCCTGTTCTTTTTCCTTCTCAAGGAAACGGCTCCTGAACTCCTCTGCCTCCTGGTCACTCTTATCATCCAGGTAGGCATTAACACTCAGGACGATCCTCTTATTCTTGGGATCAATCTTTATCACCTTAAGGGGAATTTCATCATTTACTTCGAAATAATCGGAGGGATTCTTGATATCCTCTATCCCCAGATGGGAAAGTGGCACGAAACCCTCCACATCCTGTCTGAGTTCCACCACAGTACCCCTGTCCAGGATTCTGGTTATCTTACCCTTCGTTTCCGTCCCGGCACTGAACTCTTCCGCCAGCTCGTGCCAGGGATTCTCCCTGGTCTGCTTCATTCCCAGACTGATACGGCGCTTCTCACTGTCTATTTCGAGTACCACTACCTCCGCCACCTGCCCCTTTCTGACAATCTCAGATGGATGTCTGATTCTCTTGGCCCATGACATATCCGAAATATGAACCAGGCCGTCAATGCCATCTTCGATTTCAACGAAAGCTCCGAAGTTAGTAAGATTCCTCACCTTACCCTCCAGTCTGGAACCGGGCGGGTATTTACTCTCCAGGGTCTTCCATGGATCGGGTTCCAGTTGTTTGAGGCCAAGGGATATTTTCTCATTCTCCTTGTCTACATTCAACACCACCGCCTCCACGGTGTCGCCTATGGCTACCACCTTGGAGGGATGCTTGACATGCTGTGTCCACGACATTTCGGAGATGTGAATCAGTCCCTCAATACCTTTCTCCAGCTCGACAAAGGCACCGTAATCAGTGATGGATACCACCTTGCCCCTGACCTTTTCTCCCACCGGATATCTCTCTTCCACACCTTCCCAGGGATAGGGAGTCATTTGTTTGAGTCCCAGCGATATCCTTTCCCGCTCCAGATCGAAATCAAGGATCTTTACAGTTAATTCATCCCCGATGGCAACCACTTCGGAAGGATGGCTCACTCTTCCCCAGGTCAGATCGGTCAGATGGAGTAGCCCGTCGATTCCGCCCAGATCAATAAAGGCGCCGAAATCGGTAATATTCTTGACTACACCTTCACGTTCCTGGCCAACTTCCAGCTCTTTGAGCAGCTTCCGCTTCTGCTCCTCCCTTTCCTCCTCCAGCACTACCCTTCTGGAGACCACGATATTCCTTCTCCTCTTGTTGAGCTTTATTATCTTGCACTCCAGATCCTTGCCTATCAGCTCATCCAGATCGGGCACTCTTCTGAGAGATATCTGGGAACCGGGCAGGAATGCATCCACACTCAGGATCTTAACTATAAGTCCTCCCTTGATCCTCCGGTCTACCGTAGCCTTGAGAACCTTGCCTTCCCTGTAGGCAACCCTCAGATCATCCCAGGCATTAATGAAATCCGCCTTGGCCTTGGATAAGACAATCAGGCCATCCTGATTCTCCATCTTTTCCAGAAAAACATCGAATTCATCGCCGACCTTAACTTCGTCGCAGTCGGCAAATTCATCCACGGGAATGGTACCCTCGCTCTTAAAGCCAACGTCCAGGATAATCTCCTGATCGTTCACTTCATAAACGGTACCCTTAACGATCTTCCCCTCTTCCAATACCATGGTTTCGGAGTCGATCTTCTCATACATCTCATCTTTTTCATCCCTTCCCTCCTCTTCACCTTCCTGTTCCGGAGAAATGGTTTCGAACATATTCAGATAGCTGTTCTTTTCAGTTGCGGTACTCGTCGTCTTACCCTCCTCCTTCTTATTGTCATTTCCGAGCATCTCGGAGGTTGTGTTCAAACGTTCAGAATTTTCTTCCACAATTAATCCCACCTTTCAAAGAGAATTTTAAACAGGTTAATAATAGGTAGTTATGAATGGCTTGGCAAGTGAATTTTTAGCTCCACACCCTCATTTCATTCCCCGGATATCTCCCTCATTCTGTTTATAACCCCCTCGATTACCCAATCGGGTGTGGATGTGCCGGTAGTAATGCCCACCCTTTTACAATTTTCAAACCATTCCGGATCGATCTCATCGGAGGTTTCAATGAACTTTGCATCTATTCCGTTCTCCAGACACATGTTATAGAGCCTTCTGGTGTTAGCACTGTTCCTTCCGCCCACCACCAGCATAATTTCAACTTCTCCGGACAATCCCAGCGTAGCCTCACGTCTCAAGACTGTGGCTTTGCAGATGGTGTCGTATATACGTAATTTTTTTACCCTGCCCCTCAGCACATCGACAATTTTCCGGGCGAACTCCCCGTCCAGAGTGGTCTGAATTACCACACCAGCCCTTTCCATTCTATCCATCTTCCTGGCTTCATCCATGGAATTGATGATAACCGCATTGTCATTGGAATGACCGGCAATACTCTGTACCTCCGGATGATTTCTGTCACCCAGAATAATTATCCTGAATGAATCATTCAACAGCTTGTTCACGTACCGCTGGCTCCGTTGGACAAAGGGGCAGGTAGCATCCATAACTGTTATACCCCTCTCCTCAGCTCTGGTTACAACCTCGGGACGCACTCCGTGGGCTCTGAGAACCAGAGTGCTTCCCGCCTCTACCTCTTCCACTGAATCAACCGATTTGATTCCCTTCTCCTCCAGCCTTCTGACCTCCTGGGGATTGTGTATTATATCTCCCAGTGTGTATATCCTCTCGCTGCTGTTATTTATTCCCTTCTCTATCATCTTCATGGCCCTTTTGACCCCGAAACAGTAACCGGTATGAGGGGAGCGGATAATTTCAAGTTTTCTACTCATCCCGCAACATCCTTATTTCATCGTCAACCATCCGGCTGAATACCCGGTAATCCTTTCTTTTGTTTTCCGGCCGGTATCCCCGGGCTATTCTTATGGGAGGCCCGATTCTTACCTCCAGCCTCCTTTTTCGTATTAAACAACCAAACAGATCGTCTGTTCCCCTCACATGAATGGGGATTGTGGTAATCCCGGCACGCAGGGCCAGAAATCCCAAGCCGGGTTTCATATTGCCCAGTTTTCCATCCTTTGATCTGGTACCTTCGGGAAACATCAGTATAGAATTTCCACCCTTCAGCTTTTTCATCAGCAGCCGGAGTGTCTTTCTGCTTATCTCCTCCCGGTCGACCGGGATTGCATTGTGTCTGCTTATCAGCCAGCCGAAAAACCTGTTTCTGAACAGCTCCTTCTTGGCCACGAAATTTAACTCCCTCTTCAAAACCGATCCCACCACCGGCGGATCGAAATATGAGATGTGATTGGAGGCAAACAGAAAGTTCTCGTTGAAGTTAAGGTTCTCCAGACCTCTTACCTCGAGCCCGAATATTATCTTGAAGAAGAAATATACCATAAGCCGTGTAAAGGCGTAGTATGTTTTCATTCTGGAATATTCACTTTGCTCATACTTTCCGACCCTGATACTGCCGATATGTTCAGCTACCCCCCGGACCTCCTCTTTTATCCTCTCCACCTGTTGGTTGACAGTAAGACCGGTCGTATCTACCAGTATGGAACCTGGGGGACGGACCAGCGGGCTCATCTCCCGGCTGGAGTCCACCCTGTCCCGGTAGGCCAGATTCTCCCTGATCTCATCCATATCCTGTTCTATCCCCATGGATTTCAGCTGCAGGTAACGCCTCCTTGCCCTGGTATCCAGATCAGCCACCAGAAATACCTTCGCCTGAGCAAAGGGGAATACTGTGGAGCCGGTATCTCTTCCCTCCACCACGATTCCTCCCCTCCGGCCCATTCTTCTCTGAAGTTTGACCATTTCCCTTCTCACACCGGCATGCCTGCTGACCGGTGATACTGCCTGTGATACTTCTGCAGTACGTATTTTATCTTCCACGCTTCTTCCATTCAGCAGCATAACGGTCTCCCCGCCCGCCTCTCCCAGAGAAAGCTCCATCCGGGAAGCCACCCTGCTGACCTCCCCGGAATCCTCCGGATCTATACCACTCTCCAGAACCATCCAGGTTACCGCCCGGTACATTGCACCGGTATCCAGATATTTCAAGTTTAGCCTGGAGGCCAGTTCATTTGCAGTAGTGCTCTTTCCAGAACCGGAAGGACCATCAATGGTAATTACCAGTTTTTCAATGATACTGCGGGTATTTTTACTGCCGGATAGCGGATTTTTCTTTTCCATAACTGGATATGCTGTGATACGAAATTACATCAGTTGTTTAAGGGTTTCCATAAACTTTCTGTTTTCTTCCGGGGTGCCAATGGATATCCTCATGGTTTCATCTCCCAGGCCGAAAGGTTTCATCCCCCTGACTATAATGCCCCGGTCCATTAACTTTTGGACCAGGTTGCCGTAACCCCTGGGAGGAATGGCAATAAGAAAGTTAGTTTGTGAGGGGGGCACTTCAAAACCCATATCCTGAAGCTGGCCTCTGACATAATCCATCTGTTCCCTGTTTATCTCCACCCTCTCCTGTATCAGGCCGGAGTATTTCAGCGCCGCCCTTCCCGCTGCCTGGGCTATTCTGTTCACATTAAAGGGTTGACGCACCTTATGCATACAGGTCACGAAATCGGGATGTGAAATGGAATAACCCACCCTCAGACCGGACAATGAGTAAATTTTAGAGAAGGTTCTAAGAATGATTATATTATCCCTCCGCTTGAGCAGGCTAAGGGTATCCGGAAAATCATCGGCGGTAACATACTCGTAGTAGGCTTCATCGAATACCACCAGGATATCGGATGATAAACCTTCCATAAAGGACTCCACCTCTCTGGCCGATACATAAGTGGCGGTGGGATTATTGGGGTTGCAGATGAATATCACTTTGGTATTATCCGTGACCGCTTTCTTCATCTCCTTCAGATCAATACGATAGTTCTTAAGGGGTATCTCCACAGCTTTAACCCCGGCCAGCTGAGTTACAATGGGATAAACGATAAAACTGGGGAAGGGATATATTATTTCATCCTCCGGATTGACAAAGGCACGCACCAGCAGGTCGATTATCTCGTTGGAACCATTGCCCACGAAAATCTGTTCCGGTTTCACCTCCAGATGATCAGCCAGATCCCTGCATAGATAGTAACATCCCGAGTTAGGATACCTGTTAAGGTTATCTATTTCATTAATCATGGCCTCCCTGATTCCGTCTACGGGAGGTAGAGGATTTTCATTGGATGCCAGTTTGACTATTTCACCACTGATACCCTTATCTCTTCTCAATTCCTCTACCGGTTTTCCCGGAACGTAAGGTTTGACCTCTCTCAAGTGCCTCTGCATCAAATCCTTGAATTTCATACTGTCTCTCTCCTTCAAACCAATCCGCTCAATTCACGCAACTTTCTTTCCTCACCCCCGGTAAGCCGCCTCAGTTCCCCTACCCCCAGGTCATCAAACTTCAATCCCCCGAACTGGGAGCGGTGAAGACCGATTACCCTGTGGCCGAAGATCTTGAACATTCTCTTTATCTGCCTCTTTTTTCCCTCTCTCAATTCCACATCCATTTCAGTTTCTGAATCGTTTCTTCCTATTAACTCAATTTTGCACTTCCGGGTCTGGAAATCCCCTCTCTTTATACCCGATGCGATAGTATTAATGGTTTCATTCTCTACCCTTCCCTCCACCACTACCCGGTACTTCTTATCTACCTTATAGCTGGGATGGGTGAGCCGGTAGGTCAATTCTCCGTCGTTGGTAAGAAGTATTATTCCGGTGGTATCCCTGTCCAGCCGCCCTACCGGAAAAAGGCGCTTTCGGTACCCTTTGTTTCTGGCTATGTCTATAACAGTTCTCCTGTCCCGGGCATCGGAAACCGCCGATATGGTACCGGGAGGTTTGTTCAGTGCCAGAATGATTTTTTCCCTCTCCGGTTCGATTTCCCGGCCATCCACCGTTACCCGATCGGCAGCTGGATCAACCCTAACTGCAAAATCTTCTACCTTTTCCCCATTGACCCCGACCCTCCCCTCCTCTATCAGTCTTTCACACTTCCTCCTGGAATCAATTCCGGCACTGGCCAGATATTTATTAATCCTGAGTGATTTCCCCATAGCAGAGCGAGCCCCTCTAATCCTCTCCCTCCTCTTTGGTATGGTTGCTATCCTCTTCCTCTCCATCCCTTTCATTTCTTCTTTTCCTGTTCATGGCAGGGACCGGAATCAAGTCCATGGTTTCAAATCCCTTCTCTATCTCCTCGATGTCAGGAAGGTCCCGGTAATCCTTCAATCCCAGATATTCCAGAAATTTTTTGGTGGTGGAGTAAAGATATGGCCTTCCCACTCCTTCTCCCCTTCCGGTTATTGTGATCAGCTCTTTTTCCACGAGTGTGGACAACACCCCGTCGCAGTTAACTCCCCTTATTGCCTCGATCTTCATCCTTGGAACAGGCTGCTGATAAGCAATAATAGCGAGGGTTTCCAGAGCAGGGCGGGATAGCCTGGTCTTCCTCCTGGTTTTGAACATCCTTGATACAGTGTCTGAAAACTCCGGGAGGGTAGTTATCTGATAACCACCGGCTACTTCGACAACCTGAAAGCTTCTGTTGGTTTTCCGGTAAAATTCACGTAGTGATTCCACCGCTTCCCTGATTTCCTTTTTGGACGATGCAACCGTAAGAGATAGCAGCCTGGACGGGGAGAGAGGCGAATTGGAAGAGAAGAGTAGAGCCTCTATGGTTCTGGAGAGTTCGGAGGTGTTAGTGTATTGGTTCATTTCCACCAGATCCGTTCTCTATTTCTTTTGCCTGAAGATAGCCGGCTTCCTCCGGTTTGAACAGAATTATATTCCCTCCTCCGAATACCTGTCTGGCAATAATTTCGCCCACCCTGATCAATTCCAGAATGGCAATAAAAGTCACCACTATCTCCTGTTTCCCCACCTCACCCTGAAAAAGCTCGGTAAACAGAAGCTCGGATTTTTCACTGATATTCTTTCTTATGTGTTCCATCTTCTCATTTATGGTGAAAATCCTCCGGTTTATATTGTAGGTCACCTCATCCTTGAGGCTCTCCATGACTTCCCGGTAGGCATCAAGAAGATCGAACATATTTACATTGAGTGTTTCCTCTCCCACTTTCATATCCGGCACATCGGGCTCCGGCCGGGTAAACAGCTTCCTTCTGGAATCCTCCCTGGCAGATAGCTGATTAGCTGCTTCCTTGAATTTTTTGTACTCCAGCAGATTGTATACCAGCTCACTCCTGGGGTCCTCATCCTCCTCTTCCAGAGGTGGACGGGGAAGGAGCATGTGAGATTTAATTCTCATCAGCGTGGCTGCCATGACGAAAAATTCACCAGCTATCTCCAGCTGTAAGTTCTTCATAATCTCGATATAGGCCAGATATTCCCTGGTTATATGGGATATTGGTATATCATAAATATTTATCTTATCTCTGCGGATCAGATGGAGCAGAAGGTCAAGGGGACCCTCGAAATGGGGAAGGCTTACACTGTAACTCATAACTGCGGTTCCAATTCTGAAGTACCGGTCAAATTCCTGTAAACTTACGGGATTAAATCTAATTATTCTGGAATGCTAATGCAAGGCAACAGTGCTGTCAACTGTTTTAACCCGGGAGCTAACCCTCTGTGCCGGTTGCCATACTCAAGGCCTCATGATCCTTTTACCGGAAAGTCACATATATATAATCATCCCCGTGGATGAAAGGTACGGTGAACCTCGTGTAGGTAATCAAGATCCAGCCTGGTATATATCTGAGTGGTGGATATACTGCTGTGCCCCAGCAGCTGCTGTACCACTCTGAGGTCTGCTCCCCCTTCGATCATGTGAGTGGCGAATGAGTGCCTCAGGGTATGAGGACTTATCTGATCAGGCAACCCCGCCATTGCTGCATACTTCTTGAGCATCTTCCAGAAACTTACCCTGGAAATACGGCTACCCCGGTAATTCAAAAAAAGATAGGGTGAGATCCTGTCTTTAAGAATTGCAGGCCGTGATAACTTGAGATAGAGATCAATTGTTTTCTTCGCACTTCTACCGTAAGGAACCAGCCTCTCCTTCCTGCCCTTGCCCATTATTCTGATCATACCGTTCCGGAAATTGATCTGTTCCATCTTCAAACCGCACAGTTCAGACACCCTCATTCCGGTCGAATAAGCCACCTCCATCATGGTTCTGTCCCTCATCTCAAGATTTGAATTACCCGGTTGTTTCAACAGAATATCCACCTCTCTCTGGGACAGAACGAAGGGAATCTTATTCCTGGAACGGGGTGACGATATTCTCTCCACTGCCAGACTGTCCAGCTTCCCCTCCATATACATAAACCGGTGTAACCCCCTCACCGAACTCAGAACCCTGGCACAGCTGGAGGCACTCTTTTCCCCTGCGATCCTGGCTGAAAAAGCCAGATCCGCAGAAAACTCCATCAGGGAGACTCTGTCAATTCCCTGCTCCTTAAGATAATTTATGTATTGCCTCAGGTCACCCTGGTATCCCTTTATGGTTGTGTCAGCAAGCCCTTTTTCGACCGAGAGATAATCAAGGTACAAATCTCTCAGTATCTCAAGTTCAGACCTGGAATCCTTGCTCTTAATGGAAGTATCTGTAGATTCTTTCGGCATATTTTTCTCCTATACCCTTAACCGAGGATAACTCTTCCCCGGATGCCTCCCTTATCCTCTCTACACTGCCGAATTCAAGCAGAAGCAGTGTCTTTCTATTCTCCCCGATTCCTTCTATTTCATCCAGCACGGATTTTTTCAGTCTCCTGTTCATCAGCTTCCGGTGATACTCCACCGCGAATCTGTGAGCCTCATCCCTGATCCGCTGAAGTAAATGTAAAACAGGATGGTTCAGGGGCAGGTTGACTTTACCCCTTCCCCCTCCAGGATATATTTCTTCCCTCTTCTTGGCCAGGCCGATCACCGGTATATCCTCTAACCCTGAACCTTCCAAGGCACTTACGGTGGCATTTACCTGCCCCCTTCCTCCGTCGATCAGCATGAGATCGGGCCTCTTGCCATTTTTTTCGAGTTTATTCAGTCTTCTTTCCAGGACCTCCGACAACATGGCATAGTCATCTATCCCATCCACCCCCCTGATTTTGAATCTGCGGTAATCCGACTTCAGCGGCTTACCATTGACGAATGTAACCATGGAACCCACCGCTTCCACCCCCTGAACATTGGAGATATCGTAAGCTTCTATACTGTAAGGATATGATGGCAGGTCAAAGATCCGCATCAAATCACTAAGAACATCTGATACTTCAAGGTCCGGCTTAATCCGGGAAAACAGTTTCAGAGATGCATTCTTGGAGGCCAGCCTTACCATGGCTCTCTTTTCTCCCCTGACCGGTCTTTCTATCCTGGTCTTTCTGCCTGTTTTCCCTGCCAACCATTCCTGGAGCAGATTCTTCTCTACCAGCTCATTATCCACCATTATCAGAGGAGGAATATCTGTAGCAGTATGATAGTAAAGCTTGATGAAGGTATCCTGGATATCGGATAGATCAGCTTTCCCCCCTGAATCCAATATGAATGCTTCGGTTCCCAGTATCTTTCCCTCCCTGATTCTCATCACCATTCCACAGGCGGTGGATCCCTCCCTGGCAACAGAGACGGCATCCTCATCCATCCCACCCACCGAAACTGCAAGCTGCCTCTCTGATAATTTAGCGATAGCATCGATTTTGTCTCTTATTACTGCCGCCTCCTCATATCTATGCTGTCTGGATAACTGCTCCATCTGATTCTCCAGATTCTTGAGCAGCCGGCTGTTTTTACCCTGAAGGAAGAGTTTAACCTGCTCCACCATCTCACCGTACTGCTTTTCATTTATCCTGCCGGTGCAAGGGGCGCTGCAACGGTTGATATGATAGTTCAGGCATTCCCTTTCATCACTGGCATTCAGCCGCCGGTTGGAACAGGTTCTGAGGGGGAATATCCCTCCCAGGAAACGGATGGTTCTCCTCACCGCTCCCACATCGGCGTAGGGACCGAAGTATTCTGCACCATCGTTCTCGATTTTTCTTACCACCATCAGCCGGGGGAACTTTTCATTGACGGTAAGTTTTACATAGGGGTACCTGTTACCGCCTTTTAACTGGATGTTATATCTGGGACGGTGCTCCTTGATTAGGGTATTTTCCAGTATCAGTGCCTCAATCTCATTGCTGGTAGCTATATAATCTATCCTTTCCACAGCACTTACCAGACTGGCGGTTTTGATATCCTTCCTCTCCCCCGCTCTGAAATATTGGGTCACTCTGCTAGACAGATTCTTCGCTTTTCCCACGTATATGACCTCACCCCGCTTATTCTTCATCAGGTATACTCCCGGGGAAGAAGGTATGTGCCCGGTCTTTTTTGATCCCATATCCTGTTGTTCTCTTGACATCGGCATTTCCTTCTATTATGTTATCAATTCATCGGAGGTGAAATTGATATGCCTACACATAAGTCAACCGAAAAGCGAATGCGGCAGAACAGAAAAAGATACCAGAGAAACATGACTTACCGCACCAGATTAAAGAATACGGTAAAATTATTCAAATCCATCCAGGATCCCGAAGAAGCCAGGGAGAAGTACCCGGAACTTGTTTCCGTTATTGATAAATCCCTGAAGAAGGGGATTCTGAATGAGCGCAAAGCTGCCAGAATGAAATCCAGGTTATCCAGAAACTTGTCCAGCTCCTAGGACTTCACTCTTCTGATTACCTCTCCGGATACCTCATCCGCGGGAATCTCTTCAGTTTCTCCAGAGGAACGGTTAAATAGTTCTACCTTACCCTCTTTCAATTTATTACCGATGGTCAACCTCATCGGTATACCTATCAGGTCAGCATCATTGAACTTGACTCCGGCTCCGGTATCCCTGTCATCCACCAGTATCTCAATCCCGTTTTCAGAAAGAACCTGCTCCAGCCTGTCTGTCTCTTCCACTACCTTTTCATCTGACATATTAACAGGCAGAATATGGACATCCATAGGTGATATCGAAGGGGGCCATATTATCCCCTTACTGTCATTATTCTGTTCGACGGCAGCAGCAATCATCCTTGATATGCCAAAACCGTAGCATCCCATGACGAAGGGCCGGGCCTTGCCCTGATTGTCCAGGAAGGTTGCGCTCATAGCTTCCGAGTACCTGGTTCCCAGTTTGAATATGTGTCCCACCTCCACTCCCCTCTTCAGCTCCATCCCTTTACCGCACCTGGGGCAAAGATCGCCCTCCCGGGCCATAACAAAATCGTGATATTCACCCACTTCGAAATCGGTTCCCACCCTTACTCCGGCCAGGTGAATATCCTTCCTGTTACCCCCTGCAATCGCTGTTCTGTGGTTTCTGATAAGATTGTCTGCATATATCTCCACCTCATCCGGCAATCCCACCGGCCCGGAAAAGCCGGCTGGTCCACCGGTGATTTCCAGGATCTCGGCAGGCTCAAGAAATCTAATATCCGGATCGTCGAATACCTTGACCAGCTTTATATCGTTAACGTTTCTGTCCCCCGGTATCAGAACGGCCACCGTTTTATCTCCAGTCCGGTACAGCATTGTCTTAATCAGTTTTTCCTCTTCTGTTTCCAGATATGATGCTACCTCCTCCACCGTAGTCATACCTGGTGTTTCCACCTCCCGGTAATCCCCCTCTCCGGAGCTCTGAAATTCTACCACCCGGTCCCCCTGCTCAGCGGTAGCCTTCTCCAGATTTACTCCGTAACCACACTCACAGGTAAGCACCTGATCCTCTCCATTATCAGCCAGTACCATGAATTCATGGGATACACTTCCACCTATGTATCCAGATTCCGCTTCCACAGCCCTGAACTCCAGGCCGCAGCGCTGAATAATTGTGGAGTATGCCTGTTCCATCTTTACATAGGTTTGATGAAGAGACTGCTCATCCTCATGAAAACTGTAGGCGTCTTTCATTATGAATTCCCTGGCCCGTATGACCCCGTAGCGGGGTCTTATCTCATCACGGAACTTGGTGAGTATCTGATAGAGACACTGGGGCAGATCTCGATAGCTCTTGAGATCATCCCTGGCTATCATGGTTATTACCTCTTCATGAGTGGGTCCCAGGGCAAACAGTCTCTTGCGGGAATCATATATTTTGAAAAGTTCCGGTCCAAAAGTCTCAAACCGGCCACTCTCCCGGTATATTTCAGAGGGATGAAGTATGGGCATCAACATCTCCTGGCATCCGATACAGTTCATCTCCTCCCTTACAATCTGCTCTATATTCTTCAATACTTTGAACCCAAGGGGCAAGAATGTATATATTCCAGAGGTCAGCTTCTTTATCAGCCCTGCTCTCAGCATCAGCTTGTGGCTGGCTATTTCAGCTTCCCTGGGTTCCTCCTTCAATGTAGGAATACAGCTTTGTGACCATCGCATATCGTTATCTTCCTCCCGGTGTTAAAAATTTCCGGTTGAAACGGTTTACTCTCCTGCCGTTTCGCGGGAGTTCGGAATAGTGCAGGGGAAACCTCCTGTTACTGTTCAGGCAACAGATTTCACTGATTTGTACCGCACCACCCATCCCGAAACGCTCCCCTGCCAGCATTTCATTTATTAGGTTGAATTACTGTTCAACTGCCCTATATACTAAAAAAGCATTCAGTTGTTTGCAAGTTGTAAGTAAAATATATTGTCCCTGGCAAAAAACAATCATCATTATTAATCACTCAGGGGCTTTCCGGTACACGGGGAGAAATATACCATGGCTTTTGATCTCCATAAGGCACTGAACAGGGGGGTGGTACTCTTCGACGGTGCTATGGGTACCATGCTTTATGAAAATGGAGTGTTCATAAACAAATGCTTCGATGCAGTTAATCTGTCCAACCCCTCCCTGGTAGAAAAAATACACCGAAGTTATATCGATGCAGGGGCTGATGTAATCGAAACCAACACCTTCAGTGCTAATTATTATAAACTGAAGGCTCATTCCCTGGAAGACGAGGTATATCAAATTAACAGGAAGGGTGCGGAGATAGCGGCATCCGCTTCCCGGGGGAGAGTGGGAGTTGCAGGCTCTATCGGACCACTGGGAATTAAAATCGAACCCTGGGGCCCCACCTCCAACCAGGAGGCGAGGGAAGCATTTGCCACTCAGGCTGAGGCTATGATAGACGGAGGGGTGGATATTATAATACTGGAAACATTTGCCGATCTGAATCAGATACATCAGGCAATCAAAGCGGTTAAGAGTATCTCTGATATACCTGTCATAGCCCAGATGACTCTCCAGGTTGATGGTTTGGGATTATATGGTACCGAACCGGGGGATTTCGCCATTCGTCTGGAGGAATGGGGTGCTGATGTAGTTGGAGTGAACTGCTCGGTAGGTCCCCGGGTAATGCTGGAAGCGGTGGAAAAAATGGCTACCGCAGTAGATACCTTTATCTCCGCCATGCCCAATGCCGGAGTGCCCCAGAACGTAGAGGGCAGAAATATCTATCTGGTTTCCCCGGAATATATCACGGAATATGCCAGGCGGTTTATCAAAGTGGGAGCACGCGTCGTGGGCGGTTGTTGCGGAACCACTCCCAGCCATATTAAGGCTATTCAAAGGGGCATTCAGTCATTCCGGCCTTCGGTAACAAAGCATCCCCCCCGCCCCGGGGATAAAAAGGTGGAGAAAAGAAAGAAAACCTCAATAGCCAGAAGAGAAAAATCTTCTCTGGCCAGGAAGATAGATAGTGGAGAGTTCGTTACCGTAGTGGAGCTTGTTCCTCCCAAGGGATGTAACCCGGCCGGGACTCTTGAATCGGCCAGACAGCTGTCTGCTGCCCGGATTGACGCCATAAATATTCCGGACAGCCCCCGGGCTACCTCCCGGATGAGCCCCCTGGCATTGGCTGTTCTGATCCAGAACAGGGTAGGAGTAGAAACTATTCTGCACTACTGCTGCCGGGACCGTAACATCCTGGGAATGCAGGCGGACCTGCTGGGCGCCCATGCAATGGAACTGAGAAATATCCTGCTGATAACTGGAGACCCCATAAAAATCGGTGACTATCCCGATGCAACGGATGTATTCGATATAGATTCCATCGGTTTGACCAATGTAGTCAGAAAATTAAACCAGGGCTATGACATAGGAGAAAGAAAATTAAAAACTCCCACCTCATTTCACATAGGAGTGGGTGTCAATCCGGGAGCGATAAATTTTCAGGAGGAGATGAGAAGATTCTACTGGAAGGTTGACGCTGGTGCAGAATTCGCCATTACCCAGCCTGTATTCGATATGCGAGTTTTTGAGCGTTTCGTCAGAGAGATAGAATCCATCCGCATTCCCATTATTGCAGGTCTATGGCCGCTGGTAAGTTACAAGAATGCCGAATTCATGCACAACGAACTCCCCGGAGTATCCGTCCCCGCCGACATTATGAAACGGATGAAGGAAGCCGGAGGGAAGGAAGAAACCGCAGAAGAGGGTGTAAAGATAGCGGTGGAGCTTCTAAGGAAAATCCGCCCCATGGTGGACGGGGTGCAGATCAGTGCGCCGTTTAACCGTCACCATCTGGCAATTAGTGTCATATCCGGGTTCCTGGGAAAACAAGAAACATTAGCCGGGGATGATTTCGATTAACAGAAATATCACTCCTCCCTTCCAGATAGTTACCCCTGCAGACCATCGGCTATACTATTACCGTTACTCCACGGCTCTACTGTTACAGCTTTCTGTTATTCTTCGGGCTGGCTGGCTGAAATCTGTGCCCGGTTTTTATCAGAAATTAAAACCAAGGAAGAAATCCACCTTTGTATCGGTGTCTATGGTCTCGAAATCAGTCTGCCGGCTGAAATTCACCCTTATCACAGGGAGGTATCCCAGATTCATCTCCACTCCTGTACCTATACTGCCCAGCCATCCGGTGTCCATAATAAATCCGCTGGCCCTCCCGGCATCCAAAAACAGGGAACCCCGGAAGAGAGGAAATTCTATCTGTCCCACCGGAAAACCTACTACCAGACGGTCCAGCAGGGGGAAACGCAGTTCGTTATTGATAAGCATAATCCTCTTCCCTGCAAATTCCCTGAAATCGTATCCCCTCAAATCCCACGAACCACCAAGGTAGAACAGTTGCAGATCACTCCCCCAGGCATTGCGGCTCAGGAACCTCTGGGCGAAGATAATCCTGGGGGTGAGGCTAATGTAATTTCGCAGGTCCAGATGAAGGGTGGTACTCTCATATCTGGAGCCGTCCAGATCGAAGTTCCGCCCCAGAAAAATGTTGAGCCGGTGACCCTTCAGGGGACCCCCCACCTGCCATACGATATTATCGGTGGTAAATGATATATAGTTGGAAGACAACCATGCGCTTCCCTGCTCCATTCCAATGGCGGTTATATCATCATCCCTCTCCATCCATTTCAGCTCGGTGGAAAATTCCAGACGGGTAAATTTCGAGATGGGATAGCTTACCGCACCGAATGCTCCGTACCTTCTTTCATACCGCAGTAAGTTTTGAAAGGTGCCCATATAGCTGGCCAGATGAAAACTCCCTACCGCATAATTAATCCTGTTCTGCTGATTAACATATGTCACTGCTACATTCAGTTTCCTCCAGAAATCCTCGAAGGTATCGGTAGCACTTCCCAACAGGGTAATTATCTGATGGTTGCCCATCAGGTCGGAAAAGAATAATTGAGCTCCGTTACCCATATAGCCGAAATCAGGATCCACCGAAAAGGCTGCTCCAATCAGGTCGAGACTGAATCTGGGAGTGTAATTTCTGTTATCATAACCTGAGATGCTGTCATTACGAAAGGGCTGCCATAATTCATCCGGTTCCGGATCCGCACGATTAGCTATTAACCTTCCAGACTCCTCCCTTATTTCTCGCCGGTATATTCTGTAAGTGCCTCCGCTGTACCCGGAAAACACGAAACTGCTGCTGCCCGGAATGGGAACCGGATCCAAAGCCCCCCCTATACCCTCAGTCTGACGGAATGTCTTTCCCCCTTTCCAGAGATATATATCGTAGGCGCCCTCCCGGTCGGATGAATAAAGTATCCCTTTGCCATCCTCCGTCCATCTGGGATACTTATCGGAGCTCTCCCCTGCGGTTATCTTTCTGATTTCCAGGGTTTCCAGATCGATTATATGAATTGCATATTTCTCCTTCATCACATCTCCACCCCGGTCGGAACTGAATACTATTTTGTTTTCACCGGGAGCCCAGTGGGGATGTATGTCATCATAGTAATCATCGGTTAATCTGGAAAAAGTGCCGTTACCAAAATTATAAATGAAAAGGTCGGATTTACCCCTCGGGGTTATAGCCGAGAACACTACAGATTTACCATCCGGTGAGAGTGAGGGAGAGTTGATTATCCTGGCTGAAGGACAGGACACGGTTTTGATCACTTTCCGGCGGGAAATGTCATAGAGATAAATAACGTCCCTCTCCCCCGACTTGGAGCTGAATACCAGAGTATCTCCCCGGGAAGAGAGGCGGCTTCTCAGTAGAGGAATTGACTCAAATTCGGTGGACTGTCCTCCCCGGATGAATATCTTATTTTTCCACTTTCTCCGGCCGTCCCGGACCAGCTCAATTATGTTGATAGTTCCCAACTGGTAACCGGTGGTAAAAACTCTTTCCCTTTCCTGGCGATCAACCATACTTACCGGATGGAAGTGATATATTCGATTGCCCCAGGATAACTTTTCATTTGTTTCATCCATCCTCCTCCGCCTCATCACCGAAGGATAGTACCTCCTCCTCAAACTCTCCTCCCAATTCCTGCTTAACTCATCCACCCCCATACCGATGGTCTTTTTCAGCACAATTTCAAATTTATCACCCTTCCACCAGTTTTCCAGAATCATCCTTATCCCCTCTTTGCCGAAATTATCCTCCAGGTAGTGAAGGGCACTCTCCCCCTCCTTGTACATCATGAAACTGCCCTGGATTCTCCATAGTTCGCCGAGGGGGACTATATTGCCTGATGTTACCGCATCCCTGATAAACATTTCCGCCCTGCTATCCGGTTGACCGCAGCTGAGATACTCAGCCAGACCTTCGGTGAACCAAAGGGGGGGATGGGAGTAATTGTACCTCCTGTGTCCGGTCATTACCCGGGCAAGCTTCTCCAGCATGAATACATGAACCATCTCGTGTCTGAATACGTGCAACATCTCTCCGTAGGAACCGGTAAATGGTATGGCTACCCTCCCCTTGATAAACTCGGTGAATCCCCCGGTACCTTCAGGAATCAGATATGGTAGTACATTGGTCTCCTTGAAGTCATGATGAGTCCCGTACAGGATCAGGGGAGTCTTTCCTTCAATTTCCAGTTGGAAGAAGCTGGAATACTCCTGATAGAGACTTTCGAACCGCTGTGCTATAAACCTGGCCAGGGGATATTCATCGGGATAGTAGAATATCTCTGAATGTTCTGTCTCCAGAAGTTTCCAGTCCTTGGGAAAATACTGGATCTTGTTCTTACCAAAGGGATACTGAGCCTCGGAGTGGGAGAATAAAATCACCAGCAGGAAAGTTGCGGCTAGAGCCACTGTTACGGACCCGGCCATTAACCCCCCCGTTATGTTCTTAATAAGCCGGTTGTATCCGGCATTCAGATATGACAGGCAGTTATTCATTGGAATACACTCTATTGCTATATAATTCAGGGGTCGGATATCAACCGGTGAAGTGGTCAAGTTCAAACAAACCCTCAAATGTAATCATGGCAGGGCCCTTGAGGACGCAGTCCGCAGCACCGTATTCTGTCCTGGTGAATTTTACCAGAAGGATATCACCACCTGATGTTGTGCATGCCACCTCCGTCCCGGTCAATCCCAGATGAGCGCATATGACGCTAATTGCCACCGCCCCGGTACCGCAACTCTGGGTTTCATCCTCCACCCCCCTTTCGTATGTCCTGTACTCAAGATGTCCTCTATCTTTGACCGATGCCATGTTAAAATTAGTGCCACCAGGGGCAAAAGCGGAATGGTATCTCACCGCTCTGGCCTGGCTGAAAAATGTCCGGTCATTGACACTGCCAGATTCATCCACCAGAACAAGAGCATGGGGAACACCTGCCACTGCATAGTGAACACCAGAATCACAGCATTTCATCCTCTTATCAAGCTGGATATCCACTACCTTTCCGATCTCCACCTCTACCTCTTCCCCCTCCACACTGGCTCCGATTATTCCCGAACCGGTTTCAAAGCTCATCCTTATCCCCGCCACCCCTGTTTCACTGGCAAACCTGGCTGCACACCTGGCTCCGTTACCGCACAGCTCAGCGGCTCCTCCATCACTGTTATAGTAATCCATTCTGAAATCGGCCTTCTCGCTGTTGTCTATAATAATTATGCCATCTGCTCCGATTCCCCTCCTCCTGTCGCATAACCTGGCTATTTCACTACCTTTAAGATGAACATATTCCTCCCTGCCGTCAATCATAATAAAATCGTTGCCTGCTCCATGCATCTTCTTAAAGTCTATCTTCCTGCTCATCCCCTCTCCATTCTTATTCCAGTATGATGGTTTTTTCGATCTGTTTCTTTTCACCCGGTTTAAGTCGAAGGGTGTCTCCCATGGTAAAACAGGGCTCCTCCATCATAACTGTGGAATCCTCCGGGCTGGGATAGTTACCACAGATGCTGTCCGCCTTTATATCCATAAGTGCGGTTAAAGTGTATTCACCCGGAGCTACCGGCTTCAACCTGAACACACCTGAAGAATCGGCGGCAGTAAACATCTCTCCCCCCTCGGCTGATAGCGATTTCAGAATCACCAGGGGCAGCCCGGCAACTTCAGTCCGGTTTTCTATCCCCCCCCCGATGGATCCCGGTTCATCCGGATCGATAATGTCAAGCCGCAGCTCCCTGACGTAAACACTTCTCTCTGCAAGGGTTACCGTATCCGGTTGAAGAATGGCGAAATCGTCGCTCTCGGAATACCTTCCGTTATCGTCACGGTCGGAGAAAGCCCACACAATGAAAGTAACGCTGTCTGTGGGCAGGGCTCTAAAGGAGAATTTACCCAGATTGTCGGAATAGGCTACTCTGGCCTCCTGTTCAGTGATGAAGTCACCTATGGTATCTCCATCTGCTCTGAACAGTTTGACCACCCCCAGGGAATCCGGTTTTTCCTTGAACAGAGTCCATCCGGATATCAACCCCTTTTCCATATATGAGTTGGTTGAAAAATAAAGCATCAGCCTCTCCATACCCTCTACCCTGTGATCATCCCGGTAGCCCGATTCCAGATGAAAAACGAAGGTAGTCCCGGGAAGGGGAGATTCGAATTTAACCTTAAGTACCTCATCGTCAACATCGATATCATCGAATTCAACAGGAGGGTAGGTGGATATTCTGTTTTTGAAACTCTCCGGATCCAGCTTTTCGCTGAAAATTACCTGTACTTCCACATCCCCTGATACATTGGTGGAATCCTGAGAAGGTATGGTACTCACAATGGAGGGCGGGGTTTCATCTCTGGGTCCCCCTGTGGGAGGTTCCATTACTGCGCAGGCATAAAGCAGAAATAACAGCAGAACTGCTATTATACTTCTTCCTCCCTTCATATAACTGTTCTTCCTGAAAATATTCCTGTTTCCGGTTTGTCCCCGCCGGCCGAATAATTTATTTCATAAGCATGCTTAATATGGCACGCTGTAAATGCATCCTGTTTTCCGCCTCCTGGTATACCACCGAATTGGAACTGTCTATTACCTCATCGGTGACTTCATCCCCCCGGTGTGCCGGAAGGCAGTGCATAAAGATACACTCCTCCCCCGCCAGTTCCATCAGCTCCCGGTTGACCTGATAACTCTGGAACTGCTGCCTTCTCTCCGACGCTTCATCCTCCTGTCCCATACTTGCCCATACATCAGTATAAATCACATCCGCTTCCGGTACAGCTTCACGGGGATCTACTATATGCTTATAATCAGGATCCCCGGTTTCTCTTACCTCATCCAGAAATGACTGAGATATTTCATATCCCTCCGGCGCACATAAGATCAGCTGGAAGGAGAACTTTGCTGCAGCATTCAGCCAGCTGCGGGAAACGTTGTTACCATCGCCAATAAAGACGATTTTCTTTCCATCCACATCACCCAGTTTTTCAATTATGGTAAAAATGTCGCCCATGACCTGGCAGGGATGAAGAAGATCAGTAAGGCCGTTAATTACCGGTATTTCGGCATATTTAGCCAGATCATCCACCATGGACTGATCGAATGTCCTTATCATTATGGCGTCCAGATAACGGGATAAAACATTGGCCACATCCCTGGGATCCTCTCTGTTCCCTATCCCGATCTCCCTGTCGGTGATAAAAAGGCTGGAACCGCCCAGTTGCCTCACCGCTACCTCAAAACTGATCCTGGTTCTCAGGCTGGGTTTATGGAAGATACAGCCCAGCACCCTGCCCGGATGAGTATGTTCCAGTTCGAATTTCTTTACCTTCGGTTTCTGCTCACTGCAGACCGCCAGTATCTTATCCAGCTCACTCCTGCTGAAATCACGTATGGACAGAAAATCTTTCCTGCTCAGCTCCATCTCTGCTCCCTTCGGGTTTACTAAAGAATGTATCTCGCCAGGTCTTCATCACTGACAATCTCTTCAAGAGTACTGTTAACCTTCTTTCGGTCGATGGTTATATTTTTTACCTCTTCGTCGGAGGAGGGCAATTCGAACATTATCTCATCCAGAAGCGTGGTCATAATGGTGTGCAGTCTCCTGGCACCGATATTCTCCATCTTCTGGTTTACCAGAGTGGCGGTCCGGGCAATCTGTCTTATTGCTCCCTTGGTGAATTCGAGCAGACATCCCTCCGCCTCCATAAGAGCCTGATACTGTTTGATCAGTGAATTCGCAGGCTCCAGCAGAATCCTCTCGAAATCCCGGGAAGTAAGAGCATCCAGTTCCACCCGGATGGGGAACCGTCCCTGAAGTTCAGGAACCAGGTCGGAGGGTTTGGAGGTGTGGAATGCCCCCGCCGCTATAAACAGGATATGATCTGTCTTGATTACCCCGTGTTTGGTATTGACACTGCTTCCTTCCACTATGGGCAGGATATCCCTCTGAACCCCCTCCCTGGAAACATCGGGTCCGTGTGATTTGTCACCACCGGTTATCTTATCTATCTCATCGATGAATATTATTCCCGATTCCTCAGTGGTCTCCCTGGCTCTGGATATTATCTTGTCGTCATCGATCAGCTTTTCCTTCTCCTCCTGAATGAGTATTTCCCGTGCCTCTCCGACCGTTACCCTCCTCCCCTTCTTTTTTCTGGGCATCATATTCTCCAGGCCTTCAGGGAATTTCACCCCCATATCATCCAGACCGGTGTTGGAGAATATCTCTATAAAGGGACGGGAGCGGTCCTCTACTTCTATGTTAATCTCCCTGGCATCAAGCTCTCCCCTCTCCAGCTTATCCCTGAGTTTTTCTTTGGTTCTGCTTCTTCTCTCCTCCAGTTCTTCATCCTCTGCGCTGGCAGAACTCCGGGAAGCCGGAACCAGCAGATCCAGCAGCCTGTCGGTAGCTCTCTCCCTGGCCCTCTCCTCCACCATTTTATAGGCTTTTTGTTTCTCCATATTTATTGCTATATCCAACAGGTCTCTCACCATAGATTCTACATCCCTGCCAACATAGCCAACCTCGGTAAACTTGGTCGCTTCCACCTTGCTGAAGGGTGCCTGAGCCAGATTGGCCAGTCTTCTGGCAATCTCTGTCTTTCCCACTCCGGTAGGCCCGATCATGATAATATTATTGGGCATGATCTCCTCCCTGATATCCTTCTCTACCCTCCTCCGTCTCCACCTGTTTCTAAGAGCTATGGCAACCGACCGTTTAGCCTTATCCTGCCCAATAATAAACTTGTTCAATTCCTTTACTATCTGTCTGGGTGTAAATTCATCCATTCCGGGCCACCTCACAAAGTTTCAACGGTTATATTATCATTAGTATAAACACAAATTTGTGATGCTATTTCAAGTGATTTGGATACTATTTCCCCGGCCTCCAGATCAGTATTGGCAATCATTGCTCTGGCTGCCGCAAGGGCGTACGATCCACCCGACCCGATTGCCAGAATACCGTCATCTGGTTCCAGTACATCTCCCTTCCCCGAAATAAGCAGGGAATGCTCCGTATCCATAACCACCAGCAATGCTTCCAGGTGCCTCAATACCTTGTCGGTTCTCCATTCCTTGGCCAGTTCAACCGCCGCCTTCCTGAGGTTGCCGGTATACTGTTCCAGCTTCCCTTCGAACTTGGTAAAAAGGGTTATGGCATCGGCGGTGCTGCCGGCAAAACCGACCATCGCCCTCCTCTCCTCCAGAAGCCTTATCTTCTTGGCTCCGTGTTTGACTATACTTTCACCGAATGAGACCTGTCCATCGCCACCCAGGGCAACTCCCTCTCCTCTTCTTACTCCTATGATAGTGGTTCCCTTAAACATATTCATACTCCTTTTGCCTTTATAGCTTTTCCCCTCATGCCCTGGGATGAGCCTGATGGTACGCCTTCTTAAGATGATCTGCGGTAACATGGGTGTAAATCTGGGTGGTAGAAAGATTGGCATGACCCAGCAGTTCCTGCACAGCCCTTAGATCGGCCCCGGCCTCCAGCATATGAGTTGCGAAACTGTGCCTCAGCACATGAGGACTCATCTTGGAGAGGGAGGCTACCTTGCTGAAGTATTTCTTCACTACCCTCTGTACTGTTCTTCTGCTTATCCTGTTGCCGCCCCTCCCGGCAATGAGGGGATCATTCAACCTCTCCCCCATCATAGATATGAATTCCCTTCTGCCCTCCATTGAACATTCCCGGAGGGAATAACGGTCTTTGAGATAATCACCCAGACGAACTACGGCACTTCTACCCAGCGGTAATACTCTCTCTTTGTTTCTCTTGCCCAGAACCCTTATGGATCCTCCCTCCATATTGACACTTCCTATATTCGCCTTCACCAACTCCGACAACCTCATCCCGGTCTGATAAAGCAGTTCCAGTATCAGCCGGTCTCTCAACCCCCTGCTCCTGTCGGAGGGCGGCAGTTCGAGCATCCTCTCTATTTCCTTCTCTCCGGCATAAACGGGAAGCTTACCTTCGGTTCTGGGAGTTGAAACACCTACGGTGGGATCGCGGGGGACAACATCATTCTCAGAGCAGAAAGAGAAAAAGCTTTTGAGTGCTGCCACCTTCCTGGCAATACTTCTGGATGAATAACCTTCTCTTCTTAATTCACCCAGAAATGACCTGATAACTAAGGAATCCACATCAGCTGCTCCTGTGTTCTTACCCATCTCCCTCCGGACAAACCTGATAAATTGCATCAAGTCACCCTGGTATGCAGTTGAAGTAGATTCAGATACTCTTTTTTCCATATTTATATATACGATATATTTCTTGAGTACACCCATCATGATATTATCAGCTCTTCCCTGTTAACTGCCCCCATTGCTACCGTTGTATCATTCCTGTATTTCAGCCTTGCATGAATTGCACTTCAGGTAATCCCCCTTCCTGGAGGAATGTTTTTCCACCAGGTAGTCATTGCCACAATTGGGACAGATTCTGTCTGTTGGTCTATCCCAGTTGGCATATTTACATTTGGGATAATTACTGCACCCGTAAAAAATCTTTCCGCGGCGTGATTTTCTCTCTATGATATCTCCCCCGCAACCCTTGACCGGACATTTCAAACCAATCTTGACCGGTTCCGTATATCTGCATTCGGGATAATTCTTGCAAGCTACAAACCTGCCAAACCGTCCATCCTTGAATACCAGCTGACCTCCGCATCGGGGGCATTTCTTATCTATCTCCTTTTCATTAATTGACCTGGAAAACTTGCATTCCGGCCAGCCGGTACAGGCAAGAAAACGGCCGTTTCTACTCCATTTAATCACCATCTTTCTTCCACATTTTTCACACACCTCATCAGTCTCCTCCTGAACCAGTTCCTTCATCTGATCTTTCCTGTGATTGGCCTTTTCTATATCACTGGTCAGCGGCTGGTAGAAATACTTCACTACCTCCTGCCACTCCTTCTCGCGCTCCTCCACCTTGTCCAGTTCTGATTCCATTCTGGCTGTGAAGTCTATGGCAAAGATATCACTGAACAGGCGGGATAGGATATTCCAGACATCCTCACCCAGCCTGGTGGGATATAGGGTGGCCTTCCTCTTGGTAGCGTATTTTCTATACTGTATTATTGAAATAATACTGGCGTATGTACTGGGCCTGCCGATACCCTTGTCTTCCAGTTCCTTTACCAGAGAACCCTCGGTGTAGCGGGGTGGTGGTTCGGTAAAGTGCTGGTTCTTATCCAGCTTGATTATAGAGAGCCTGTCGCCTTCCTTTATATCCGGAATCCAGCTTTCTTCCTCCCTCTTCCTGTCGGGCATTATAGCCAGGAACCCCTTGAATTTCAGCCTTCTTCCCGATGATCTCAGAAGATACCTGCTCCCCGCGCTGATATCTGCTCTTCTGGTCTGGTAAACAGCCGGTGATGCCAGCGAGGCCAGAAAACGCTGCCAGATCAAGTTATAGAGAGCGTACTGCCCCTTGTTCAGAAAGGGTTTCGCCTGTTCGGGAGTCCTGAATGAATCAGTAGGCCTGATACATTCATGAGCGTCCTGAGTTCCCTTCTTCTTTCGGAATGACCTCTTGCCGCTGTGTACATATTCATTTCCGAACACCTTCTTGATACAGGATACTCCATCCCGGTATGCCTCACCGCTCACCCTGGTGGAGTCTGTTCTCATATAACTAATCAGCCCTGCTGAACCCTCCTTTCCCATCTCAACGCCTTCATAGAGTTGTTGCGCCACAACCATTGTTTTCTTGGCACTGAACCCCAGTCTTGCCGCTGCATCCCTTTGCAGGGTACTGGTTATGTAAGGAGGATATGGGTTCCTCTTCTTCTCCGCCTGTCGCACTGATTTTACCTTCAGCTGTTCCGACTTTATATCCTTCAGTATCTGATCGCACAGCTCCTCATTATCTATGGAGGGTTTCTTGCCATCCACCTTGAACAATCTGGTCTCGAATTCTTCCTCCCCGGGAGAGGCAAGTTTACCCTGGATGGTCCAGTATTCTTCAGGCACAAACTCGCGTATTTCCTTCTCCCGTTCTACCAGCAATCTCAAACCCACACTCTGAACCCTCCCCGCACTCAGTCCCTTGAAGAATATCCTCCACAGGATGGGGCTTACCAGATATCCCACCAGCCGGTCCAGAATCCTTCTGGCCTGCTGAGCGTTAACCTTTGCATCGTCGATGTCAAGGGGATTTGCCACTGCATCCTTCAGGGCGGTTTCGGTTATCTCGTTGAATATGATCCTCTTAATCTCCCGGCTGTCCCCGGATAGAATATCCTTGAGATGCCAGGCTATCGCCTCTCCCTCCCGGTCCATATCGGTAGCCAGAAGAATCCGGTCTGACTTTTCCATCGCCTTGCGGAGCTGTTTGATTACCTTTCCCTTTCCTCTTACCCTTACATACCTGGGCTGGAAATTATTCTCTATGTCAATACCCAGCTCCTTCTTGGGCAGGTCCCTTACATGCCCCACCGATGCCTCCACCCGGTAGTCCTTACCCAGATACTTCTTTATGGTCCTGGCTTTGGCAGGGGATTCGACCACTACAAGTACACGGCCCATCGATTACTCCTATCTAGTGAGTTGTACTCCGTTGTGAAGAATTTTCGTCATCCGTGGATTCAGGCAGGTCAGGTGTATATTTAACCGCCAGACTTTTGATATCCTCCAATGAAACCGGAGTGGTGTATTCCATCAGGGCACCCTCCAGAATAACCGCCAGCTGAGCCTCGGACAGCCATCCAAGCCTGTAAAGCTTTATCAGGTAGCCCTGTGCAGCTACCGAGAGAATTGCTTTTTCCACCTCGCAGAAAACTCTGTTGTTAACTCTTCCCGTACTATTGAGGTTTGTGTCAGCATATCCTTCTTCATCCCTGAGCATACTGAAAGCCCTGGTTATCTCCGCCCTTGAATACCCCATCCTTTCCAGCTCCACCCTTAATACAGAGGGGTCCCTCAATTCATTGGAATCCGGATCTATCAGATATTCCATTATTTCCTTGATTCTTTCTTTCATCCTGCCCCTCTCCGCTGTAAAAGCTCTTTGCTATTCCATGAAGGTGATAATATATAATTATCAGTCTCTATTTCAACCTTCCACAACATTTCTTGTATTTCTTTCCGCTACCGCAGGGGCAGGGATCATTTCTTCCCACCTTCTTATCCTTCCTTACCACCTGTTTGCCCTTTCCGCCACTGGCCTCCCCTGCCTGAGCCGGAGCACCTCCCCGGGAAACCACACCATTATTGCTGGCAGCTGGGATGGCTCCCCCATAGGCACTGGCGGCGCTGTGAACAGCTTTGCTGTCCTCTACCCCTCCCTCCGGTATGCTTTCACCTTCAATATCCAGGCTGGTATGGAAGAGACCCCATACAATATTCCTCTCAATCTCCTCCAGCATCTCGGTGAACATCTGGAAAGCTTCCTGCTTGTATTCCACCAGGGGATCCTTCTGAGCGTAGGACCTCAGATGTATCCCCTCCTTCAAATGATCCAGTTCATACAGGTGATCCATCCACTTCTCGTCTATGCTCCGCAGCATTATCATCTTGCTCAGTTGCTGCATAATATCCGGCGGAATGGTAGATTTTCTCATCTGTAAAGCCTCTTCCGCCTTTTTCATGAAGGTATCCCTTATGCTGTCCGGATCCTTTATCTCATCATCGGGTATCTCATCTTCCCGGACGGGAACAAGAAATAGAGTTTCCATCTCCCTGGCGGCACTTTCAGGGCTCCACTCCTCCTGAGGGAGGTCCTCGGGCAGATGCTTATCCATTATCTCATCCACCACCTCTTCCATCATGCTGGACATTATGTCATCCAGGTTATCCCTCTCCAAAATCTCATCCCTGCGTCCGTAAATAACTTCCCTCTGCTTGTTCATCACATCGTCGTATTCCAGCAATCTCTTTCGGATTCCGAAGTTGTAGGTCTCGACCTTCTTCTGTGCATTTGATATGGCCTTGGTGATAAAGGGATGGGTTATTACGTCCCCCTCCTCAACCCCCATCCGGTCCATTACGCTGGATATCCTGTCCGATCCGAACAGCCGCATAAGATCATCCTCCAGGGAGATGAAAAACCGGGAAGCTCCCGGATCACCCTGGCGTCCCGCCCTTCCTCTCAACTGATTGTCTATTCTGCGGCTCTCATGCCTCTCTGTTCCGATAATATGAAGACCACAGGGAACATCCTCCTCACAGTCAGTCATCTTTTTATCATTGGGGCATTCATCACACCGGTCAGGAGTCTCGCATCTGATACAGCATCTCTCACATCCTACCACACCCTCTCCAAGTTTTATATCGGTACCTCTTCCCGCCATGTTGGTGGCTATGGTTACCGCTCCCTTTCTTCCGGCATAGGCAACAATCTCTGCTTCCTTCTGGTGATGCTTGGCATTCAGAACATTGTGATCTATCCCCTTTCTCCTCAACATCCTGCTGAGAGTTTCCGAGACATCCACAGTTACCGTGCCCACCAGAATGGGCAGCCCCCTGTTATGCAACCGCTCTATTTCATCTATAATGGCCTTGTATTTTTCCCTTCTGGTCCGGTAAATTACGTCATCATAATCTACCCTTCTCACCGGCTTATTGGTGGGCACCAATTCCACGTCCAGACTGTAAATCTTGTGAAATTCCTCCTCTTCCGTTTCAGCGGTACCGGTCATACCCGCCAGTTTATCATACATTCTGAAGTAATTCTGAAGTGTGACGGTAGCAACTGTCTGAGTTTCTCCCTCTATCTTCACTCCCTCCTTGGCCTCCAGGGCCTGATGCAGACCTTCACTGAACCTTCTCCCCGGCATCAGTCTGCCGGTGAATTCGTCCACAATAATAACCCGGTCATCCTGGACCACATACTCCACATCCTTCTCGAACAGGGTATAGGCCTTCAGCAGCTGATTGAAATTGTGTATAACATCACTCTTCTCTGCATATTTCCGGTAAACTGAGTCTTTCTTCTTGATTTTTTCCTTGAGGGAAAGTGAATCGTCCGAATCGATCTCCTTGATCTTTGAACTTATATCGGGGAGTATGAATAGCTTACGATCTTCGTCGGAAAGGTTATTATGCCCCTTTTCGGTAATATCTATGGTATTGGACTTCTCATCCACCACATAGAAGAGTTCTTCATCCAGCTCATGAAGCCTCTTCTCCCTCATGAAATCGGCCTCCACCCTCAACATCAGTTTCTCCAGGCCGGGCTCCTTGCGTAACTTCATGAATTTCTTATTATTAGGATCACCCCTGTTAGCCAGAAGAAGCTTGGTTCCTATCCCATCACTCTCTTCCGTCTGCTCGTCCTTACCGACTTCCCGGCTGACTTCTGACATCAGCTTGTTTATCATCCTCTTCTGTTTCTTTACCAGTCTCTCCACCTTGCTTCGGAGAACGGTATAATTTCTGGTATGCGAAGAGCCGGATACTGGGCCTGAAATAATCAGTGGTGTCCTGGCTTCATCGACAAGAACACTATCCACCTCGTCGATAATGGCATAATTGTGACCTCGCTGGACCTGCTGATCCCTGGCCAGTTTCATATTGTCCCGGAGATAGTCAAATCCAAACTCGTTGTTGGTTCCATAGGTAATATCAGAGTTGTATGCCTCCTTCTTTTCCTCCAGCGACATATCATCCTGCAGGGCACCTACAGACATACCCAGAAACCTGTAAATCTCTCCCATCCACTCTGCATCCCTCCTGGCCAGATAATCATTAACCGTTACCAGATGTGCGCCCTTCTTCTCCAGAGCGTTAAGATACAGAGGCATGGTAGCAGCCAGGGTCTTACCCTCACCGGTAGCCATTTCAGTGATAGTTCCCTGATGGAGCACTATGGCGCCGGCCAGCTGCACATCGAAGGGGACCATATCCCATTTGCTCTTTCTCCCGGAAACTTCAATCTCCCGGCCCAGCAGCCTGCGGCAGGTTTCATACACCAGTCCGTATGCCTCCGGAAGTATATCATCCAGTGATTCGTCCTTCTCCACCCTGGACACGAATTCCTCTGTTTTCCGGGGGAAATCGGAATCCTCCAGCTCCCTGTACTCTCCGGCATGCTGCTTTATCTGCTGGATGGTGGCGGAGTACGTTTTCATCAGCCGGGTCCTCCGGCCTCCACCAATAAATTTTTCTAAAATCTTCTTAAACAAAATTCAACCTCCGACTCGAAGGCAAAATAACAAAATATGTGTTTCTTAGCAAGTGTATTGGATTTCAGGAAAAAACCGGTGACTGATAAGGTTATAACTTTTCGCCATATAGATTAACTGCGTAAAACATTCCCCCCATGGAACCGAAAAATAGAGTACCACCTTTAACCCCGGGCGATGAGTACAGCCTGGAGGAGGTTTTGAACACACTTACCACCTCTCCATTCCTGGTATCCAGAGCAGCCAGTTTTGAGCTGTATGTGGTGGTATATACTTTACCATCTATTACCGCCGGCTTGCTGAGAATTGCTCCTCCCAGATTCCTTCTCCATATCATATTCCCATCCAGCCCCATGGCATAGATATAACCATCTTCCGATCCTATGTATATAAGCTCTCCCTGATGTTCCGGCGAGCCATTCACGGGGCTTCCGGTGGAAAAGGCCCAGTTTCTCCTACCCTCCGAAAGTGAGTAGGCATTGATATAACCGTCCTCCGAACCGAAAATTACCATATCATTTTCCGGGATACACAGAGGGCTGGACCTTATTTCCGCATCCACATCAACCTCCCATTCAAGTCTGCCCTTGTAATCCAGCCGGGACAATTTCCCACCCCTGGAAGCTACTACGATATATTTATCTCCTACCGCCGAAGTCGCCCAAATCTCATTTCCCGACACCTTTCTCCACCTGACCTCTCCGGATTTCATATCCAAATCGATAACAGCGCCCTCCATGGTGGCTGCAATAACATGATCATGGTGAATCCTGACAGAGCTCCTTATTTCCTCTCCGGATGAATGGACCCATAGTCTCTTTCCGGTTTCAACATCCAGACAGAATATGTCTCCGTCATAGTTAGCCCCGACCACCCTGTCATCCGAACATGCAGGTGAAGCGCCTATACCAGCTCCCGTCTGGGATTCCCACCTCATATCTCCATCCAGGGTATACGAGTACATATTTCCGTCTCTGCAACCGAAAAAAACCGCCCCCCCGCAGATGCAGGGGGATGAGGTTACCGGCATGGGGAAACCCTTCTTCCACGATTCCTTCAGAGACACGGTGATCTCCCTGAATTTCAGGTTATCCCCCGGTGTTGATTTTTGCATACTCTCCCCCTCATCCTCCTCCATTATCACCTCATCACCACTCTCCTCGCCGGATTGGTCCTCCGCCGACATCAGAATCTCCGATCCGGTATTATCAACCCTTCCCCCTTCATTCCGGCGGCTCCACGGACCGAACAGCAGGATCAGTGCTATTACAGTGGTTGCCAGTCCAATCCCCAGGGGCAGGGGAATCCTACTGATAAATCCGCCCGCACCTTCAGGCTGCTCCCGCTCCACCGTCGAAGGTATGTTGGACCAGTGTATAACCGGAATTGCTCCGTCGATATCGAGAGTAACGCTCCCCTCCACAGGTGGCTCGAAGGAGGGAAAGAATATCGAATTCTCCAGACTCTCCCGGTGCCTCATCAGGAATTCCTTGGAGGGAAGAAAAGCTATGGTATGCTTCCCCTCGGTAAGCTCGAATCTGTGAAGTGCCATGTGCTCTTCGATAGACCGGGAAAACAGTTCCGCCTGATCGGTTGAATCGGATAGTGATATCTCTTTCACTGAGGGAAGGGTAAAAAATGAGCCGGTTCTGCTGGACTCTGAATGGCGGTGAATAATCTCAGAGTCTCTTCCGTGGAGGATATAACCCTGGGTTCCCTTGCGGAGCAGAATCAGCATCTGGGAATCCTTTCCCAGTACCTCCCCCACCTCCTGATAATCTTCGATATGTTCCCTCAGATGCTTAATAAACCTTGAAAAGTAATTAAGGGGATGACCCATACGGGAAGTAGAAATTGCCTTTCTGAAAAGTTCTCCGTAGAAATCTTCGTAAGCGTGACTGCCCGCCTTGAAGAAGAGGAACAGCTCATCGTTCATCCTCCTGCGGGGAACCTCGTGATATACCAGCTCCTCCCGGGTGCTTTTTTTACCATATAATACAAATGCCGTTCTATCCATCGGAACCACCTCAATAGCACAGGTTAGCCGGTGAGGCTGCAAAAATCAATAATAATTTACAGGTAAAAACAGCCTCAACTCAATAGTGCGGTTAATCCGGTGTAATTGCCGTAAAATTTTGAGGATAGATCCTAAAGGATAATAGCCCCGGTCATGAGAATATATTCCTTACCGCAGATACAAGCTTGTCGATTGGTCCCTCGCTGATATAATCACTGCCTTCCAGCTTGCTCATATATTTGTTTGCCAGAGGATTGTCCCGGTCCCATTTGAGTGCTTCACCGAAGTGCTTGACCGCCAGGTTCTTCAATCCCGCCTTGAAGTAAACCAGCCCCAGATTGGCGTGGTATACCGGATTGTAGAATTCCATCTGAACAGCTTTCTTACAGGCATCCCTGGCAATATGGAGATTGCCGTGATTCATGGCCAGACAGTATCCGTACCAGCTGTTATACTCCGGATTATTCTCATCGTACTTCACCGCTGATTTAAGCAGGATGGAAGCCTTATTGAACCGCTTCTCCTTCATGGCCGCCCGGGCCTGTTTATATGCAAGTGATGCGGAACGCCTGTTTTCCTCCTTCATGGCTGATGAATCTCCGGAATTACGTTTGCTCCTCCTGAGTATTTCATCATATTCCCGCCTCTTACCGGGATCACTCAATATGGTGAAGGCTTCATTTATCTTTTTGAATTGCTGCCGGTTCTCCTCGGTATCACCGGCTACATCGGGATGGTACAACTTGGCGAGCTTGAAATACTTCTTCTTGATCTCTTCTATCGACGCTGACGGCCAGAGATCCAGTACAGCATAGTAATCTGTATCCACGTTGATTCCCCTTTTTTAAACCGGCTGAAGTTCATCCATGATATTCCTGGCCAGTATGTTGGAAGAATCAAGCTCCAGTACCTTCTCCAGGTTTTTCACCGCCTCTTCCCTGCATCCCTTCTCATAGTGCATCAGGGCCAGGTTGACTCTTGCCTTAAGATAACCGGGATGAATCTTCAACGCCTTTTCAAATTCCATGATAGCATCATCATTCATGCCCTTGTTTCCGTAAGCAATTCCCAGAAGATTATGTAGATCCGGAAAATTCGGGTATGCCTTAACCGCTTTTCTGAGCTCGGAGAGGGCAAAGTCCATATCCCCCTGCTGTATGGCATCCAGAGCCATCTGTTTGCTTACCTGGGCTGATGATGGTTTCTCCTCCAGCAGACTCTGGAATATCCAGTCACTCTCTTCGAAGGAACCTCTATCTTTGATAATTTCTATAAGCTGATTTATCTTATTTACATAGAAGGCCGGAGCGGCGGACAGGCTGTTCTCCAACTCCTGGTTGCAGCGTTCATATTCCTCCCTGGAAAAGTAAACTTTGGCCAGCATAACCCTGGCCTTGAAGTAGAAGGGATTGATTTCCAGTGCATTCCGGTATTGTTCCTTGGCCCTGTCCAGTTTTCCCAGCTCAAAATACACATTGCCCAGGGTGGCTCTTATATCCGCGTAATCAGGCTCATATTTCAGGGCCCTCTCCAGGGCTCCCGCTGACTCTTCATACTTCCCCTTGGATATCGATTCCTTGCCATACTGAAAATATGCCTCTACTATGTACATTCTCAGCATTGCTTCATCCCTGATCCTGTTTTCCTCATGTTTATCTATGTACCTTTCAAACATCCTGCAGGCACGCTTGTAATCACCCCGGTTAAATGATTTTAAAGCGTTCTTATAGTAGCTCCTGGGAAAAAATCGAAGGAATCTGTCTAGAAACATTTCCAATCTCCCTTTAACCGATAAATGACTAATATAGAATATGGGTGCATTACACTAATTTCTGAAGCAATTAGCAGGCCAAATAATTACCTGCCGGAGATCGTATGAACAGGTTGTAACAGGTTGCTTCTCTTTTCGATAGTGCAGTATGAATGGGATGAGTAGGTAGGCTTGGCTGTGACCACAACTCTAATCTTTTGTCTTCCAATTTGTTGCAATTCGGGAGAGGTCACCTCGATCCTCTTTTTTATGCAACCGGGGGGAAACAGATAATCAGAAAGAAGCTCCAGCATCTTTTCTCCCCCTTTACTCTCCAGCCACATGGAGACATAGGAATGCTCTGTTAATATAAAAGAAATATCGACAATACATCTGCCCGATTTCTGATCCACTGCAATACTTTCTGCCACCAATCTGATTATATCGGTTCCCACCCAGAAGTACCGGGCCCCGGATCTCTCGGATACGAACACCTGACCAAACCTCCGGTATATGGAAATTCCCCTGGGCTGATCAAGTTCTATCCGGTCTCTTTCCCCTATAGCGACCAGGTAATTAAGGTGCCTGTCGAATTTGTGGATCCTGTTCTGTACGGTATCGGTAACATAGATATTACCATAATAGTCTATATCCAGGTGGGAAAAGGTACCCGAGCCGAGTTTGCTGTGATAGGCAATTCCCAGTATCCCGCCATTATTATCTAACTTCCAGAGCCTCTGTCCCGAACTGTCGATGAGGGCAATAAAATAGTCCTCATAGTAAAGCCAATCATCCCCCCTTGAAATCACCTCTATGGCAGTGGGGGCCTGTAATCTCATATTTTTGCCCCGGAGATCTACAGTTTCCGTCAGTTCACCCTGCCGGTTAATTACTGCGATCCGGTCATTGCCGGTATCCGCCACATAGATTAAATCTCCGCTGCAGGATAACGATGATGGATGGTGGAGGTAATCCTCTCCCAGAACCCCCGCCAATTCAACCTCGCCCCCCGAATATTCAAGATGAATTATCCTGTTATTTCCAGTATCGGCAATATAGATATTTCCTCTGCTGTCTCCGCTGATATCCAGCGGATGATCAAGGTCAATCTCGCCATCCCCCTCTTTCCCCACCACATTGATAGAGGTCATCCCCCGGTTGTATATAAGCTCGCTGTTCCCACTGTTAAGGCCGAATACGGTCAGTTCATCATCATCATGGTTGGTGGAAGTATCATCTTCACAGATGAGCTTGGTACAGAAGAGTCCCCTGGGGTCGTGGAACTTTTCCCGGTAGCAGGAGTAGAGGTTCAGATGAAACTGGGTTACCTTATCAAGTCCCAGGCAATGGTTCCAGGGGGGGTTAATCAGGGTGGTTCCGGTTCTGGCACCCCCCCTGATTAACAGTACCATCAGCAGGGCCGCCACTATGATAATAATGATCTTTAATTTCATTGCACCACCCGGCCATATTCTGCACCTGTAATTGCACTGTACATTGACATGAAATTCAGAACCTTCTTCACATAATTCCTGGTTTCATTTATTCCGATCATCTCTATGGCCAGCACGGGATTACTGCCGGGACTGAATCTCTTTCTCCAGGGAGACATCTTGGAATTGCCCGCGTTGTATGCTGCCAGGGCAGCTACTACCGAATCCCCGTTTCTGCTCAGCAGATAATCCAGGTAATATATTCCAGCTCTGATATTGAATTCCGGCGAGTATATTCTTTCCCCGTTTACCCCGTCATCCCCCATCCTCTCTCCTATCCAGTAAGCCGTAGACGGCATAAACTGCATCAAGCCCAGCGCTCCCGCCCGGGATATGGCCCGGTGGTCGAAACTGCTCTCTGCTCTTATCACCGCCATGGCCAGTTCTGGCGGGATCTTTCTGATCCTGCAGTTCTCATAGATCAGATCCGTGTAGGCTATGGGATACCTAAGATGCTGCGGAATATTCCGGCCCGGACCGTAGAACTCGGCCGAATGGAGAATGGACAGGACCGGATAGAGGAACCCTTCCCGGCGGGAAAACCTGCAAATTTCCAGCAGGGCATCCCGGTTGTTCAGGAACATATCCATAAGCAATTCCACACAAAGGCGGGCCTCGGCGTAGAATCCGTTTATCAGGAAATATCTGTAAGCTTTATATAAATAATTATCCCCGATACTGGAGCCATCAGTACTGGTATCCAGTGAATCATAAAAACTTTTTTCGGCCAGCTCGGCCCCGTGCAGGCTCTGCAGATCAATGATTGTATTCTTAACCCTGCTGAAAATAAATAAATCTTTTCCCCCCTGAGCCGCACGTGAGTAAAATGAGCGGGGATATTCACGGATCAAATTGTCAAGCCAGTAATCCCTCTCACTGTCCGGACAGGTCTGGTGAAGCCAGTACAGAACAGCATCCCTGCCATAATAACCGGTTCTTTCCAATAAGTCTTTCAGCACCCGGTAGGCTCTCTGCTTATTATTAATAAAATAGGAGGTAACGGCACTGCTGAGGTGTGCATCCATCACCCTTGCTGAATTATTTCCCGTTGCAGGCATTTTATCCCATATCCGTATAGCATTTTCATAGTTACCCCGTGCAATTTCCAGCCTGGCTGCAATATCAAGAGATCGAACACTCCTGCTGTCACCCGGATAGTACATGCCGAAGGTGCGGTAATATCTTACCGCCTTGCCGTACCTACCCTTCCGGTACGCTATCTTGGACATCCGGTTGAGAGCATCCTTCTTCAATTCCACATCTGCCCCGGAATTAAAGAGCCTCTTGAATATCCGGCTTGACTGGACCGGCCTTCCGGATTCCTCCAGTATTCTTCCCTTTAAATAGTCCGCCAGATAGGGTGAGCCCCGCTGCTTTACTATATCTGCAACCAGTCCTGCAGATTCCAGCTGTCCGTTCTTTAGCAGGTCAGAGGTTATTCCGGCAAGCCGGGAGTTGCTTAACTCTTTTAACTTCGGAACCAGCCTGCCGGTTAAATCCACAGGAGAACCGCCTGTTCCTTCCTTGACCGCCTGTCTGTATAGTTCGAATGCTTCCTCCGGCATACCCCGGTCCAGGCAGAAACGGGAGAGTTTAATCTTAACCGGCGGGGATAGTATTAATTCATAATTATGGATATAATTTATTAAGTCTTTATTATAACTAGCGTTAATACATGAAGTTACCAGTATGTCACATGCTTCCCCGTAAAGTTCAGATTGAGCAATCCTGCTGCCGCGATAGTTCTGGAGAATCTTTTCCGAAGCTGCTGCGGAACTTTCATATAGAGAATCGCGGAAAAATATCCTTCCCCTGGTAAGATAGCGATAGGCCTCCAGCATACTGTTATCCACCGGATGGCTGAGATGTTCCAGTGCCTCACGGTACTTTTCCGCCCTGTATGCAGCCAGGCCCTTCCTGAACTCGTCATCCTCACCCTCCAGTAGAATATAGGCGGTATCAGGGCTGCCTGCCATCAACATCAGCCTTGCCCTGGTCCGGTTATCCTGACCATCACTCTTTCTTAATGCCCTGGTGTATTCCCCCCTCCAGAGATACCTGCCCAATCCACTATTATTTATATCGTTAGAGACCGGCAGTAACATCAACAGAGAAAGATAAACCAGGGTGTTGTGAATCAGACCGGGCATAATTCCTCTCATCCTTCAAAAATTTTGCTGTAAATAAAAAGGCAAGTTAAGTGCCAATTGTCAATAGTATAAAACATTCTGTAATTCTTGCCGGTAAAATACCATAAACAGTAGAATCGGCGGATAAGTAGATAATATTACAATTATTCCCATTCGATGGTGCTCGGGGGTTTCGAACTTATATCGTACATCACCCTGTTTACTCCATCCACACTGTTGATTATATGGTTGGAAAGTTCCTGTAAGAAATCATAGGGCAATCTGGCCCAGTCGGCGGTCATACCATCGGTGCTGGTAACAGCTCTCAGCACCACCGCATTCTGGTAGGACCTTTCATCCCCCATAACCCCCACACTCTTTACCGGAAGAAGAACGGCAAGTGCCTGCCATACCTGTTCATACAGCCCGCTACGGTAAAGTGAATCTATAAATATCCGGTCCACCTTCCTGAGTACATCCAGTTTCTCCCGGCTTACCGCCCCGGGCACTCTCACTGCCAGACCAGGGCCGGGAAATGGATGGCGGCCAATCTGCCTGGCCGGCAATCCCAGGAATAAACCTACCTCTCTCACTTCGTCCTTGAAAAGAAGCTTGAGTGGCTCTATAAGCTCAAAGTCCATGGAATCAGGCAGGCCTCCAACATTGTGATGTGATTTAATGGTATCTGAAGGGCCTACGGTGGGACGGCTCTCGATCACATCCGGGTACAGGGTTCCCTGGGCCAGGAATTCAAAGGGACCGTGCTTTTTGCTCTGTTCCTCGAAGATTTCTATAAATGTATTGCCTATTATCTTCCTTTTCTTCTCGGCATCCTCCACATTGTTTAAACGCTGGAGGAATTTATCAGCGGCGTCTACGAATAGAATATCGGTCTTGAGATGGGATGCAAGAAGCTCGCGTACCTCATCGATTTCACCCTCTCTGAGCAACCCATTATCCACGAATACTGGAAAAAGCCTCCTTCCTACCGCCAGGTCCATCAGGGCAGCCATAACTGAGCTGTCTACTCCTCCGCTGACCGCACAAAGCACTCTGGAATCCCCCACCCTATCCCTGATTTTTTTTACCTCCATGTCAACGAAGGAGCTCGACTTCCAGGCGCCTTCACATCCGCAGATATCGAATAGAAAATTCCTTATTATCTGTCTGCCGAATTCGGTGTGATAAACCTCCGGATGAAACTGCAGGCCGTATAATTTGTCTTTATTATTGGCAATTACAGCGTAAGGACAATCCCTGGACGATGCAATTGCTTCAAACCCCTCCGGAACTGATTCGACGATGTCACCATGACTCATCCAAACCCTCTGTTCGGCCGGGATGCCTTTGAGAAGCTGGCCGGGCCGGTTCGATCTGATCACGGTATGACCATACTCCCGGTAATCCGCTCCCCTTACCGATCCCCCCAGCTCCCCGGCCATCAGCTGCATTCCGTAACATATTCCCAGTACTGGAAGATGCAGCGAGAATATGTCGGACTCAAGCCGGGGAGAGTCACTCTCGGTAACGCTGTAAGGGCTTCCTGAAAGGATAATCCCGGCGGGATTCTCCCTCTTTATCTCTTTCAGCTCAGCGGAGGGGGGAAGGATGATGGAAAATACGTTTTCCCCCCTTATCTTACGAGCGATAAGCTGCGTGTACTGGGAACCAAAATCAATTATTACCACACTCTCACTGCTGATTTCCTCACTCAAAGATCTTCTCCTAATGT
The DNA here is from genome assembly GCA_964613215.1 of uncultured bacterium. Taxonomy (GTDB): domain Bacteria; phylum Krumholzibacteriota; class Krumholzibacteriia; order Krumholzibacteriales; family CAZTHK01; genus CAZTHK01. The sequence continues at coordinate 99,560 of CAZTHK010000005.1, read as the reverse complement.
CTGAAATGCCTGCGTCCTGTCAGTATCATAGTGATACCAAGTTTTTCCGCAGCTTCGATTACCTGCTCATCCCTGATGGAGCCACCCGGTTGAATGATTGACTTCACCCCAGCTTCTACCAGAGTCTCCACCCCATCTGGAAAGGGGAAGAATGCGTCCGAAGCGGCGGATGCCCCCTCTATTTTCATATTCTCCTTGCGTGCCTTCTCCACTGCTATCCAGCAGGATTCCACCCGGCTCATCTGGCCGGCTCCGACACCCACAGTTCCCTCGCTGTCGCTTATCACGATAGCATTGGATTTTATATGCTTCACCAGCTTCCAGGCCAGCCGCAGGGATTTCTCCTCCTCCGGAACCGGCTTCCTTGAGGTAACCACCTTCCAGCTATCCAACTCGGGAAAACCGGTATCCTTCTGCTGGCACAGGACAAGGTCCCCCGCTTCGGCGAAAGACCAGCCTGAATGATCTGCTTCCCAAACCTCTTCGGGAAGGGTTATCAACCGCAGCCTTTTCTTCTTCTTGAGAATTTTCAGTGCCTCCTGTTCAAACCGGCGGGCAATGATAACTTCCAGGAACCCCTTCCCGGACAATTCCGCCAACTCAGCGTCAACGCTCCCATTTACCGAAACTACCGATCCGAAGGCTGAGACGGGATCGGTCTCTCTGGCCCTCCTGAAGCTTTCGGCGGTTGTCTCACATACCGCTGCTCCGCAGGGATTAGTGTGCTTTATTATGGCGCAGGAATTTCCGCCCAGATCACAGGTAAGCATAAATGCAGCATACATATCCCGGATGTTGTTAAAGGAAAGCTTTTTCCCCTGCAGCTGCCGGAAATCACCGAACCCGTCCCTCACATCCTCATTACGGTAAAGTGCTCCCTTAAGATGGGGATTCTCACCGTACCGCAGGGTTCTGATTCTGCGGTAGGCGGTGTTGACATATTGGGGAGGCTCATCTTCCTGCTCAGTCAACCGGTTAAAATAGGAGGCAATGGCTGACTCATAGGATGCGGTATGACGGAATGCCCTGGCAGCGAGTTCCCTTCGCATCTCCTCCCCAACAGAACCATCCTGCCGGTCTATCTCGCTGATTATGGAATCATAGTCATTGGGATCGACCACCACAGCCACTGAATGATAATTCTTAGCAGAACTTCTGATCAGGGTGGGTCCGCCTATATCAATGGATTCCACCACATCCCTCTCGCTCAGTTCCGGTTTTGCGGCCGACTCCCGGAAACGGTAGAGATTAACCACGATAAGATCTATAAAATCTATATTATTCTCCCGGGCTTCCCGGAGATGGTCCTGATTATCCCTGTCGGCAAGGATTCCACCATGGACAAGGGGGTGAAGTGTCTTAACCCTTCCATTCATTATTTCGGGGAAACCGGTTACCTCGCTTACAGGAATAACCTCTACTCCAGCTTCCTTCAATCTGGCGGCGGTGCCGCCGGATGCTATTATCTCAATCTCCCTTTCTTCCAGTGCGCGGGCGAAATCCACCAGATTATCCTTGTCGGTAACACTTATAATAGCTCTCTTAATTCTTCTGCTCATCAATCAGACCTTTCCGTGAATTCAAAAACAGTTACCATTGCTACAAGCCGTAGCGATTTATTACATTTTAATAAAATTCTTCCTGTCATCCTGTACATCTTCCCTTTCCCGGGAAACTCACCGGTGCTCTTTTCATTTCGCCCCTCCGTCCGGACCTGTTTTTTCCGCAACGTCTGATATTTCTAATCCAAATCCAATTCCAGATTTCCGAACAGGCGCTCAAATGCCATAAGGTAACGTTCCACCGTTTTTTCGACCACCCCGGGAGGCAGTTCCGGAGCGGGAGGTTCATGATCCCAGCCGGAGCTATCCAGAAAATCTCGGACGAACTGTTTATCCAGACTCTTCTGGGGTTCACCCGGCTGGTATTCCTCCTTGAGCCAGAACCTGGATGAATCGGGGGTGAGCATCTCATCTATAACCGATATCCGTCCATCTATAATTCCAAATTCGAATTTGGTGTCAGCTATAATTATACCCTTGGATTCGGCATATTCCTGCGCCATTTTATAGATCTTAAGGCTGAGATCCCTGATTTCCGCAGCGGTATCCTCCCCCACTATCTCTGTGGCCCGTTCATAATCAATATTTTCATCGTGTCCGGAATCTGCCTTGGTGGAAGGGGTAAAGACAGGCTCCTCCAGTTTCTGGGAGAGGCTGAGATCCCCGGGCAGTTTGATCCCGCATACTTCACCCGTCTTCTGATATTCCCTCCACCCGGAACCGGTAATGTAACCGCGAACGATGCACTCCAGATCAATCCTGTCCGCCTTTCTTACCAGCATGCTTCTTCCCCGGAGCCGGGAGCCGAAATCGTTGAAGGGAGGTGGAAATTCCTCAACCCGGGTGCTGATAAGATGATTAGGTATTTCCGAAAACTTTCCGAACCAGGCAGCGGACATGGTATTAAGAATTATTCCCTTTCCGGGAATATCTGTGGGTAGTACCGAATCATACGCCGATATCCTGTCGCTGGCTACAATTACAAAGCTATCGCCTGCTTCGTAGATATCCCGAACCTTTCCTCTGTAGTATGGATCTACTCCCGGTAATTCAATGCTTGTTTTTTTCATGGTGAATCCAGCTCTCCCTGGTTAAAAAATTATCTATCTTTTCTCACTCTCAGGGCTGATTTAAATTATTAATTATTATTTTTAATAATAACTTTTCTATCCCTTATCTCCAGTTTCCCCTCGGCGAACAGTCTTACAGCCTCGGCATATGCTTTGTGTTCCTCCTTCAGAATTCTACCGGAAAGATCCTCCAGCGAATCATCCTGATGAACGGGAACAACCCGCTGAATTATAATGGGACCCGTATCTACACCGCTATCCACAAAATGAACTGTACAGCCGGTATATCGTACTCCGTAATCAAGGGCCTGTTTCTGACCATCCAGCCCCCTGAAGCTGGGCAACAGGGCCGGATGAATATTCATCATCTTTCCTTCATAGTCTCTGAGCAGTTTACCCTTCACAATCCTCATAAATCCAGCCAGGCAGACAAGATCTACCCCCCTCTCCCCCAGCGTTCGTGCAATATTTTCGCTGGATTCCCCGGTCATGGAACCTCTCTTCGGTCCACAGTCGACCACCATAGAATCTATTCCCATCTCTTCTGCAATTTCAAGAGCGCCTGCTTCAGGGTTGTCTGTGACCAGCAGCTCTATGGAAGCGGGATAATCTTCCCGGGCGCAGTTCTTTGCCAGAGACTTGAAGTTGGTACCTCTTCCAGAAGCAAGTACAGCTACCCTTATTGTTTTACTCATAGTTAAGCCTTTGTTATTACAGTAAATATAACAAGACATTCAGCAATTGTTCAACCGGTTTGATACCGGCAATTTTGTCGATTAGATATTAGCGAGTAATTCACCTGCCGTCAAGGATACAGATTTCAGCTTATGTCAAACTGCTCTGAAATTTTCTGAATATAGGGTGTCATTTCAAATACTCATAATCATCAGCGATAACTGAACTTAACGCATTATTCCGTTCCTTGATTATTTGGGTTGTATAGTTGGGCTGTAATTTGGGCCGAGTACCTGCTGAATTTTTTGTTAATTTATACCGGGAAGAGAATGACCCCGGGCGGAGAATTGCCCGGAGAAATAATAAAAAAAAGAAAGCCGGAAAAATACTCGAGGATAGAACAGGCAATAACAAGAGGGGGAGAAATAATTCTTCGGATAATAATAACTCTAGAATAAACTTGAGGCTGAAAGAGCTTTTGGCAGGGAATTTATCGATAAGCGCTACAGGTGAGATCAAGCAGGTTCTAAAAATATATACACCAGAATAGGATTATTAATCTTCCCGCCGGGAAATGCCCTGAGTATATTTTTTTGAATTTACTCATTCTGTTTCAATTGATACCTTCAATCCTGTTCTGTCTGCCGGTACAGATCTTCCTCTAACAGGTGGAAAGGGAGTAGATTCTATATTCAAACTTACACCATGACATTTGACCACGCAGTCTTCTTTTATTCTGATAATTCTGGCATCCCCTTTCTTAATCCATTTTCTCAGAATAGCATCGGAACCTATTAAATATTCTGATATTACCATTGTTTCCATACCAACCCGTTCAGCAAGATATTTCCATCCCAGCCCCCATTGATCGCAGCGATATGCCAGGATAACGCAACCAAGACTGCCTCCCCCCTGTCTCCATAATTTCCTGGTTATTCTTTTTCCTTCCCACCAGCTTATCGAGGTGTTGATTATCATGATACCTTTTCCCTTTTCTATATAAGTTATTTTTTTATTATCAGATAATATACTTGTATTAATATTTCTATCCGGATCATTTGAATTATCAAACATGAAGAGTGTAGACAGAATTACAACAGGAATTATTGCAGCAAGCTGCATTGGTGTTTTTCTCCTCCACATCCACACTAGCAGGGAAATAACTGCAAGCGGATAGAAAAGATACACCACAGTTTCATTGTAAAGGGCAGGGTGGGGAGAATGAGAGAAATATTCAGGCAGTGAATACATAACCTTTGAGATGAAATCAATAACTATCGCCAGTTTTTCTCTAATAATTTCAATTGGAATAATCAGATATATCATTCCAGCATAAATAAACAGTGTAACCGGAAGTATCAGAAGCAGATTCATGAGTGGTGCCATTAGTGATACCCTGCCGAAGTAGTACAAACAAAGGGGCAGGGTAAATAACTGCACGGAGAGTGTAATAACCAGTGGGAGTATTATAATTTTGATAATCCTTCCGGCCAGGCCTTCACCTATTTTCTTATTAATTCTATCGATTGCCGGGATACCCAGGAGAGCTATACCGCACACAGCTGTGAAAGACAGCTGAAATCCAACATTGAACGCCATCTTAAAGTCAATAATAATCATGAAGATAGACCCCAGAAGAAGAGCCTGAAAAAGTTCTCTTTTTCTTCCTGTGTATCCCAGTACAAGCATTGAAACAGTCAGTGCCAGTGCTCTCTTAAGGGAGGGTGGAAAACCAGCCACGGATGAATAGATGAAGAGAAAAATCACCATAATCAGATCACGGTGTAGCTTTCTCAATCCGGCGATGGAGGTAAACCTTGCCACCGGGACGCAGACAATACCGAGGTGTAGTCCACTGAGTGCCAGGAAGTGCAGTATGCTGAAGTACTGGTAGATATCCCTGAACCCGTTGCTCACTTCCGACCGGTCCCCCAGGATGAGTGCTTTGAGCAAACTCCTACCTGTGGATGAAATACCGGAATCATCCACTGAGGAAGATAAATATTGGTTAATCCTTCGGTGCCATGAGGATATACTGCAATCCCTGCCGGTGGTAATATTGCTTACATAATTTCCCCGATTACTACCATGGCGGCTTTCTAATTCTGCTGAAGTCAGAACACTTCCGGAGAATGACCAGATTATGAATAGACAGGAAGTTATAATCAAGTATCTTGGAAGGAAATATATTCCATCCACGGCCTTTACATGATCTATGGTTCCAAAGGATTCCCTGTTCCAATATGAAAAAACGGCAACAGTTATCTGGATCTCAGTTAAAACCATTGCCACCAGGGAATCAAAAGCTGAAGGAGCGGTTATCAATCCTGATATAAAAAACGCGGCTATCCACACTAACATCTTCATCAACCTCCCGTGCCGCTTCGATTATAAAGCTGCTACATTGCTGCGGGCATATTTATATTATATGGATCGGCTGTAAAAAGTAACCATATTTTTACCTTTGTTCTTGGATCTGTATAAAGCCCGGTCGGCATTTCTCAGTAACTGGATCTCATTACTGCCATCAGTGGGATAGATGCACCCTCCTATGCTCATGGTAACACTTAAATTATAACCGCCATTGAGTGATATTTTCTTCCTTTCCACTGCATCCCTTAATCTCTCGGCAATCCTTTCAGCTGCCTCTCTGTCAGTTCTCGGCAACAGAGCTACAAACTCCTCCCCCCCGAAGCGGAAGAGGAGATCGATCTTTCGCAGATCATTCCTTATGGTATCCGCTACTGATTTCAGTACCCTGTCACCCGCCATATGACCGTACCTGTCGTTCACCTGCTTGAAATCATCTATATCCATAATCAGGTAAGTCAAATCTTCATTGTTTCTGTTTGCCCTTTCAATTTCCAGAGGTAATTGTACTTCGTAATAGTGCCTGTTCCCTACCCGGGTAAGCCTGTCCACCATTACCATTTCTTCAAGGTGCCTGTTGTTCTCCAGCAATCTCATTATACCCCTGGCGATCAGAGTATAGTTGCTCAGATCATCCCTGGGAGGATAGCCGGCCGAGGGAATGTGTACCTCCAGTATTCCCCACATCAATCCATCTCCCCTCAATGGAATCAGAATGGCTGAACCTATCCCTCCCCCCACCGTAAAAAAGCTACTTCCCCCCCCTTTATTAAAGCTACTGTACTGGTAATTGTCCCTCTCACTTACACTATCGCTGTAAAATGCATTACCGGCAAGTTCCTGGCGGTTTTTCACCATCAGTTTCTCACATTTCTCCTCCATCACCACAGGCACATTATCAAATAGAATCAGATATCCGTTCGACCCGGCCCTTACCCTTCCACAAAGTCCCAGGATATCCTTTATTCTGGATAGAAGACTCCTGTTAAGATTATTCAGTGAGAGGGAAGAGATAATCTCAGCCAGAACCGAAGGTACCAGAGCCCTCTCTACCTTCTCCGGCGCCGAAAGCATCTTCCATTCCTGCGGGGTCATCTGGATGGTTATTCTATTCCCTCTCATTCCGGCATAAGACAGAAAGACCCCATCCCCGGATACTTCCATACCTCCCTTCCGGAAGTACCCCTTACGGGTGAGCTCCTCCAGTGAATAGTACGCTTCCCTTACCTGTTTTTTACGGTTGTCCCCGGCCAGGGCATCCAGTATTCCCTCAAGCCTCTTGGAAGAAAGTAGATGTCTGGGGAGTAATCTGGAAAGCAGGTACCTGTAGTTCTTTTCAAACCCTCGATGCATTTTCCTTCTTCCTGCGGTTGATATATAGCTGACAGCTTATCAGCACCGCACGATGATGATTATTATAATACTCCCTACGGTAGTATTACTGTTTACTATTATACTACAAAGGAAGAGTAATTTCTACCCCATGAGACGGTAAAATCCGAAAAATCAAGCTACTTTCAGCCGTTACTTCAAAAAATCGATCAAGAGTTTTATTAATATACTCAGGCTAGCTATATCCGCAGAGATGGCAGTAATTTGTGATTTTAACTGTAGAATATATGAACTCAGGGCAGAAGTGCAAACATAAGAATGGATACATCCACCATCCCCGTTAATTAACTTCTACGCTGGCAATGAATAAGTTTTAATGCTTATTTACCCTGCCGGCGGTAAATGGTATCTGCAGGAGCTGTAAATTCCCCCGGCTGTCCGTTTATCTCTATAACAGAATCGGTGACAACCAGCCGGTATTCATCCCAGAGAGAATTATATCGAAACGCGAGCCGGTAGGTTCCGTTGTCTATTTCAAGCAGTTCCCCGCACTTTGCAGGACCGAGGGCGGTCAGGCAGATGCCGGGTATGTGGATACAACAGATACGCATCCTTATATCCCGGTGGCTGGTATCAAGTTCGGTAATAATCCGGTAGTTGCAGCAGGAGTATATCTTTTCGGTCTCCATATTGAGAATTATCCCGTAATCCCCCCTCTCCCCCGTTTCCGACCACCCTTCGGTAATACTGAACAGCACCCTTCCATCCAGCGCCACATTTCTACCCGGTGTTTCTTCAGGATCCAGGCACCCGTCAAAAAGCAGCACTGCGGCTACCAACAGCGCCACTATAAAACAGCTGGTATTTCCTCTCATGATTTCCCCCTCTTGCTTTAGGAGTATTCATCCCTACCGGCCAGCCTCAGGAAGCAGTCGGCAGATGAGCCTTGATTAAATATAATATTCAATCGCATCAGGGTCAATACCATGCGTTACTTCCTGGGGGGAATTATAACCCTGTCGATTACATGGATTACCCCGTTGGAAGCATGGATGTCAGGTTCAATTACAGTTGCGTCATTGATCATCACCCTGTCCCCCGATACCCATACAGCCACCGGTTCTCCCATGGCGGTTTCAGCATCCTGCATCCCGGTAACTTCAGAGGCGGCTATCTTTCCGGGCAAAACATGATACAGCAGGATTTCTTTAAGCCTGGATACATCGTCCATCAGCTTATCAACTGTTCCCCGGGGCAACTTATCGAAAGCATCATTGGTGGGAGCAAATACGGTGAATGGACCTTCCTCCCGGAGTTTATCCACCAGGTCTGCCGCCTTGAGAGCCTTAACCAGGGTTGAGAACCGCTCGTCGCCTTTGGCAGTCTCTACTATGGTCTTTTCCGCCACCATCTCTTCCCGGACCGGCTCTTTCCCCTCCTTCTCCCCACCGCATCCGTTCATACAGATGCTGAATACCGCTATTACGGTAAGTGTAAGCATCATGAATCTTCTGATATCCATAACTACCCCCCCCTTACTGAAAAGATAAAAACATATCAGCGAGTTGCTGCATCGCGGATGTTATAAAACTTCCCCGTAAATTATTCTTATATATCTTCCAGGAATTATGTCAATATATAATTCATAATAATTATCTTTATAAGACTTTCTATTTGGTATATCATTTCATCGATATTGAAATAGAATTCAAATTAATTCTCAGGTAAAGGAGGATAGTTTAATGGGTGTTTCAGCTTTGAATATACTCAGCATAATCTGCCTGGTTCTCGGATTTGTTTCCATTTTTGCATCCATAGCGGTATGGTTTATAAAGAAGGGGGATACCCCCGAATCCATTGCCAATGCGGAACGCCTGGGTATCTTTGTAGGACTGTGGGTGCCGGCGTTTTTTACCCTGGCAGTTTATTTCAGGTTACTGGCTTCGGGATAGAAGGGTAACAGTATCTAAAACAGCCTCAAACCGGAATGGAGAGCTGATATTATGTCCATAGTAGATGTGAGAGAATTGGTAAGAATTGCCAAACGGGATGAGGACGTGGGCGCAGACTTCTACCAGGCATTGGCAGAAAATATAGAAGACAGTAAACTGAGGGATGAGATTCTTGAAATCAGGGAAGAGGAACTGAAACATTCCCGGAGGTTCGAGGAGATGCTGGACCAGCTGGGTGAATACGTTACCACAGAGGAATTTCCGGGGCAGTATGAAGAGTATTACAACAACTTCTTATCCAGGAGGGAACATCTGGAGAGTGATGAAGCCATCCGCAAGGCCGGTGAGGTGAAAGATGATATAGAAGCATTAAAGCTGGCCCTCAATCAGGAGAAGGATACCCTGCTCTTTTATCTGGAGCTGAAGGAACTGGTAAAACCTTATCAGCACCAGGATATGGTACATGAAGTGATAGATGAAGAGCGGGACCACATAGTGAGACTGTCCCGTATCCTTCTGGAACGGATGTAATTTTCTATACCTCCACTCCGAACAGTTTTCGCGCAACCATACCCACCAGAAAACTGATAGAGGCAACGGTAAGTGAAATAGCCGCCATGGTCCCGAATCTGCTCCACAATCCCACTCCCTTGGCGGTGGATATGTAATAATTATAGGAGAGTATGATAATAAGGCTCAGAGCAACCATCAACATCAGCGCAGTATAAACATTGCCCACCAGGAAGTACGGGAGAATTAGAATGAATACCGTGATTATGTATGACGCCCCGGTATATGTTGCGGATTTAATTGGACTTCTGCCCCCCTCCCGCTGATCATCTTCGCGGGATGAAAGATACTCTGATGCACCCATGGACATGGAGGCAGCCACACCGGTAATGAATCCCGCCATGGCAATAACCCTGCTGTCCTGCAGGGCGAAGGTCAACCCGGCCAGCGCACCGGTCAGCTCTACCAGGGCATCATTGAGTCCCAGTACGATGGAGCTGGCATACTGGATTCTCTCATCATCTATCAGCCCGATTATCTCATGTTCATGCCTCTGTTCATCCATTATTACATCAGCCAGCCTGGGCAACTCTTCCTTAAGGCGGGTGTATACCTGCCGGGTTACCTCCTCCCCCCTCTCCATCAGCCTAAGCCCGAAGGACAGCCCCAGCATTCGTGATATCAGCTGGAAGTAGAATACTTTCAGCTTCTGCGGCTTTACCTCCCTCCCGGTCAGCTTCCGGAAAACCCGGTAGTGCTTCAGCTCATCATCGGCGATACGGGTCAACACCTCCCTGTTTCCCTCCCCCTTCATCTTCCGGGCAAGCCATTTATAGGTATGGTATTCGGTGATCTCGTTTTTCTGAGCAGATAATAATTTCTTCCGAATATCGCTTCTTTTCATAATTACAATCCCCCGGTTCCTTCTCCGGAAGCAAATATTTATCTTCTATCCCCGATAAAAACAAATCTCCTTCAGAAACTCAGCAAAAAAATTGATTTTATAAATATATACAATTCAGCTGTCAGTATACCGGTCTTTTTCCGCTTCCACGAAATCAATCGACCTTACTCGCTGCGAAGTGCTTCTATGGGATCGAGCAGGGATGCGCGGTGAGCCGGATACATGCCGAAGAATATCCCGATCAGGAGGGAGAATCCGAATGATACTGCTATGGCGAAGGGTGAAATTACCATACTCCAGAGCAGAATCCACTTCATAAACAGTGATGCTGCGATTCCAATGATGATTCCTGCTATTCCACCTCCCAAACCCAGGACCGATGATTCTGACAGAAACTGAACAAGAACATCCTTCCGGCTGGCTCCCACAGCCATTCGCAATCCGATCTCGTTCCTGCGTTCCCGCACGGAAAGCAGCATCACCGCCAGAATCCCCACCCCCCCCACCAGCAGGGAAATGCCGGCAATCCCGGCTGTCAGGGAGGTGAAGGTGTCGCTGGTCTCCTTCTCCGCCTGGATCAGCTCTGTCTGGCTCTGGATGGTAAAATCATCCGGCTTGTTTGCCTTTTCCAGATGATGGCGGCGGCGAAGCAGGTTTCTTACCTCTGCCAGCACAGGTTGCATATTCTCTTTCCGGTCTATCTCCAGATATATGGCATCGATATAATCCAGATTGAACACTCGCCTGATAGCGGTGTTCACAGGTATGATAATCTGGTCGTCCTGATCGCTACCGTATATATCCACACCTTTCGATTCCAGCACCCCAATGACTTCGAAGGGAACCTTTCCTATCCTTATAATCGCACCCAGCGGGTTCTCTCCCTCAAATAGATTTTCAGCCACCCCGCTCCCCAGTACAGCAACCCGCCTGGATACCCGGTTCTCCCGGCTGGAGAAGAACCAACCGCTTTTCATACCGAAGTTACGAACCTCCTTGAAACCTGGAGTGGTTCCTACCACATCTGTGCTGGTACTGAAATTCCCATATTTAGCCTGCATCTTCTCCGACTGAGAGGGGACTGCCGAAACAACCTCCGGGAACTGATTCCGGATGCTGTCCGCATCATCCAGTGTCAGGGTGGTTGCCTTTCCCCTTATCTGCCTCCTTCCGGCAAAGGTGCGGAGGTCCCCTGCATTAACAATGATCAGGTTGGTACCCATGCTCTCTATCCTGGATACCACTTCCTGGCGGGCTCCATTTCCTATGGCTACCATCACAATTACCGCGGAAACACCCACTATGATGCCAAGCAGTGCCAGGACAGTCCGCATCTTATTGGTTACCAATGTCTTCTTGGTAATTTTGAGGTTCTTCAGCGTCTTCATGGTTTTCACGATATTGCCGTACCAGATTCTTCGCCAATCCGGATTGCCCGGAATCTCCGGCAGACAAAACAGAACCTCCATTCAATCAACGGAATAACACAGATCTATCTTCCCGGTCGGCGAGGAAGAAGGCAATCAACTTCTGAGGGCCTCTATGGGCTGAAGCCTGGATGCACGCCTGGCTGGCTGGATACCGGCTATCAATCCCACTGCCGCTGAAAAGGCCACCCCTGCCGCAATGCTCTCCCAGGAGACCGAAACCGGTGTGCCGGTCACATTCCTGAAGATCAGGGCACCCAGAAATCCCAGAACAATACCGGCAACCCCGCCGGCAAGGGTCACCACCAGGGTCTCCAGCATGAACTGGAAGCGGATATTCCTGTTTTCAGCCCCGATAGCCTTACGCAGCCCGATTTCACTCTTTCTCCTGCTTACCGATATGAGCATTATATTGGCAATCACGAAACCGCCCGCTATCAGTGATACAGCCGCCACCACTACCAGGAATATATTGAATGTACCGGCTACTTTTCCTGCCATTTCAGTTACCTCGGTGGGTGTGATCACCCGGAAATCATCCGGCTCTCCGGGTGCCAGGCTGTGCCTCTGTCTCAGCAGGCTCCTTATCGAAGCGGGAGTATGCTCGAGATCGGCCCTGGAGTTAAGCCGGGTTTTGATTCCGGCGATATAATCAACATTAGCCACTCTTCGCATGAAGGTGGACAGTGGGATATAGACCCTGTTATCCATATCCCCCCCACCCGGGCTGGTGCCCCGGGTTTCCATTATTCCCACCACCTCAAAGGGAACGTTAGCTATACGGATCTGTTTTCCTATAGGGTCTTCTTCACCCATCAGATCTTTCTGCAGGGTGGGACCGATTACACAAACCCTGGCCCTGGTGGACTGATCCTCGGGCTGAATAAACCTTCCCCGCCGGGCATACCAGTCCCAGACCGGAGCCCAGGAGGGGGTGACTCCGAATACACGCGTGGTCACTGATTTTTCCTGGTATTTAACCATACCGTCTCCCTTCCGGTTGAAGGGTGCCACATCTTCTACTCCGGGGATCTGGTCCCTGATCGCCCCAGCATCCCTTTCGGTAAGAGTGGTGGTCGGTTTTCCCGAGGATGGTTGTCCCATCTGCCTTCCACCTCCCGCAAATATCATCATGCTCTCCAGCCCGAACTTCTTCACCCTTTTCATCACCCTCTTTTCTGCTCCGAGTCCGATAGAAATTACCATGGTTATGGCGGTTATACCAATGATGATTCCCAGCATCATCAGAAAGGTACGCGTCTTATTCCTGCTCAGACCCAGGAAGGCCGATTTGATAATCCTTGAATTCTTCATGTTCTTACCTCCTCTGTCCCGGGCAACCTGCTCAATTCCTGATCAGCCTGCTTGACTTCCGGATTAACTTCATCGCTTACTATCCTTCCATCCGCAACCTTGATAATTCTGGAAGCATACCTGGCGATATCATGTTCATGTGTTACCACTACAATGGTGCGTCCCTGACTGTTCAAATCCTGAAATAAAGCCATAATCTCGTAACCGGCACGGGTATCCAGATTGCCGGTGGGTTCATCCGCCAGAATAATTTCCGGATCATTGACCAGTGCCCGGGCTATGGCAACCCTCTGCTGCTGCCCGCCGGAGAGCTCACTGGGATGGTGATGGATACGGTCTGCCAGTCCTACATTCTCCAGGGCCTGTTCAGCCTTTCCTTCGATGTTCTCCAGATCGGAATAAATCAGGGGGAGTTCCACATTTTCCAGGGCACTGGTTCTGGGCAGAAGATTGAATGTCTGGAAAACAAAACCGATCTTCCGGTTCCGGATATGAGCCAGTTCTTCATCCTCCAGTTCACTTACCATGTCGCCATCCAGTATCACTCTGCCGGTGGTGGGCCTGTCCAGGCAACCCAGTATATTCATCAGGGTGGATTTACCAGAACCGGAAGCACCCATGATGGATACAAATTGCCCCTCTCCGATATCAACCGACACCTCCTGCAGAGCATGGACGGGCAAACTCCCGGCTTTCTGATATACCTTGCTTACATTTTCGGATCTAACGATGGTTTTCATTATTCCTCTCTCCTTGTTGTTCATGGATTGATTGATAAGTCGAAAGAAAACATAAAATTCCTTGCCGGTTATTCTATTAACACTTTATCACTCTCCTCCAATCCCTCCCTTATCTCGGTATATCCTCCACTGGACCAGCCTGTTCTTACCCTTCTGGACTTCATCTGCCCATTCTCCAGAACAGTCACGGTCATATCTCCACCCTCCCTTTTCAGAGCGGTGGTAGGAATGGTAAGCACATCCTCCCTGGTATCCAGGTATATGGTCACCGTGGTGGTCATCTCGGGCCGGAGCTGTTTATCCCTGAAATCATCAATATCTATGGTGGCAACGTAATTGACCACATTATCCTGGATGACCGCTTTAGGGTATATGGCAGTCATGGTTCCCTCGAAATCGGTATCCATATATGTATCCACAGTGAAGGTAGCTTCCTGCCCTACCGTTACCCGGCCGATATCGGTTTCATCCACATATGCCCATACTTCCAGGCGGCTCAGGTCTATGATATTGACGAAGGTAGGGGCTGAAAAGCTGGCTGCCACCGTCTCCCCCTCCTGGGTGGATACAGAAGCCACCACCCCGGTAATGGGAGCTGTTATTCTGGTATAATCCAGCTGTACCCTGGCGTAGGCGAGGTTAGCTTCGGCCTGCTGATACTGAGCCCGGTTGATTTCGAATGACTTCTCCGCAAGATCATACTGATTCTGTGAAATAAAGTTCTGCTCCAACAGGGATTTCTGCCTTTTCAAATCCATCTCTGCATAATGATAATTTGCCCGGGCATTCTCCAGTGCCGCCCCGGCCTGGTTATATTTAGCCTTCAGTTCGGTGGGATCCAGCTGGGCAATCAGCTCTCCCTTCTCTACCACATCACCTATATTGGCATGCAGTTTTTCGACTATGCCTGATACCCTCGAGCCTACCTTCACCTCAGCACCTACCTTGGGCTTTATAATACCGGTGGCCAGAACAGTGGCACTGATATCTCTCCGGGATACAGAAACGGTACGGTAATCCCTGTACTTATTCTGCTCTTCTCCCAGAAACGACCCCGCCATCATTACAACCACTGCCACTGCTGCCACCACAGCTGCTGCTACATAGTATCCCTTTTTTCTCATTGGATAATCACCCCGATATCTTTTCTTCCCACAGATCTTTTAAGTTCGGCCATAGCAATCCTGAAATCGACAAGGGCATCGATGTAACTCTCCTCGGCAGTTACCAGTGCTGTTTCAGCATCGATGACATCCAGCATAGAACCCACTCCCTCCCTGTATTCCCCCTCGGCAATACGCAGATTTTCTCTGGCATCCCGGTAGTATATCTCGCTGCTGAGATTACGCTGGTGAGCCTCTTTCACTGACAGATATGCCTCCCACACCTCCAGGCTGATCCTGTTACGCAGCGATTCCAGTTGATTCTGAAGATTGTTAAGGGACAGGTAAGCCTGCCCGGTAACGGCGGGACGTGCGAATCCGCGGAAGAGGGGCAAGCTCATACTTAAGCCCAGATAAGTGGAACCCTTCATATCGGAAGGATCCTCACCGGTCAGACTGTAACTGCCGTCCAGTGAGACAGTGGGGAAATAGTCACTGCGGGCCAGAGTAACAGCAGCTCTCTGCGAATCTATCCGCTCACTCAGGCTGATCATTTCCGGCCTGGACTGAAAGGCCGCCTGGATCAGCTGTTCAGCTTCCACTCTAACCATCGACGAATCCAGGGAAAGATCGGACATTCCAATTTCCAAATCATCATAAATACTAATGCGTCTCTGAGCCGGCCTTCCCAGCAGGACATTCAGATGCCCGGCAGCAGCCAGCCTGTTATTTCTGGCCCGGATCATGGCCAGCTCGGCGTTAGAACGCTCAACCCTTGCCTTAAGCACATCGGCCCTTGACGCCAGACCGTTACGGAAACGGGCCCTGGCAAAATCCAGATGGATATCCGAACGTTTAAGAGATTTCTCAGCCACCTCCACCATACGCCTGGTCTGCAGCAGCCGGTAGTAGGCTTCCGTAACCTCACCTATCAGATTATCACGTTCCTGGTTATACTGTTCCCTCCATGCCCGGTAATCGGCATGGGCGGCATCATTGGATGCTTTTCTCCGGAAACCATCGAAAAGGGTGTAACCTGCATGTATACCGGTACTGTACTCCTTTCGGTAACCGGTTCCCCCACTCCGGGAAAAACTGCTACCGTCATAGTAACCGGCGGAGGCGCTGATATCCAGCCAGGGATAGTATGCCGCCCTCTCCTCACGGATCCGTTCTTCACTACCCTCCACCTCCAAATGAATGGATTTGAGATCGGGGTTATTCCTGATTGCCCTGTCAATACACTCTTCCAGAGTCAGTACCAGGGCCTCTCCAGAATCTGCCAGTGATTGGGGGGATAAAAACATAACCAGTATTATCACTGCCATTACCCTGTTCGCTATACCCTGCACCTGTATCTCCCTCGTAGTCGAAGTTAAACTATCTCTTATTCCTGTTCAGCCTTTTCATGGATGAACCGTCCACCCTGCAACCAGTGCTGAAGCGTTCCATCACAATCTCAAAAAATCTTTTCTGCTGATCCGGTGTCATTATTTCCTTTATCTGGAAAAAATGCCGAATCACCTGGTGCTGTGACTGGTGCTGTAACTCTTCTATTCTGTCTATGATTCTGTTTAAATATGTACTGTCAGGATTGCTGCGGCTTATCTCCCTGGCCAGTTTGACCCGCTCACTCAGCAGCAGGCTGCTCAGCGAATCCAGATCAGCGTGGAACTGTTTGCGGTATAACTGAAATTCGTCCACCTGTTCATCCGACAGTCCCACCTCTTTCCTTACCAGTTCAAAACCACATCCCTCCCTGCATCGATCCGCCGATTGCCAGTGAAGGTAGAGCATGGTCGCCAGAGCAGAGACATTTACCAGGGTTATTACTATTATCAGATATAGAAATACACGTTTTCTCATCTCAGGTTCTCCCCCTCTTCCTCAATGAGCAGTGTAGTGACCATCGATCCGGGGGGATTCAAAGAGAAATATTCCATCCCCAGCTCCTCTTCAACGGTGCTGTACTGGATACCCTGTGCTGACATCTGAGACCGGTCAGCCATGAAATACTCCCCCATCAGGATACCGGCCAGGATGGTGACAAGAATCAGCACCATTGCAGCCACCGGCCTTAAGTACGGAAACAGCCTTGCCAAGACACCAGCCACCCCTGCTTCTTCCTCGCCTTCTCTCAACCCCTCTGACACTCTGTTCCACAGGTATGGCGGTGCGGTTAACCTGGGAACCGGCCGGTCGGTCTTCCAGAACTCCTGCAACCGGTTCAACCTGCTCCTGCATTCGGAGCAGGAGGAGAGATGCTCCCGGACCAACAGTTGCTCATCCTCCGGCAGATCTCCGTCCAGATAACGGATCAGTTTCTTCTTAACCGCCTTATGCTTCATGGCTTTTACCTCTTTCTAATTATTATGACACTCGAAGATGAGAAAACATGCGCAAATTTCCGGATTTTATTCAATCAGGTCTATTAATTTCCGGGACAGATTTTCCTTGGCCCGGTGAATGAGAGATTCCACCGCCGATGTGGTTGTCTCCATTATCTCTGCTATCTGCTGATATGACAGGTCATCATATCGCTGCAGAACCAGAGCGGTCTTCTGGCGGGAGGGGAGGGACTGGATGGCCTGCTGAACAATACGCTCCCTCTCTGCCTGTTCAAGATTAATATCCGGGGATGAACTTTCATCCCTCGGCTGGAATTCAGTACGGCCATTCATCAGAAAGTCCAGGGATACCCAGGATGTAAGCTTTCTGCGGCGCTCCCGGTTCAAACAGGCATTAACAGCGATCCTGTAGATCCAGGACTTAACAGCGGAGTCTCCGCGGAAATTCCCGATGGAATGGAAAATCTTGATGAACACATCCTGGGTGGTATCTTCGGCATCATGACGGTTACCGGTCATCCGGTAACAGATATTGAAAACATAATCCTGATACTTCTGGAAAAGCTTTTTAAAGGCATATTGGTCGCCCTCTTTTACTTTCTTTATGATATACCGCTCATCCATTTTCTTGCTTTCCTGTTCCGGTATGAGGGCTCAAATGAATAGTTCTGATAATAAATGGCGCCTCATACTTTATAAACATTGAATTTGTACAAATCTTGCTGAATTTTAATTCATCTGGCAAATCTTCTTAACCGGATTGATTGTTGAGAAAGATTCCGGCAGCATAATATAATTATTCAGTTACTTGAACGGGCTTCCGAAATTGTGTATATTGTGCCTGATAATTGGAGAAACTGCATATGAGATCAATCGATAAAACAATAATTTTCGCGGTCTTAGCATCCCTCCTCTTCGGATGCGCTCATTCGCTGAAGGTCGAAGATGAGCAGTCCGCCTCCGAAGAACAGAATGTGGAGCTGTACTTCCTCCATCCACATCTCTTTCATCTGCAGAAACAGTTCGACCGTGCAAACGCCTACTATCACCTTGGAGATCTGGAATCCTGTCTTTTTCTCACCTCGGATCTTCTCGCCACGGTGGGAAATCTCAGCGCTGAATCATCTACCCCGGAAATATGTGAATACCTGGAAAGGCTGGAAATCGAAATCATGGATCTAAGACACAGGGTTCTGGAGGGTACGCTATGGACATACACCAGAGAAAATATTTCAGCGGTAATTGATTCCATCGCCAGAAATCATGTGGTGGAGGAGGAAATGGAGGTGGTTCTGAACTGGAAGACAGAACGTTTCATTAAGTACTTCACAGGCAAGGGCAAGAGACATTTCAGACGATGGCTGCAGCGGTTGGAGAAGTACAGGGATACCATTGAACCTGTTCTGGTAAAGTGTGAAGTACCCCGTGACATTATCTACCTGGCGGTTATCGAAAGCGGATTGAACTTTAAAGCCAGATCTAACATGGAAGCGGTGGGTCCGTGGCAGTTCATGGCCGGTACCGCCCGGGTATTCGGTCTGCGTATAAACTGGTGGATCGACGAGCGAAGGGATATTGTAGCTTCAACCTATGCAGCAGCCCACTATCTTAAGCATCTTCATAACATATTCGGAGACTGGAAACTTGCTCTGGCGGGGTATAATGCTGGTGAGTACCGGGTAGCATACGCCATATCCCGCCAGAAGACAGATGACTTCTGGAGGCTTCGACTGCCCAGCCAGACCAGGTGGTTCGTTCCCAAGTACATGGCCGCCCTTGAGATAGGAAGAAATCCGGGAAAATATGGATTTATGAAATCATCGGTGGAACCCTACCGTTTCGATACCGTGACCATCCGCAACTCCACCAGCCTCAGGACCCTGGCAAAAGCCGCCGGTTGTACGGTGATGGAGATAAAGAATCTTAATCCCGCCTTCAAAAGATGGGCCACTCCGCCGGATATGGAAGTAGAGGTAAAGATTCCTCCCGGCACCAGAGAAAAATGCCTGGCGGCTCTGGCTTCCATACCTCCATCCGAGAGAGTCTCCTGGCACCGGCATACCCTCAGAAGGGGCGAAACCCTCTCACAGTTATCTTCAAGATATGATATTTCGGTGGCCGAACTGCAGAGGATAAATAAGATCGGCAACCCGCGGAGAATGAGAGCCGGCAAGCTACTCATGATACCGGTAAAGGATGCCAATCCCTCTCCCGGGAACCCTATAGAACCATCCTACCAAACCGCTCCGGATCTTCCGGAAAAGATAACCATCAGGAAGCACAGGGCTCCCTCCGGTCACAAGAAGATCATCTATACGGTAAAGGACAACGATACTCTCAGTGAGATTGCAGATAGGGCGGGGGTAGGACTGAGCAGGCTACGCGGATGGAATGATCTGAGATATTCACACATTATTCATCCCGGGGAAAAACTGGTCATTTACCTGCCGCCGGGAAGAGATTACCCGCCGGAGGGAGGGAATCCCGCTGACCGGCCGGATTCGGTATCACCGGGAAGCAAAAAGATCATTCATATAGTTGAAAAGGGAGAAACCCTCAGCTCCATAAGCAGAAATTACCGCACCCGTATCTCGGATATCCTCTCCTGGAACAGGGGGATAGACCGGAACCGCCTTTTCCCGGGTGACCGGATTACTATCTGGACAGATTAGGCTTATCTCTAGGATTCATTGGCCAGATAATATTCTCCATCATCCAGGTCTCTGAAAGGAACGGTACCCCTTCTGCGTGAACCACAAAGCAGACAGTTTGCCCCCACCTTCATACCCGCCGGTATGATAGTCTGACGGCCTATAAGGGTAACCCCGAAGTTAAGGTACCCGGGTTGAAGCTTGTTTACTGTCCTCCTGTCGCCGTAACCTACCCGGCAATCTTCCCCCACCTCCGACCTTTTATCTATAATACAGTTTCTCACAGAGGCACCCTTTTTAATCCGGCAGTCATTGAATATGATGGAGTTTTCCACCTTTGCCCCATCCTCCACTATAACTCCGGGTGACAGCAGTGAAGAATCAACCCGGCCGGTTATAACACATCCATTACAGACCATAGACCGGTTAACCCCCCCGCTCTTTTTTATCAGTGCAGATGGATATATATCCGGGACAGTTTCCACCGAGGGCACCTTCCCTCCGTATAATTTAAGTGGCGGATTCCCGGACAGAAGCTTCATGCTGGCTGAATAGTAGCCCTCCACAGTCCCTACATCCAGCCAGTATCCATCGAACCGGTATGCTGAAATAAGCTTTTCCTGAACAAGATGAGGCACTATGTGCTTGCCGAAATCAAGATCTGAGTGAACCCTCTTTATCTCTTCCATCTTCTCGATAAGGAATTCCCTGTCGAAGATGTATATTCCCATGGAAGCCAGGCGGCTTTGTGAATGATCCGGTTTTTCTTCGAACTTACGTATGTTCCCCTTTGAATCCGCGGTGATTATACCAAACTCCGGAATCAGCTTCCGGGGAACCTCCACCACACCCAGGGATGCCGGTTTGCCGGATCGTATATGCGAATCGAGGAACAGGTTATAATCCATCCGGTAAACATGATCTCCTGCCAGAATGAGAACATACCGGCAATCCAATTCAGTCAATATTGGTATGTTCTGATACAGGGCATCAGCGGTTCCCATGTACCAGTCAGCGGACTGGTAACCCAATCTTGGATTCAATATCTTAAGGCCACCGGTCCTGTGGTCCAGGTCCCAGGGCTTACCGATACCCAGATGCCTGACCAGTGACCGGGAACTGTACTGGGTCAATACATATATCTCCTCCAGCCGGGAATGAACACAGTTGGTCAAAGCGAAATCTATGATACGGTACTTGCCGGCAAAGGGCACTGCCGGCTTGGCCCGGTAGCGGGTAAGTACACTCAGCCTGGTCCCCATTCCTCCGGCCAGAATAAAAGCTTTGGTATCCTTCACATCTACCCTTCCTTATTAATCCGGGAATAGGGCTTTACCACCCATTCAGAGGGAATTCTTGCTCCACCATCTATTACCGCGCCCTTTCCGACTACTGTGATTCCTGTTTTTTCAAGAGTGTCAACCAGTATGCCGGAAGACATATCTATATTCTTTCCCTTATCTGCTCCGATTACCGCCTCAGGCTTTATATCAACGATCTTATCGACTATGGATCTCTTTATCCGTGAGTTCCTTCTTATTTTGCTGTGCGAAAATACTATACTGTCCTCCACCCTGGCTCCTCTCTCCACCGTAACTCCGGGAAATAATACACTGTTTTTGACCATTCCCTCTATCCTGCAACCGCCGGCAATTAAAGACTCGCTGGTTTCAGCCCCCTTCATAATCTTGGTGGGAGGTAACCCTTCCTCCCTGGTATAAAGCGGCCAATCCGCATCTGCTATGGTTTCCCTGCTATTTATCAACCTGAGAGATGCCCTGTAGTAGCTTTCTATGGACCCTATGTCCTCCCAGTAGTCCTTGAACTGGTATGCCGAAATCAACCTCTTCTTCAGTAAAGGCATAACTATGTCGAATACCAGGTCTATCTTCTCCCGGTTGAAAGTTTCCACCAGAAAATCCCTGTTGAATACGTATATGCCCAGAGAAGCCATACCATTCTTTTTATCCTTGGGTTTTTCCCGGAAAGAGATAACCTCACCATCCGGAGAGCATTCTAAAATCCCGAACCTGGAGGCTTGATCGGGCGAAACCGGTTTGGACACTATGGTCGCCGGCTTCTCTCTGTCATTATGATACGTGATCAGTTCACGGTAATCCATCTTATAGACCTGATCTCCGGATAATACCAGTATTATGTCCGCTTCAGAATTAAGGATCAGGTCCATATTCTGATAGAGTGCATCTGCAGTTCCCTGGTACCACCTGGCAGCTTTGCCGTCATAGGTGGGCTGCAGAATGTAAACCCCTCCCGATCTTCTGTCCAGATCCCATGGCTTTCCCATCCCGATATGCTCTAACAGCGACTTCGGCGAGTACTGAGCCAATATGGCTATATCGGTCAAGCCCGAATGAACACAATTACTTAAGCAGAAATCAATAATCCGGTATCTTCCCCCGAAGGGCAGAGCCGTTTTTGCCCGGTGATCGGTTAGAACCGACAGCTCTCTTCCGGTCCCGCCTGCAAGTATTATGGTAAGAATTTTCACTTTCTGTTAGAACCCCGCATCGCCGTTATTGAGAAAGTATCAGTATGACACCAGAAGTGAAACCCTGTGTGACAGCGGCAATTCATCATGTCTGAGAAGAGCGTAATCCGCTCCCATTGAAATGCCCCAGGGTCCGAAGCCTTCCAGGATGAAACCTGCACCGGCGGTAGGTCTTCCCATATCCACTCCTCCCCTTATTGCCACCATGTCCCGGATAAGAATTTCGGCTCCCAGATGATAATCCAGACTGGCTTCATCGATCCAGAAGTTAGCAGCCTGCTGTCTGTTTTCATATCTGAAGTCTCCGTCCGCAGCAATCAGCAATCTGCTATTCATGCTTTCTATTTCGAAGGGATATCCCACTCCCACCTTAAGGGCGGGATAGATAAATTCATCCTTCCCGGTACTCCAGCTTATATAGGTTCCGGTGGCATCCTGAAGCTTGACCCCTACCATGAGATCCCGCCAGAGATCATCCTTCATCCATCCTACATCAAGTCCTATGCCCATACTGGTCACACCCTTAAGCTGGTTGTTCCTTATCAGCTTAACCGAGGCGCCTACGGAACCGAAACTCATCTTCTGGGCATATGAAAAGAACAGAGCGTAGTCATTAACATTTTTAAGGGGGTAATCCTGATAGTCGAAGTTAATGCTCTCTCCCCTCCCGGGCTCATATATATCATCTCCGTCCGAGCCTCCAATCATCCACTCCTCCAGCGGTATTTCCCTTACATCGGGAATACCCATATGTATGAAAGTAAGCCCCCATCCCGATTTCCCCTTCTCCAGAGGGAAAGCCATGGATATGTAATTGTAGTCTATCAGATCACCGAATCTCTCGGAGTGCATGAAGGAGGCCTGCCAGCTCTCCGGAAAAGCCATCATCGAAGAAAATCTGGTAAGGCCCGCCGGATTCCAGTAGGATGCGGTGGCATCGTTAGCTATGGCTATAAATGTTCCTCCCATTCCCATTGCTCTCGCTCCACCTCCCAGGGCTATGAATTCACCCGCATATTTTTCGGCATCAGCCGCCGATGCACTCAGAAGCATAATCAGAATGGCGGATATAATAATTCTGATTTTCATCTTTCCTCCGCTTTCCCAGGGGATTGTAATCTGATCAATATCACAGCGGTAATATCAAAGTTCCGTTACACTTTATTATTATAACAGATGGATTTTTTCCAGACAAACTATATTTGAAGCTTCCCCTGCTTCAGTTTATATCGAACTCTTTCAATCTGCGGTAAAGTGTTCTCTCTGAAATCCCCAGCTGCTCTGCAGCTTTTCGCCTGTTGCCATCATTCTCCAGCAGAGCTTCCTTCACCGCATCCCGTTCCAGATCTCTGAGATTCTTATTCCTGTGATCATAGGCCTCCTTTACCTCCATGATGTTGTCCAGTATTTCCTCTGATCCCCCCGGAATTGCTCCCGCCTTCAGCAGATTGAGTATCTCCTTTACATCGTTATGAAGGGTCAGGAGGGTGTTGATGATTAATTCTCTCTCAACCTCTTCCCTGCTCCTGCTTACACGAACAGGAAGATCGGGAACGGTGCGGGTCCTCTCCATACCGTCTTTGAGTTTATTCTCCACATCCGCGGCATTGATGGTATGGCTTTTACTGAGAACAGTCAGGTTATCCATTACATTGGAAAGCTCACGGATGTTTCCGGGCCATGAATAATTACTCAGTATATCTATGGCGTCCCTGCTTATTCCCTTTATTTTCCTATTATGCTTGGCAGCAGATCTTTTCAGAAAAAAATTAGCCAGGATGGGTATATCCTCGGTTCTGGCTCTCAAAGGTGGAATCACTACCTTTACCACCTTTAACCTGTAGTAAAGATCATTCCGGAATTCGCCTCTCTCCACCGACGATTTAAGCTCCCTGTTGGTAGCGGCAATCACACGTACGTCAGAGGTAAGCTTCTTGGTACCTCCCACCCTGTAAAATTCTCCCGTCTCCAGCACCCTGAGCAGCCGAACCTGCATATTAAGGGAGGTCTCACCCACCTCATCCAGGAATAGGGTTCCTCCATCGGCTCTCTCGAATAATCCGGATCTGCGGGATACCGCCCCGGTAAATGCACCCCTCTCATGACCAAACAGCTCACTTTCCAGAACCCCTTCTGCCAGAGCGCCGCAGTTTACCGCCTCGAACAGGCTGTTCTCTCTATTACTCATCAGGTGTATGGCCCTGGCGGTAAGTTCCTTGCCCGAACCACTTTCACCCTCCAGCAGTACCGGAACACTGGTGGGGGCGACCTGCAATACCGTCTCCAGCATCTCTGTTAATGACTGTGATCTCCCCACTATCCCCACACTACTCTTCAGTCTCCTGAGAGAACAAATATGAGAAGCCCTGGCAAAAAACTCAGCTTCGTTAACCGGTTTATTAATATAAAGATCTACTCCGATGTACCTTTCATTCCCTATCTCTTCCTCGGATTTGGAGGGACCCATTACTATCACTTCGGTCCTGAAGAATTTCTGGCGCAATTTCCTAACCGCGGTAAGATAGTTGGAATGACAGGCCTCAGAATCTATGGCCAGGATAACTCCCTCCTCCGGTTCGGCATTGTTGAATATCCGGGCGATATCACTGAATCGCCTTATCTGCATATCTTCCGAATCTGCCAGTTCGCGGAGAAGCTTCTGGATTTCCCTGTCTTCTGCTAACATCCATAATTCAAGAGACATGACAATCACCAGGATTCAATTTAATCCCCATGATTATACATTGTCAATATGTGATTTTATTCCCGACCCTTTCAATCCTTCATCCGGACAGACCGGATAACCAGTTTGAACAGATTGAAACAGATGGCCTGGTTACTGATATGAGATTATGTGCAAGGCCGGCTGAAAACTGTATTATTCCTGAGACCGCTAATACGAATGTTACTCCAGATCACCCAAAATATTTTTTACTTCCGACAAATGGAATGGCTTTCGGAGGAATTCCTTTGCTCCCAGTCGCAATCCCTCTCTGATGATATCTTCTTCGGGGTATGCACTCATCAGAATACAGACAGCCGAAGGCTGGCTGCTCTTGAGCTCTTTCATTACCTGAATACCATTGATGCCGGGAAGGTAAAAATCGATAAAGGCAATATTTACCACCTGCCTGGTGGAAAGCTGAAGAGCCTTCTCTCCGGTCAATGCGCTGACTGTATTCAGCCCGTGATAATGAAGCAGATCGGCAAGAAATTCACATATCTCAGCATTATCATCGACAATCAATGCTCTCTTCATTTATAAATCTTTCATCTTCCGTTTTATGGGGGCTGGGTTACCCGCCGCTTTTGATCCCTTTGACCGGCATCCCCCTGATATACTGGTTAATTCTCCCCTTGAGCCTCAATATCGCTTTGGTGTGAATCTGACAGACCCTTGATTCAGAAACATCCAGCACCTTGCCTATTTCCTTCAGGGTTAACTCCTCATAGTAATAAAGAGCTATTACCAGTCTTTCCTTCTCGGGCATCCCGCTCAGGGTTTTCTTGATAATGCCGAGCATTTCCCTGGTTTCCAGATTCCCGTAGGGATCAACCGCTTCCGCTCTGGGAATGGATTCCCCTACAATGGAATAAAGCCCCTCTTCGTTAGATGATATCCCCTGATCCAGGCTGATAAGCGAGGTCAGCGAAACGTCGTCCAGCAAACTGTACAGTTCCTCCATGGATATATTCATATAGTTTGCTATTTCCCTGTCGTTCGCTGATCGGCCCAGCTTCATCTCCAGATCATCCAGAACCTTTTCCAGCAGCTTGGCTTTGTGCCTTATGGAACGGGGAAACCAGTCCTGGGTGCGAAGTTCATCCAGCATGGCTCCCCGGATACGGGGAATGGCATAGGTTTCGAATTTTATATTCCGCCCCGGATCAAACTTCTCTATGGCCTGAATCAATCCCAGCAGGCCGGCACCGAAGATATCATCTATCTCTATATGATTGGGGAGGCCTATGGCCACTCTGCCTGCTACATATTTAACCAGATGAACATAGGAGAGTATCAGAGACTCCCTCGAACTCTGATCACGTCTGCAAATATAAGACTCCCATAGAGAGGAAGTATCCGTAGATCCGCGCTTATTCTTAAATCTCATCAAGGTCATTTGACCGAATCATTCCGCATTTTTTATGCCATTATTCTGCACAGCGTTATCTATTGAAATAAATGCTGTTATGGATTAATTCCAGCAGAACGGACCCAGGCCGGCAGGAATATTTTTCCCGGTTACCCGGTCGCCATAGTCGCCACCACATCCTCTTCGCTGTATCGCTTCAGCTTATTTCTGAGTGTTCTCACACTTATTCCAAGATCGTTAGCCGCTCTGGTCCGGTTATTATCGAACTTCTTCAGTCTTTCTTCGATCAGGAATCTCTCTGCTTCAGCTATGGTGCACGAATTTACAATATCATCGAGTCTGGATGGATGAGGAAGTACATGGTTATCCATATTAAAGTACTTTTCATCGATTTCACGTTCGGACGAGAGAATAACCGCTCTTTCAATACAGTTCTGGAGTTCTCTTATATTTCCCCGCCACACCCTGTTCTGCAGCTTCTTCATGGCCTGGTTGGTCAATTTCCTCTCTTTCTTTCCATTTTCCCTGCAATATATGTCCAGAAAATAGTTGGCCAGAAGAGTGATATCCTCTTTCCTTTCCCTCAGAGGGGGTACCTCCACATTGACCACATTAAGCCTGTAAAACAGATCCTCCCTGAAACTCCCCTCCCTTATCTCCTGGAGTAGATTCTTATTGGTGGTGGATATAATTCTAACATCCACCCGGATCGGTTTTTTGCCTCCCACCCTGTCGATTTCACGTTCCTGGAGAACCCGCAGAAGCTTGGCTTGAATGTGAGGTGGAATCTCCGCAATTTCATCCAGAAGAAGCGTTCCTCCATCCGCCTGTTCGAATTTTCCCGGATGCCACCTGTGAGCGGAGGTAAATGAACCTTTCTCATGCCCGAACAGCTCACTCTCCAGAGTTCCTTCTGGAATGGCGGCGCAGTTGATTCGGACAAAGGGTTTATCCCGCCTTCCGCTCAGATTATGAATCCTCCTGGCTACCAATTCCTTTCCGGTTCCATTCTCCCCGGTTATCAGAACCGTTGCCCTGGTATCAGCAATTTTATCCACTGTTTTCAGTATCTTCTTGAGTTTTGCTGACGATCCGATTATCTCTTTGCCAGCGGAAACATCCAGCTTCCTTTTCAACTGCCTGTTCTCACTCCTCAGGGATGAATATTCGAAGGCCTTACTTAGTTTTATCTTGATCTCATCCAGGGTAAATGGCTTTTCTATGTAATTGTATGCCCCCATATGCATCGCTTCAGTGGCCTGTTCGATACTGGCATATGCTGTCATTACTATTACTATGGTATCCTCTGATTTCTCCTTTATCTTTTTCAGCAGTTCCAATCCCTCATCCTTCTCATTCATCCTCACATCGGTAAGTACCATATCAAAGTATCTCTTCTCGATCTTTCCCAGTGCCTCTTCCTTATTTTCGGCTTCATCGATCTGATAGGTCCCACTGAGTGCATCCAGTAGAAATTCTCTCGTTATTTTCTGATCATCTACAACCAGTATTCTCTTTCTCATGCTTCTCTTACCCCCGCTGTAGTTAAGCTTTAATCAACCTTCTTTATCCTGATGAGTGTCCCCACTCCCTGCTTCGACCACACTCCCACAGTAGCGCCGATCCGTCTAATAACCGCGGTGGCCAGGTTCAGTCCACATCCAACGTGCCCCCTCTTGGTGGTGTAAAGCAGCTGTCCAGCCCTGGATAACTCATCCTCGCTCATCCCGCATCCGTTATCCTGAAATTCCAGTATCCAGCCCCTCTTTCTTCCATCTATTGTTTCTACAGGTGACAGATCCATTGAGATTTTTCCTCTATCCTCTATTGCTTCCATAGAATTTTTCAGGAGGTGATGAACCATCTTCTTGAAATCTCCAGGATCGCCTATCACCTCAACTTCTTCATCCACAGTGATATCGAAGACAATCTCTTTAGTGGATTGCTCACTGACCATAGCCCAGACTTCTCTTACTTCGTTTTTCACTCCTATCCCTTGTTCTCCCGGGTTCCTGGAGGGGCGGTAAGTTTCGAACTGATTCAGAAAATCCTCCAGGCAGTTCATACCTCTGGATATCTTTGACAGCCATTCCCCGCTTTTCTCGCTTTCCATGCCATCACACTCCAGAAGGGAGACATAACCCTTAGCACTCATGCAGTAATTACGTGTCTGATGAATCATTATGGAGAGTAGCCGGTTGAAATCCTGCAACCTATGAAGACGGGCTTCCCCGTCAAAAGATTCCCAGTGGTCAACCTTTACAGGTGACGAAGACTTCTCCCTGATCAGATGGTTATCACGTGCGGGAACAGCCATTTTTTCCTCCTTAAAACCTGAAAAATATATTTCTGATGCTGATTTCATATGTTGCGGAAAATATTTCCTCACTCTAACGACAGCCACATCCGCAAAGAATATGCCTGTTTAAACCATATTGGATAGTGACCAGGGAAATAATTGCCGGATATAAAAGGAAGGGAAAGAGTTACAGCGACAAAGGGGGAATTTTTTGCCTCCCGGAATGGAGAAGCTATTGAACCTCACACTCCGGAATCTGTAGAACCGGGTGGTTGAAATCTTAACACCGTCAAGCAGAAACTGTTACACCATGGGCAGTTCATTCCCATAATGGAACAATTCCGCATTGCCGATCAAAAGGATTGAGTTAGCGACTGACTATCAGATGATTAAAGGCTTCGTCTTATTCAAGCTGGTAGGTTTTTATCTTTTCCCTGAGGGTCTGACGGCTGATACCAAGCAGCTTGGACGCTTTTGACTTATTCCCCTCTGTCATATCCACTGTTTTCAATATCAGGAGTTTTTCCATCTCCTTGACCGTTACCGGCAACATCTCTTCAGACAGCCCGGTTTCAGCATCCTCTCCCCGGCTGGTAACTCCGGATCTTATCTCGGAGGGCAAATGTTCAGGCAGCAACTCAACCTCCGCCTCCAGCAACATAGCTCTCTCTATAACATTTTTTAATTCCCGAACATTTCCAGGCCAGTTATAATTTTGAAAAAGCTTTACTACTTCCTTCCCCACCTTCTTGACATTCTTCTTGAACTCCTTATTGAACATGGATATGAAATGATCGGCCAGCAGGGGAATATCCTTCTTGCGGTCCCTGAGGGGAGGAAGATATATAGGAATCACCTGTAACCTGTAATAGAGATCACTCCTGAACTCTCCCTCTTTTATAGCTGCCTTCAGATCCCGGTTGGTAGCGGATATTATTCTGGTATTAACCTTGAGATCCTTCACCCCCCCTACCCTTCTGAAGGTTTTATTCTCCAACACCCTGAGCAACCTGCTCTGAAGAGTAATACCCATCTCACCGATCTCATCCAGAAATATGGTTCCTCCTTCAGCCAGCTCAAAGAGGCCTCTCTTTTTTCTCTTAGCGTCGGTGAAGGCACCCTTCTCATGACCGAAAAGTTCACTCTCCAGAAGTGATTCGGGCAGAGCGGCACAGTTTATCTCCATAAATGGCCTCTTTTCGCCCTCTCCGCTGCTCTGATGGATGGCCCTGGCCACCAACTCCTTCCCGGTACCACTCTCCCCCTGTATCAGAATGGTGCTGGCCTTGCTTCTGCCTATCTTCTTAACCTTCCTGAATACCTCCTTCATCACCTCACTCTTCCCGATAAAATTCTCGAAAGCGTATGCTTCCCTCTCCTTATCCCGGTAATTCTTGAGTTCTGATTTCAGCCTGCTGGATTCGAAGGCATTCTTGATGGACACCTTCAATTTCTCCAGCTGGAATGGCTTCAGGATGAAATCGTAGGCCCCATTCTTTATCGCTTCCACCGCAGTTTCAATTTCCCCGTAAGCCGTCATCATTATTACCGGCATGTTCTTCTCCATATCTTTCATCTTCTTCAGCACCTCTATTCCATTCATGCCGGGAAGTTTCAAATCAAGGATGACCATGTCAGGCAGGTCGTCAGCATAAAGTTCCACCCCCTTCTCCCCGGTCTCCGCGGTTTCAACTTCATAATCCATATTCCTCAGGGCCTCCCCCAGAGACCACCTGATAGCCTTCTCATCATCTATTATCAATATCTTTCTCTTCATCCCTGTTTCTCCTTCATGATGCTTCCATACTCTCCTGTTCTTTCAAGGATATATCCATCTTCCTGGGTAAGTCTATAAAAAAGCTGGTACCCTTTCCCAATTCGCTCCGGTGGGTAAGTATCCCCCCGTTACCTTCCATTATCTTTCTGGATATGGCCAGACCCAGCCCGGTACCTTCAGATTTTGTGGTGAAGAAGGGATTGTATAACTTCTCCATGGACTGCTCATCGATACCCACTCCGTTATCTTCAATCTCAATCCGGATGTAACGGGGATCCTCCGAATCCCTTGTTTTGACGATTACTCTGCCCCCATCCTCACATGCCTCTATTCCGTTCAGGGCTATGTTCAAAATCACCTGCTTTATCTGGCTGCGGTCCAGATAGCATGAATCATTTTCCACCCGGTCGTCGATTTCGATCCGGACACCCTCCCTTTCAGCCTCCCGGGATATCAGTGCTGCCACCTCTGCTATCAGCTCCCTGAGCTGAAAATCGGATGGCTGGGGTGAGGATGGCCTGGCAAAGGTCATCAGATTGGTAATGATGTCGTCCAATCGCTTTATCTCGTCCAGGATAACCGAGATATACCGGACGTTACCGGATTCTTTCCTCATTCTGTCCTTGAGCACCTGGGCAGTAGTAGCTATGCCGGTGAGTGGATTTCTTATCTCATGGGCCACCCCCGCCGATAATTCTCCTATGGACCTGAGCCTGTCATTCCTCCTCAGCTCCTCCTCCATCTTCTTCTGCTCAGTCAGGTCCTCGAAAACGGCAACCAGAGTTTTTCCATGGAATTCATCGGTTTTAACCCTGGTAGTGCTCAACCGTATCGGCATCCTGCTAACACCTCCGGGAGTCAGGGTAACCTCCATGGAAAAACTGGAACCTTTATTGTGAATTAGATAATGAAACAGTGATCCATCCGTAGCGGGATCGTCAAATACCTGATCAAATTTCAATCCTTCAACCGAATTTACCCCCAGCATCTCCCTTGCTTTACTGTTGAGGAATACTATTCCTCCCTCCCGGTCGGTCTTGAGCACCCCGTTATTGATGTTTTCCAGTATGGTCTGATTGAAATTCTTAAGGTTTCTTAATCTGCTGATATTAACCGCATTGGCTACTTCCTCGGTAAGAATGGTCTGTATGGTTGTGATAAAATGGTAATCATTAAGATACTCATTTCTGGATTTATATTGTTTGACCAGGAATATGAATCCCAGCCATCTTCCCTTGTACTGAAGGGGAATCACTGTTTCCCGCCATTTGCCGGGCATATTCAGGCAGGTATTCACCTTACCACGGGAATAGCCTTCCAGGGCAAATATTTCACAGCTCAGCAGGTCCCGGTTGTGAATCTTCCTCAAAGTGCTGATGGCCTCTTTTAGAAGTGGTTCTTCCACCTGGTAGGAAGTTCTCACCTGAAGTACTTCCCCGCTGTTACTGAAAAGCAGAAGAGCCGACCCCTCTGCATCCATATAGCTGCATAGGGCCATCAGAAATCTGTCCAGCGAATCGCTCCAGTCCTCACTTGAACTTATATCCCTCCCCATCTGGTAGAGCATCTTTAACCTGGTTACATGCCTCTTCAGCAAATCGTTAGTATGAGCAAGCTCCCTGTTGGTCTTCATCACCCTGCGGCTCAACTCCTGCTTGCTCTTTTCCAGCTGCCGGTTAGCTGATTCCAGACGTTTTATTATCCTGGAGCTGTCACGCTTGAGCAGAAAGTGGCTGAAGGCAGCATCCACTACTTCGCCAATCTTTACCAGATCGAAGGGCTTAATAATATAATCGAAGGCATTGAGACGAAGGGCCTGAATGGTGCTTTCCATCGAAGCATAACCGGTCATCACCACGCACTTGGTCCCGGGTTGTATGGCCCTGAATTTTTCTATCAGTTCCAGCCCGTTGTAATCGGGCAACTTAATATCGATAAGAACAACTCCCGGATCGAATTCTCTGGCCATCTGGAGAGCAAGCTCTCCCTTTCTGGCTGTTTTCACCAGATAATTTCTCTCCGAAAGAAACTGATCCAGTATATCAAGGATGTTTTCCTCATCATCCACAACCAGTATAGATCCCCGATAATCCAAAACGCTTTCCTTTCCTTTAATTCTAAATGAGATAGATATCACACCTGCCGGATACCTTCAATAAAAATGTATATCTTGAGTTTAATCAGGTACGCCAAAAAGTCAACCCCCCGGCGGAAATACATCCACTTTTCCCTGAGGGGGATGATAAAACAGGTGACTTAATGTCGAATTGGCCGGCTTTATTAACAAAACAACCGGTCAGGGGATAAGAAGGTATTTATTCATGAACCTCGAGTTCGGAATGTTTGCGGTTTCTGGTTACCAGTTCACTCATCAACCCATTTTTTATCTGCTCATCTATCTGGAGGATGGCTTCTGTCAATTCATGCGCTTTTCTGCTGATAAGATTATTATCCAGATCTACCCTTCCATGGTCGATAATGCTGCATATTTCATCGGTGAGCTCCTCCCTCTCCCGGGTTAATTCCTCCACCATCCAGAGATCACCTTGCTTCAACGCCTCAAGTTGCTTTCTGCTTTTATCATATAACCTCTTGTACAGAAAAATTATCTTCAATGAAGTATCCTTTGCTATCCGAAAGCTCATACCGGAGTACAAATAAAATTCATACGCTGAGTTCATACCGGCCGGGCGGTGTCTTTTTCGCTCAAAAACCGGATCTACATAGATATTCGGACAGAGTATAAGCGCCTTTAGATAATTAATAAATTTTTGCCTGGAATTATCTTACTCGAGACAGCGTTGGATAAATGATTCCAGCTTGCTGTGATCTGGATCAGATATTCTATTGAAGAATACAGCTATGTTGTACTCGGACACAGAGGCGTCCTTCCTCTCCGGTTCGACTCTTACCACAACCCCTTCACTCTCTACCTGGTCCCGGGAATCCTCCTCGCCCGGAATAACCAGGCTAAGGTGTACCTTGGTTAGAGGTTCAATAAAGTAGGGGCAGGTGAAATAGACACCATTGGTACTGATGTTAAGGGTTTCACCCGCCACCTTCTCGGGACCACCCAGAACAGTGATGGGTAGTTTCTTCTCTACCCTCTTTGCTCTTCTGCGCTCCTTGAAAGACATATTCTCCCTGCAGTTTTATCTCTTTTTCTTGTGGCGGTCCTTGCGCAATCTCTTCTTTCTCTTGTGCTTTGAAATTTTCTTTCTCTTTCTTTTCTTTCCGCTGGGCATAATATTCCTCCCCCCCTCCTTAATTAATGTCTTTTAGGTATACATAAGATATAAGGCTGCAAATATCAAACAGATTTTGCAAATAATCCCCGGAAAGAAGGAACTATCAGACATCCACCTTAGATTTCAACTCCCTGGAAGGCTTAAAGTAAGGTACCAGTTTTGCCGGAACATCCACAGATTCGCCGGTCCTGGGATTCCTTGCCTTCCTTGCCTTTCTGTCCTTGACCTTGAAACTTCCGAATCCCCTTAATTCAACCTTCTGCCCCCGTTCCAGGGCATTTGATATATTTTCAATGATCATGTTAACCACTACATTTGAATCTTTTTTACTCATCCCGGTCTCTTCCGAGATAGTTTCAACGATGTCCGATTTTGTCATTTCCTAACACCTCTCTTTTAATTGGAACACTCTGCTAACAATTGCTCATCACTTCCTCTATTCATTTTGAGCTGCGATATTATAATAACTTTTATCACACCGGGTTCTGGTTGTCAAAGTAAATGTTCACTAAAATACCACTTTCTTGTCAATTGCTTTCAGGCAGCACGGAATCATCATATAACACTGAATCTGCAGGGGGAATTTCAAATGCAATTAATATATCTTGAACCAGAGAGAAATTAATGGTAGGATAAAATAAAAGTTCCCCGTATGGAACGTGTATCACCGCGTGTGCTTCTTCACGTGAGGATGAGAACCACGCAAATGACAAGCCACGAACCAACAGGGAACATTCCGCGTGCGAATAAATATACATTCAATAATTATGCCACCGGTGTGGCATATTATTAATGCTCTTTATCTAATTGTATGGTAGTCACTTACAAGGATGAGTGGCTGTCCGCTCAGGATCTCCTGGACCTGTAGTATTGCAAAAACCCCCTGCCGCCTTCATCATAGCCAAGCAGGAATTCAGCTGTGATGAGGGCTTCCAGCAGTCCAGCATCTGTTACATCAGCAATAATGGCATCCATTCCCCTTGATAACAACATGCCCAGGAATGTTCTGTTGATCAATCTTCTGGAAGGCATCCCGTAGGAAATATTAGACAGTCCACCCACCACCCTGTACCGGGGATGATCCTCTTTCAGCCGGGACACAGTATCCAGTATGCCCCACATCCCCCCTGCTGATAGAGCTGCCGGTGTAAATACAGGATCAAGGAAGATCCTGTCAGAAGATACGGAAGAACCATCTATTAACCCCCTGGCCATATCAGCAAGTTCCAGCCTCTCTTCCACCCCGGCTGGCATCTTCTCCCGTGATTTCAGCATTATAATGGCACTGGCACCGGACTCTCCCAAAACCCGAAGTGCCTGGCTGATCAACTTGCTGTCACTGGAGAGTGAGTTGATCAGAATTCTTTCCCCATACTTTTCAGCCGCTCTGAAAAGAATCCCGCTGTCCGAACTGTCCACCGAAACTCCCAGACGGGAATTCTCCAGTATCAGCTCCACAGCCCATTCCAGAGCTTCCCACTCCTCCTTCATCATCATGGAGGCATTCACATCCACAAAGGAGGCTTTACCCGCCTCCTGTTTTCTCACTATCTCCATAAGAGGCTGCTTTTCCCGCTTGGACAGGATGCTTTTTATCCTGTTATTACTGCTGTTTATCTTTTCCCCTATCAGGATAGTTCGAGACATTTATCTTTCTTTTTATATTTTATGACCACTCTGCCTGCAGGATTTATAGATGTAAGTGAACAGGTCTTCAAAGGCGGGTGATAATTCTATTCCCCTTCTGTCCATCATTATCTCTGCTGTAGATATCGCCTTGTCCAGCTGATACTCATCGAACTCAGGCTCCATATTCCAGGTGAAACTGGGTATGAATTTGGGAGTGAAACCCAGCGGGATCACATTGGAACAGAATCCTATAACCGTCCCGGTATTAATCCTTGTATTTATAGCAACCTTGGAGTGATCCCCGATTACCGCACCCAGAAACCTCCTGCCCGTTTTTCTTATCTTACCGGCACTCCAGGCCTCTATATGATCATAGTTATTCTTGAGATCGCTGTTACAGCAACCGGCCCCCATATTAATCCACGATCCGATATATGAATGGCCCAGGAAACCTTCGTGCTGCTTATTGGTGTAGGAGGATATTATGGTCTCCTCCACCTCACCCCCTATCTTGCAATAATCACCTATGGTGGTACCCTGGCCAATTTTTGCCCCGCCCCTGATTACTGAATTTTTACCTATAAAACAGGGACCGAATATTATGGCATTGGGTTCGATTATAACACTGCTGTCTATTATCACCGGGCCATCCGATGCGTCCAGAACGGTCCCCGACCTGACCTCCACCTCGGATCCAATAACAATGTCTTCCTCGTTTATCATATTAACACCCTTGAACAATTCACTTTCGGGAGCGGTTCCTCTCAGCGGATTCTTCTGGTAGTCATCCTTTATACATCTGGCATTGTTGCCAATCAACTGCCACACATGCGAAAGCAGGGTAATACCTGTTTCTCTGATGTTAATTCCATTTTTCCCTCCCCACTCCACTATACCATTTATCTTTCCATCATCTTCATTCTCAACCTTTCCTTTTCCGGAATCAGGCCCGCCGATTTTCCCTCCGATCATCTGTAGAATCCGGGTAATATTTTCATCCGACAGAGGCTCCATGATATATTCCACTAATGGTGCAACTTTGTCCTTATCCAGCCATGCCGCCACTGTCCTGCCGTTTTTATGAAACAGGGTGTTCTTCTCCAGTTTCTGAAGCATTTCACCAAGTTCATCCTGGAGGGTCAGCAAACGGCCATTCAGGAATAGTGCTTCGGAATCTTCGGCCCGGTTTACCTGAAAGGGCTTTTCCACCTTCTGCTGTTCCCGGTCTTCGGAGAGAGTATTGGCCAGATAGGGACGGCAAAGATAAACCACCCTGTCCGGATCCAGATCATATATTAACCTGCTGCCCAGGTTTTCCATCCCGATTCTGAGATCATATACCGGTTTGTAGAGGGAGAGGGGAAAAAAGTTGGGGAAGCGAGCATCCTCAAATATATACAGTACTGACGGAAACCTTTCTTTATTCACGGTTGATCACTCCCCTTATCAATTCTGTATCCATCTCAGTCACCCGCTAATTCTACTCCATATAAATTTAATGACAATAAAAAAAATGGTGGAGTTGACGGGGATCGAACCCGTGACCTCTTGTCTGCCAGACAAGCGCTCTCCCAGCTGAGCTACAACCCCAACCTTTCTTTCCTTACTGATATTATCAATATCTAAACCCTCGTCAAGTTAATTTTCGGATGTTGCTCCTTATAATTAAATGATTATTATTCATATTACTGCAGTTGAATAGAATACTATTGACTAAATCGGCAAAAAGAAATAGATTTCCCTACAGGGTCAGATTATGAAAAGATTAATTATTTTATGGATAATATTATTCTTCGCCGTCACCGCTGCAGGGGATCAGGGTTTGAGCGGTGCCGGAGTGCTGGTTATCCCGGTGAAGGGCGAGATTCAGCTTGGGCTGGCTCCATTCATCCAGAGGGCTACCGGCCAGGCGGCCGAAGAGGGTTATGATCTGATCATATACCGTATTAACACCTTTGGCGGAAGATTGGATGCTGCCGTTGCCATTCGTGATGCAATACTGAATTCGAATATACCAACCGCCGCATTCATCGACAAGAGGGCCATATCGGCGGGGGCACTTATATCTCTTGCCGCCGACCGCATCTATATGCACCCTAACTCGACCATAGGAGCAGCCAAACCTGTCTCCATGGGTATGGGGATGAGCAAGGGCGAGGTCAGTGAAAAGGTTATCTCCTACTGGCGGACGGAACTCCGTTCCACCGCGGAGAAAAACAACCGGAGGGGCGATGTGGCGGAAGCTTTTGCGGATCCCTCTATCGAGATAGAAGGAGTAATCGATGAGGGCAAGTTACTTACCCTTACCACCTCCAAAGCACTGGAACTCGGGATAGCCGATAAGACTGTGAAGGACCTCCAGGAACTCCTGACCGACCAGGGCCTTTCTTCTGCTGTCACCAGCGTGGCCGAGATGAATGCTTCAGAGAAACTGGCCGGGTTCCTTACCACCTCTATGGTCAGCAGCATACTGATTACCATAGCCATTCTGGGAATATTCCTGGAATTCAAGACTCCCGGGCTGGGTCTGCCGGGGGCAATAGCCCTTATTGCATTGATACTCTTCTTCGGAAGCCAGTATATTGTGAATATAGCCGGGTGGTGGGAAATACTCCTGTTTATCGTAGGGCTCGGACTGCTGCTGGTGGAATTCTTTGTTATCCCGGGATTCGGAGTGGTGGGAATTATGGGAATAATCTGTATAGTGGCCAGCCTCTTTCTGAGTCTTATCGGCCGGTTTACTGTGGTCAGTGATTTTGTATCCGCTATTAAAATCCTGGCCATATCATTTATCGTTTCCTTTGCCGTAATTATGGTGTTGATCAGAAAACTTCCCCGTTTTACTCCTTTCCAGCATCTGATACTCAATACTTCGGAGAGCGGTGCAGAGGGTTACCGCTCATCTCCGGATACCTATGAATCACTGCTGGGTAAGGAAGGGGTCTCAGTTACCATGCTTCGTCCTTCGGGCACCGCCCTGATAGACGGCTCCAAGTATTCAGTGGTAACGGAGGGCGGTTATATTCAGAAGAACTCAAGGATAAAGGTTATTCGAGTGGAGGGATACAGAATCGTTGTGGATCTGGCTTAGAAACTTTAACCCTGAATCAAAGGATGGAGAAAAATGAGTATATCAGGAATAGGTCTCTTCTTGATGGTAATCGGGATAATAATACTGTTAATTCTGTTCTTCTACTTTATCCCTCTGGGGCTTTACATAACTGCATATTTCTCCGGAGTAAAATTGAAAATATTCAGGGATCTGGTGGGTATGCGGCTCAGGAAGGTGCCTCCCCAGAAGATAATTCGTCCCATCATCGCTGCCACTAAAGCGGGATTAAAGATGAACACCGACAAGATGGAAGCACATTTCCTGGCGGGAGGTGATGTTACCAGTGTGGTGAATTCGCTCATCTCTGCGGATAAAGCCAATATTGATCTCTCCTTCGAGAGAGCTACAGCCATTGACCTGGCCGGGCGTGATGTGCTGGAAGCGGTCAAGGTAAGTGTTAATCCCAAGGTGATAAATACCCCCATGATTGCTGCAGTATCCATGGACGGAATTCAGGTTAAGGCCACCAGCAGGGTTACGGTGAGAGCCAATATTGACAGGCTGGTGGGGGGCGCCGGAGAAGAGACCATAATTGCCCGGGTTGGTGAGGGAATAGTTACCACTATAGGGTCCACCACTACTCACAAAGAGGTTCTGGAAAATCCGGATAATATCTCCAGAAACATACTGGAGAAGGGGCTGGATTCAGGAACCGCCTTTGAAATCCTCTCCATAGATATTGCCGATGTGGATGTGGGAGATAATATCGGAGCTAAACTGCAGACCGATCAGGCGGAGGCGGACAAGAGAATTGCCCAGGCCAAGGCGGAGGAACGCAGGGCTCTGGCTGTAGCCAGGGAACAGGAGATGAAAGCACTTACTCAGGAACACCGTGCCAAGGTGGTGGAAGCGGAAGCGGAAATTCCCCGTTCCATCGCCGAAGCATTCAGAAGCGGGAACCTCGGTATAATGGACTATTACAACCTCAAGAACATCCAGGCGGACACCAGCATGAGAAGTTCCATAGCCAGACCATCCGGGGAAAGTGGTAAGGGCGAAGAGGAATAAGAAATGAATGACGGAATCATCGTCCTGATAATAGGGTTTATACTGATCAACATAATAAGGCGGGTTGCCGGCTCCCTCTCTTCCGGGGACAAAAAGGAAGAAAAAAAGAAGAATGGGGAAGACTTCTTTGGAGAGATGGAAAAGCGCCTGGGGCAGCTGGACTTCGCAGGTGAGGATGAAGAACCCCCCTACCAGCCATATTCCACCTCAAGGGGAAAATCTGCCCCGCCTCAGCGGAGCAGCCGTGAGTATGCCGGTGAAACCGGTGGATGGGATGAAGACCGCTTCGAGAGTAAAGGGAGTACAGAAGGAATAGCCGGGGAAACATCAGGCCGCTCCAACATCGATCCTCGCCGGGAGGAAACAGGATGGAGCGAAGACCGTTTTGAGGAGTCCAGAGGTATCAGCGGGGATGAACGCAAGCGGCTGGAAAAAGCTGAAGAGATGGTTTCCGGCAGCCCTATTTCCCGCATGGAGATAACCGGGCAGAGGGATGAGATTATATCTCTATCCCAACGCAGGGAGATGGCTTCTGCTGAAAAGCGCAGGTATATGGAGAGCTTTCTGAAAAACAGATCCAACCTGCAGAATGCCATTCTTCTCTCCGCCATTCTGGGTCCCTGCAGAGCCAAGAAGACTTATAATACGGCTTCCACCCCCTCCCACCGAGATATACCTTGACACTGTCGATAAATAACAAATACTTTAACTCCGTGCCGGAGTGGTGAAACTGGTAGACGCAGGGGACTCAAAATCCCCCGGAGCTTTGCTCCATGCGGGTTCGACTCCCGCCTCCGGCACCACTGTAATCATTACCTTCTTTATTCTCCTGGAATATATCCACTTTTTGTAATTATTAAAGAGTCAGGAAGAATATTCCACTATCAGCCGGCCGGCAATTTGATCAATTTAATTCTACCACTGTCTGTCGAAAATCCATCTCTTCCCGGATCTTCCTATCAGCAGCCAGATGAAGAATGGTCCCCCCAGAAGCGCAGTTATTATACCAACCGGGATCTCTGCGGGTGCTATTATCAGGCGTGAGAATGCATCACAAAGTACCAGGAAAGAACCCCCGGCCAGAATCGAAACAGGAGCCAGATACTTATGATCCGAGCCTATCAGCAACCGGCAGATATGTGGAACCATCATACCAACAAACCCAATAGGTCCGCATACCGCCACTACTCCCCCAATCATAACAGAAGCGGCTATAAACAGAGACAGTTTAACCCATTTTACCTCCACTCCCCGGCTGGCTGCTATATCCTCTCCCACCATTAGCAGGTTGAGTTCCCTGATCAGGAAAAGTATCACCACCATACCCATACCCAGAAATAACAGCAGGGTAAACACCGACCGGTAACCCACTATCTCGAATCCTCCCATCAACCATCTTATCACCCGGTAGGAACCGGCGAAATCGCTGAGATACTGAATGAATAGAATCAGGCTGGAGAAGAAAAAATTGACAGCTACTCCAGCTATAAGCAGAACCGCGGTGGAAAAACCTCTTCTCAGGCGGGTCAGTCCATAAACCAGAAGCACAGAGAGAATTGCCCCCAGGAATGCACTGATAGATTCACCTTGAACAGACAATACGGAGAAAGCCATCCCCAGTTTCATATAAAGGGCAGCCCCGAAAGCAGCCCCGGCGGAAACTCCCAGAGTGAAAGGGGTGGCCAGCGGATTTCTGAACATAGCCTGAAACACCATTCCGCTTAGCGCCAGGGCAGCTCCGGCGGCAAATGCCGCCAGCACCCTGGGCACCCGTAATCTCCAGAATATTTCACTTTTTATATCATCTTCTCCCCCCCCTGTTACATCCCATGGAGATATTTTCTGGATGCCGAGATAAGGTGAAACAATCATCACCGCTACAAAAAATAGAATGATGTACAGAAATACCCTCTTCTCTGAAGTATTCATCTTTCACCTGCATCCGGAGCAACTATAACCTTATCCATGGAGGGGTGTTTCATGAATTCAAACTCATGGTCATAGGCCTTTTTAAGTATTCTGTTGTCCGCCAGCAGCTCCGACTTCCCCCGGAACATTACTCCTCCCCCCCTCAACACTACTGCCATTTCACTGTAAAGCAGGGCATGGTTTATATCATGGGTTACCGAAACAATGGCGATGCCCAACTTCCGGTTGATCCGGCGCAGGATATTCAGCACAGTGCTCTTATGACCGGGGTCCAGAAAGGTTGTCACTTCATCCAGCAAAAGTATGCGGGACCCCTGGGAAATAGCAGCTGCAATGAATACCAGCTGAGTCTCTCCTCCGCTGAGGGTATTTATGTATCTATCCCCCAGCTTTGCCGTACCGGTCATTTCAAGTGCCTCCTGTACTATCGCCCTGTCCCGTTCACTCACCGACGTGAATGGACTGAGATGGGGATATCTTCCCATCATCACAAAATCCCTC
Organism: uncultured bacterium; assembly: GCA_964613215.1. Taxonomy (GTDB): domain Bacteria; phylum Krumholzibacteriota; class Krumholzibacteriia; order Krumholzibacteriales; family CAZTHK01; genus CAZTHK01. The sequence continues at coordinate 57,496 of CAZTHK010000005.1, read as the reverse complement.
ACCCGGAAAGGGATAAACCTTCCCTCATTCTGTGGTACATAACTTATCCTGGAGGCCAGATCTCTCTGGGAGATATCGCGTATATCATCTCCCTCCACCCTGATAATACCACCTGAGGGTTTAATTATCCCCATAACACATCCAAGCAGTGTGGTCTTACCGGCCCCGTTGGGTCCAATCAGGGATACATACTGGCCCTCTTCCACATTCATGGATACGGAGTCGAGGATAAACTTCTGATCTATCCGGAAACTCAGATTTTCTACTTCTATTGCGTTATTCACCGGTCTATCTCCAATTTCACCCGGGGGTGCAGAATACCAGCCAGATGATAGAGCAACTTCACAAACCTGGGACCGGGAATCACCCAGTAGTCTTGATCCAGTATATATATATCATCATCCTGTATAACACCGAAAGATATCAGGGACTGCCAGTCTTTCAGAAAGTCGCTGCTATCCAGGCCATCCTTCTTCATGCTGTATACAATATCTATAATGATATCCGGCTTCAAATCCAGTATTCCTTCCAGAGTGATTACCGGATACGATACCCTGCTGGTACGGCAGGCGTTAATTCCACCGGCGTATTCAAGGAGCTGGTCATAGTAGGTTCCTTTTCCGGCAGCATAAATTCCGTTTAACTCCCCCTCCCCCCCACTTCTGCCTACCGAAATCAATACCCGGGGTGAAGGAAGACCCCTGGTTCTGTTTCTTACCTCTTCCATCTCCTGCTTTAACCGTTTTACTAACTTCCTCCCCCGTTCCCCCGCTCCGCATGTTTCTCCGATAATTTTAACTGTGCTGAGAATATCTTCGATCTTTTTGTTATCCACGGTGACATAACTGATATCCATTCTGTCCAGGTAAGATCCCACCTTCTCCTGTTCGGGCAGAACAAATACCATATCCGGCCGGAGGGAAGCTATAGCCTCATAATTAGGATCCAGATATCCACCCACCTCTACAATATCCTCTACACCGGGCGGATATTTACAGAATCTGGTAACCCCCACCACCCTCTCCCCCAGTCCAAGTTTAAACATGGTTTCAGTGACACTGGGTGAAAGGGAAACAATCCGGCGGTACCGCATCTCCTCTTCACCAGTATGTCCAACTTCTCCTGATACACCGGTTAAAACAACGGCCGGGAACATCAGATATATTATCAGTTTGCTGAAATTGCCCATGGGTCAAGATCAAGTTCTTATAGTATCAGATAACTAATCTCTGAATTCAGATATTTCCTGGACGGTTTTCCTGGCCCGGGGTGATGGCTTTTCGTCCGGATATCCCACCGTAATCATGGCAGCAATATCCCAGCTCCCGGGGACTTCCAGAATCTTTCTGACCTTACCGGTGTGGAACCATCCCAGCCAGCAGGTACCTAGTCCCTCCTCAGTGGCCTGAAGGATAAAATGCTCTCCGGCAATACCGGCATCCATTGCATGGTAACTCTTGCCCTTGAGTGTACCTCCCAGGCGGTGGGTTATCAGGTCGAGATCCATTGCTATTACCACTATAACCGGAGCGGTGGAAGCAAACCGGTTGGGAACTATGACCCCTCCCAGTGATTCATTTGCCAGCCGGTCCTTAGTCTCCCCTGATGTTATGATAAATCTCCATCCCTGGGTATGGCAGGCGGAGGGTGCGAATCTCACCGCTTCCATGCACTTTTCCAGCAATTCCCTCGATACCGGGTCCGGTTTATACTTTCTGATACTCCTTCTTTTCCTTATCAGCCGGATCAACTTTTCTTCCATCCGTAGCCTCCTGATTCCCGCTGGAATCCATCTCATGGCCGGGCAGATAAAAGATCCCGCCAAATCATTTGTCCTTATCATGAGGGGGAGATTCTCCGGCTGTTCGCCTTATCCGCTCGAATGAGTCCTTGCCGCCGAGAAGCATCGCTCCCAGGGGGGCTTTCTCTTTTACCAGGCGGCATATCTCGTCAGACAGGTTTCTTATCTCCCACTGGGCATGATGATCACTTCTGAGCCGCGAAAAATGATAAATTTCCCGGAGATTCATCTCCACCAGAACCCTTCTCCGGTGCGAATTGGTGAGGGCATATGAAGACACCTGGCCGTTCAGTTCTTCCAGCCGGCGGTGCATCCCCTCACTGATATCGATGCAGCGGTTGAAAAAATCCGTAGAGCCGCTCCTGTTTATACCGGGAGGCACCGAAACACCGAGTGAAGTAAGATAATCCTGAGGAATCTGGGTGGACATCCGGTGTCTCTTCAGCTGGGCAAAACAGGAAGCAGAAACAACCACCTGGAAGGTAAAACCGACACACTCGAACTCCCTCCACACACTGTGATATGACTCCAGCCCCGCCATGGTTTCCAGGATCAGATACTTTTTATCCTGCTCGTTCATATCTTCAGCAATTCTTTGGGCATCCTCCATGGAAATATCACCGGCGGAGAACAGAATTGCAGCAGACAGCCTCCGGTCGGCATCCCTGGTGTAGTCTAACAGTTCGACCGGCCGCTCCCTCCCTCCGTCTCCAGACTCAGAAAGCGGCAATTCGCCGGCTAACCTTGTTTTAGCCTGATAGACATTGCGAAGATATGGACTGGTTTCTGTGTATCTTATCAGAGAGGGGGCCACCTTTCCAGCCAGTTCACTTAATTGGCGGGACAGCTGTCTTAATTCATCCAGAGGATGTGAAGACAGCCTGCCGATGATATACTCCAGCTCTCTGGCATTAACCGTCATCCCCAGTTGAGCGGTAGTGGCAAGGGGCATTACATACCGGGAATCTTCCCTGGCTACCCCCTCCTGCTCACTCACCTCCATGATCCTGTCCAGCAGTTTCCGGTACTCCCGGTGAAGAGTGGTAACCATACTGCGGAACTCTTCCCCAAGACCAGCCTCCTCGATTTCAACCGGGATCAGCAGGTCCCGGCCCAGTTTTATATAGCGCTGAGATTTCTCGGTAAATGAAGCCAGCCGGAAATGTTCCAGTTCCTCCACCGCCAGCCTCGAAACATCCATTATGTCGAAATTAAACATGGCGTGCTCGGCTATGGACGAATGACCCATCCCGAATACAATCTTACGGTTGGATCTTCTGGCCGCTTCAACCTCGTTCCTGGCCTCCCTCCTGAGTCTGTCCACGCTCCGGGGGTCCCTGCTTATTCTGGCATAGGCGGCCGAAATCACCTCCGGGGTGCAGCACTCCCTGCTATCTCCCTTCAGCGATTCGATCATTTCGGACTCAATATTAAAGCCGGCAAGTTTAACTTTCATTCTCGCACCCGGTCAAATAAATCTCCCAACGGACCTCCACGGAGGAATCAGTCCTGTTATCTTTCCATACACCCTTCAGAAACTGAACAGAATGGACCCGTAGAATTTCCATTTATTCCCCTCATAGAAGGTCTCTCTCAGATCGAATGGATCGGTATATTCTACATCGTTCAGTCCGTAGGCCGCTTCGAACGATGCAGCTATGGGATATGTATAGAAGGAAAATCCCTTCAGCCTGAGTTCGAAACCCACATCCTTCTTGTTACCGTTGAGATCGAATTCATCCTCATCCCAGGCCTTTCCCGCTTCGGTGAAAAGACCTCCGTAGAGGGATGAAAAATACAGATTGAAAATCTGCCGGTCGATTCTCCCCAGGATGGGAAAACGGTAAATCAGCCTGGCCAGGGCCATCTTTCGCCCTCCCATGCTGTAGTATGAATAACCCCTCAAGCCGTCCCTTCCTCCCAGAAACAGGTTGAAAAAATCATCCACATCATTATCGATTACTCCGCCCCTGAGATGAAACGACAGGACATGGCTCCAGAATGGCAGGGGTATATACTCCCGGTAACTGGCCTGGTATCTTCCGAAATAATTATTGGTATACAGCGGCCTGAAGGCGTATTCAAACCTGTTGGAGGTGAATAGCTTGTCCCAGGCAGCGGTTACGGCAATGCTGATTTCCCTCCCCCTGGAAGGATTTATATCTGCATTTACCGACTCGGCTATGTCACGGTAGTGGTAAATCAGAGAAACTTCATTTGATTTATAGTAGTTCCATCCCAACGCATATTTGAACTCCCTTTTCCCCGTTTCCTCAATATCCGTTACATTCCACCGTTCTATATTCAATCCGTACTCACCGTGGTTATACTGAAGAACGATTTCTTTCCTGCTGAAGGCAGTGGTGGGATCAAGTTCGTAGCTGCAGGTGAAGAAGGCATCCCAGAGATCGTACCGGGTGTAGTTTTCAAAGGTGGTACCCCTCTCCCTGCTGTTGAAACTGTAATACTTCCGCTTTCTGAATACACTGAATGAAAAGGTGGGGGAAAACTGCTTCACCGTGAGGTTAAGCTGCAGGTCAAACTCCCCCTCACGGTTTATCGAACCCCCCGCCGAAACAGCCTGTCTGTCCAGAAAATCCCTGGTATCCAAATATATTCCCAGCCGGGGTTTTTCCTCATATATCATGAATCTGGGGAATACAAACAGGGAGCTGTACTGCATACCGAATTCTTCCACCTCTTCTCCGGCCGGTTTATCTTTCTCCCCTGTGGCTACTCCATAAGGTTCTTCAGCCCCGGTTCTTCTGGACGGATAAAAATCCTCTCTCTCGGATACCTCCATCGAACCCCCATTTACCGCCAGGCAAACGGATCTTCTCTCCATAAGCGCCCGGTCAAGTTCCTCCCGGAAAACCGGCACAGTATTTTCAATCCAGTTAGCCATCCGGTTGATCCTGAATCCGTCCTTTCCGTATAGGGTGAATAATATCGCCTCTCCACTCGGCGAGGGGTCGAAACATCCCCCTATGCTGTTGGTACATTTTGTCCGGCTGGAATCGGAGAGGTCCAGATAATAGATATTGAATATTCCGGTACCGTCACAGGAATAGAACACCCCTTCCTCCCCCCTGTCCCAGCACGGGTCCCTCTCATCGGCCATCGAATTCAGGATATATCTCCGGTCCCCACTATCCGGATCTATCAGCACCACATCCCTGCTGGCTCCTTCGAATACGGTAGCCAGTATTCCCTTCTTACCCCAATCCAGATCAAAATACCGCCTTCCCTTCTCCTCCGGAGTGAGGTAACGCCCCCCGGAACCATCCTGATTGATCTTCATTATCCTGTCGCTTCCTCCCCGGGTTGTAATAAATGCTATTCTCTCACCCGATGGTGACCACACCGGGGAATTTCCCCTGATCCCCTTAGTTATCCTGATTTGCTCATCCTTCTTCCGGTTAAAGACAAATATATCATCCCGGTGGTATCCGAAGAGATTGTCTCCGGTCCTGCGCGAATAGCATAGTTTGCCGCCTCCGGGAGATATATCGAAGCTGGAATAGACGTTTTCCGCTATGACCTCCCTGTTGCCCCGACGGTCGATTCTTATCAGGTTGGTACTGAGATAATCCCCCCCGCAGTTGGACAGAAAATACCATCCCCCTTCACCATCGCTGCGGGGATTGATATTCATGTAACCACACCCGGCAACTTCGCTGCCGGTCCTTTCCTTTCCGATCTCCTCAGCCTGCTCGCTGTATCTGCGGGTGATATCTTCCTTCCAGCTATTATAAAGCTCCCCGGAAGACTTTCCCAATACCTGCCCGCAGGCAGAGTCGAAGGTCCAGCGGTACAGGGATGAAAGGGCACCCGCCAGTTCTTCCAGCTTATTCTCGCCATACTCCGCATCAATGAACCTCACCATGGAGTATCCCTGGTTGTATACCATCTCTGCATCCAGCGAATTTTTATCGAATACACCCATCTCATCCAGTGTTAGTAGCCGGTCATTCAGAGTGGCTACCCTCAGCAGCATATCCCGGTGGGAATCCCAGTAATCATGCCGGACGGCTCTGCACTGATTCTGAGCTATCCCCTCTGCGAACCATGCCGGTACAGTTATACCGGAAACCGGAACGGATACCTGGAAATTGGGATAGCCTGTTATCACATCGGGACGCTTCTCCTTCTCGAAGGAAATCACCTGGAAATAGAAGGCGGGAACCTTTCTGGTAAGTTTCATGGCGCTCTGAAGAGAGATCATATGAGTAAACTCATGAGTTATCACATTTCGCAGCCAGTCCACCGTCCCCCTGAAAATAAACTCCGAGCCGGAGGCGCTGATGTCTATCCGGTTAAGATAGTAGTATGCCGCTCCGACCGGACGGTCCTCCTTATCAAAAAGATTTATGTAGATGGGGTCGCCGGGCTGGTATCCGAACAGTTCGGTCACCGGATCATAGATCTCTTCCGCTATTACGGCCGCCTTCCTGGCCAGCCATTCCTCCCCCTCATGGAATTGAATCCTGAAATGGGGGGTAGCGATGGTCTTCCAGTCGATCTCGGGATGATTACGCCCGCCGGCGGTGGCAGTGAGAGTAACCACCAGAAGGGAGAGAAGTGAGAGAATTAATCCGGATTTCCCGTATCCCGCGATGCTCATAGATAAATGCTGTTTTATTATGTTTACCTCTACCTTATTTCCTTAAGATACCTGTAAATATCACTATCGGTTGTCAGGATAGCCCTGGAATTTTCACCCACCGTATTGCGGTATATCTCCAGAGTCTTGAGAAAGGAGTAAAATTCGGGGTCCTTTCTGTAAGCGACCGCATATATCCTGGTGGCCTGAGCATCCGCCCTGCCCTTGATTCTCTGTGCTTTCCGGTAGGCCTCTGACTGAATCTTCTCCAGCTCCCGGTCCATGGAACCGAGGATCTCGGCTTTACTTCCCTCACCCTCCGATCTGTATTTGGAGGCGATCCTCTGACGTTCACTGATCATGCGCTCATACACCTTCTGCCTTACATCCTCCACATAGTTCAATCTCTTGATCTTAACATCCAGTATCTCTATTCCATACTGGGATACCAGTTCTGAAGCACTGGCCAGTATCCTTCTGGCAAGTTCCTCCCGGCCTTCATCTATTTTCTCGGTAACCTGGGAGACACTCTCCTCCTCGCTTGCTGCGGTATCAGCCTCCTGGCGGGCCCGGGTCCGTTGATATAACCGGTTTGAATTCCTGACCACTTCGACCAGGATATTATTTGAAACCACATCCCTGGCCGCCGAATCGATAATATCATCCAGCCTGGATTGAGCTCCCATGCTGTTCCCTACCGACTGATAGAACAACAGGGGATCCTTTATTCTCCACCGGGCAGTGGTATTCAAACTGATGTACTTCTTATCCGCGGTGGGAACCTCACTCCCCTCCCCATCCCATATAAGTATCCTCTTCTCGAACCTGTGAATGGAGTGAATGAATGGTATCTTGACATGCAGCCCGGAAGCGGTTATGGCATCTCCCACCGGTTTGCCGAACTGAGTGATTATGGCCTGCTCCGATTCACCGATGACATAGAATGCGCTTCCCAGAACTATCAGAGCTATTATTATTAAAATAACCAGACTAATCAGCTTACCCCGTGTCATTTTCCGCCACCTCCTTTCGAATCCGCCCCCAGATCAAGTAGGGGAAGAATCGATTTCTGCTCCTTATCCACTATGTATATATCCTTGATTCTGGGCAGAATCTCGTTCATGGTTTCGAGATAAAGCCTCCTCTTGGTTACCCTCGGAGCCAGCCTGTACTGGCTGTAGACCTGTTCGAAAAGGGCAACATCCCCCTCCGCCCGGTTCACCCGGCGGGTTGCATAACCCTCTGCCTGGGCAATCTTCTGCTCCGCCCGTCCCCCGGCCCGTGGTATGATCCGGTTGTATTCCTCCCAGGCCTGATTCTTCATCTTTTCCATGTCCTGCTTGGCCCTGTTGACCTCATTGAAGGCATTCCTCACCTTTTCAGGGGGATTAACATTCTGCAGTTTCACCGTGACAATGTGAATACCGGAGTCAAAATTATCCATGACATCCTGAAGATCATCCTGCACATCGTTGGCTATCTCTATCCTTCCCTTGGTCAGGACATCGGTAACAGTCTTATCCCCCACCACCCTGCGCATAACCGCCTCCGACATGGTCCTGATTGTCTCCAGGGGATCCTGTATCTTGAACAGATAGTCGTAGGGATCCTTGATCCGGTACTGCACTATCCACTGAACTTCAGCCACATTCAAATCTCCGGTGAGCATTATGGATTCCCTGTCATGACCACCCTGGCTATAGGTAGTCTGTACACCCGGTCTCACCGTTCTGAATCCGAATTCCTCCTTGAAAACCCTCTTTACCTTCACCTTCTTCACAGTCTCCACCCCGAAGGGTATCTTCAGATGTATTCCCGGATCAGTTCTCCGTACATACTTGCCGAATCTCTGTATCACACCCACTTCATTGGCGTCAACGGAGTAAACTCCTGATAATACAACGATCAGCACTACAATACCGGCAACTATTCTACCGATAAGAGTTCCCGAAACACGGTAGATTTTGTCGCCCACCACTATTTCCATAATTACCACTCCTTTTTCCAATAAGACCACCCTGCTGAAACTATCACCGTGATTATGCAGGACGGCGCTCACAGGCTGTTTTGGGTTAAATATGTTAAGATTCAGGTTATATCAGTAACTCCCAAAACGTCAACAATATTCTAATTTATCCACAGCATGACCAGTCTAATCATCCACCCTGCGGTATAGATACCTGGCCCTGCAGGTACCCTCGCTGGAGACCATACAGGGTCCGTAGGGCCTCCGGGGGGTACATTCACCACCGAAAAGCCCGCACTCCTCCGGCTCCGCCTCCCCCAGGATAACTTTGTGACATATGCATCCCGGCATTATATCCACCGAATCCCCCGCCCTGTCAATATCCAGCTTTATCCGGGCGTCCAGGCGGCTGTATTCCTCCCTTATCTCAAGACCACTGTCTGGAATCATACCTATTCCCCTCCAGTGCGAATCTGATTGGCGAAAAACCCGGTCTATTATTCTTCTGGATCTTACATTCCCCCCTTCACCCACCACCCTCCGGTAGAGATTCTCCACCCGGAAGGGAGGTCCCTGCAGATTAATTTCAAGCAGCCTTTCCACAGCTCTCAGTATGTCCAGCGGTTCGAATCCCGAAATAACTCCGGCTATTCCCTCTTTACCCTCCAGAAAGCTGTAGCCTTCCCTGCCCAGAACGGTACTAACGTGTCCGGGTAATATAAACCCGTCTATCTCGCCGCGGCTCTGCTCTATCAGGAATTTCAATGCCGGCGGAATAAGCCTCAATGATGGTATGATGGAGAAATTGTCAGGTATATCTCCCAGCAGTGTTGCGGATATTGGTGCAGCAGTAGTCTCGAAACCCACTGCCACAAACACCACCTCCCGGTGGGGATTCTCCTGCGCTATCTTTACGGCATCCACAGGGGCATATACTACTCTTACATCGGCTCCCTCCCCTCTGGCCTCCTCCATGGAACCACGGGTGGAGGGAACCCGGAACATGTCACCAAAGGTGGTCAGTATGACATCATTCCTCTCAGCCACACCTATAGCCATGTCTATGTCTTCAGCCGGGCATACGCATACCGGACAACCGGGACCCGCTATCAGCCTGACCTTCTCAGGAAGTACTGCCCTGATTCCAGCCCTGGCTATGGAATGTTCATGGGTTCCACAGACATGCATCAGTGCGGCGGGTTCGCTCAATTTCATGGCTTTGAGCCGGTCCGCCACCGGCCTGACCAAATTAATGTCTCTGAAGCTTTCCAGAAACGGGACATCCCCTGAAGGATGGTCACCTTTGAGTCTTTCCATATTCATCACACTGCAGCCGGGAAAGAGCCTCAGCCCTCTCTGGTCTGCTGTCCTGCTCTGTATACTTCCTTTATCAAATCCAGAGTTTCTCTTGCCTCTTCGGTGTCCACTTTCTCAATGGCGAAACCGGTGTGAACCAGGACATAATCGCCCTCCTCTACCTCATCCAGCAGATCCACCCTTATATTCTTTCTGATACCCCCCGACTCCACCACTGCCTGGTTGCCTTCCCTGTGTATAACCGCCATGGGTATTCCCAGACACATCAGTCATCACCACACTTTTCCACCAGCCGGTCGATCCAGTTCAGCCAGTTATCTACTCCCTCTCCGGTTCTGCAGGAGAGTTCCAGTGTATCTATATCCGGATTTACTTCCCTGGCATCCATAGCGGCTCTTTCGATTTCGAAATCCACATTGGGCAACAGGTCTATCTTGTTAAAAATCAGCAGGCTGGATTCAGAAAACATAAGGGGGTATTTCTTGGGCTTATCATCCCCTTCGGTTATGCTGAGAAGCATCACCCTGGCATCCACCCCCAGCTCGAATTCCGCCGGGCAGACCAGATTGCCAACGTTTTCTATAAACAGCAGATCCAAACCGCCCAGATCCATGTTATGCAGAGCAGAGTGAACCATGGAGGCATCCAGGTGACATACCCCCCCGGTTTGTATCTGATATACATCTATACCCAGTTTCTCCACCCGTTCAGCATCCCGCCTGGTTTGAACATCTCCCTCTATTACTCCGACACTGTACCTTCCGGACAGCAGAGGAAGCGTTCTTACCAGGAGGGAAGTCTTGCCCGCTCCAGGGGCGCTCATGAGATTGACCGAGACTACTCCGTTCTTCTTCAGCATCTCCCTGTTTTCACCAGCTATCTCCCTGTTCTTCTCCCTGAGATCCTCTCCCACTCCTATCTGATGCATTGCTTTCCTCCATCCTTCTGACTGTTTATTTCATTATCATCACCTTCCCCTTCCCATTCATCCTCATCCCCGGCAAGTATATAATCTATCTCCATCTCTCTTCCTGATACTATATCAATTTCGGTGGAACCACAGTACTGACAGCGAAAGATAAACTCTTCCAACTGAGCACTTCTGCCGCATCTTCTGCATTCTATCCTGAAGGGAACCTTCTCGAATTCCAGCCTTCCCCCATGGGCAACAGTTCCCCCGGAGAGTACCTCGAAGGCAAACTCCAGCGCTTCCGTACTCACCCCCGACATCTCCCCGATCTTCATATGGATAACACTTACCCTTTCCACCCCACCTTCACCTGCCGCCCTCTCCACAATTTCAAGTAGATTCTTCATCAGGGATACTTCGTGCAAATTCACTGCTCCTTACTTTTCATTATGGTCAATCATAAACCTTTCTCCCCTGCCATCTCCGTACAGGGAACCATCTATCCGGTCAGGTTTAATATAACCCCATACCACCTGCCGGGCAACCAACTTTGAAGATAATCAGCCGGGCATTTTTTCATACTGCTTCCGATCCATAATTCCGGATAACTTAAGATCAGTTCATTGTTATGGGAATTCTGTAGCACATCACCGGGCAGCCCCATATGAATGATAAAAATATATTGGTCAAGAGAAACTTAACTGTTATTTTTATATTATCAAAATTGGTGATTATGTGGATTATGATAACATGCGTATAATAACCCTGATATTATCCGTAACTATATGCTTGCTGCTGTCATCATGTGGGGACCCGGCCATAAAACATTACAACCGGGGCGTGAATGCTGCCTCCATCGATAATTATGAACAGGCTATCCGGGAATGGCAGCTGTCACTTGAGCACCGCCCGGATGATCCGGCCACTAACTATAACCTGGGGATGGCATATCTGAAGACCGGCCAGCCGGAGAAAGCGGAACCCCCTTTGAGAATAGCGGTTTCGATTAACCGGGATGACCACGAGGCCAATTATGGACTGGGCAGGGCGCTGGAGCTTCAGGACAATTTAATACAGGCGAAAAAATATTACCGGCGCAGTATGAATCTCTCTCCCCGCTATGTCCCTGCAGCAATAGGCCTGGCAAGATGCGCACTGAAAGCAGACCAGTTAAATACATCTGTGGACTATGCTACCACCGCTCTCAACCTGCTCCCCCACCATGCTGAAGCAAACCGAATTCTTGCTGCCGCCCTCTACGGCCAGAGAAAATACTCCATGGCTTATTCGCAGGTCATCTCCGCCCTCAACTTTTCTCCCGGCAATGAGAAGTTACTGCTGCTGCTGGGCAAGATCGCCTATCAGAGACGAATGTATAATGACGCACTCAATGCCCTGAACCGGGCAAAGTCCGGAGGGCTGCTGACTCATGACCTCTATCTCTATCTTGGTTTGACTCATATGGAACTGGGAAACCTCCGGGAGGCCAGGGAGAATTTCCGCCTGGCCATTTTCAGGGACCGCTCCTCCCTTCCCGCCTGGCGAAACCTGGGCAAATATTACAACACAGAGAAGAAGTGGGATAAGGCACTGAAATCGTTCCATAAAGCCCTGGAAATCTCTCCCCGGGATATCGAATCAAATCTTGGTCTGGGGTTAGCTCTATACCGCTCGGGTAAAATCGATTCAGCGCTTAAAGTAATGGAGAATCTGCTGGGTGCATCGGAGACACCTCCCAGGACATATTACTACCTGGGTCATATTTACATGAAATCGGGATCAAAGGAGAAGGCCCTGGAAGCATTCCGCAATTTCATCCGGGTCTGGAAGGGCGGAGGAGAGATAGCCGGAAAGGTCAATCAGCTGATAGATTCCCTGTCATCCAAAGCTCCCGGGTCAATCCAGGAGAATTGATGAAGAGAATAACCAGAATTCTGCTTATATCAGCGGGAACCGGTATGGTAATACTCGGTGTGGCTGGAATGTTTCTCCCGCTTCTGCCAACTACCCCCTTCCTCCTGCTGGCTGCGATATGCTATTCCAGAAGTTCCCGGTTCTTTCATAACTGGCTGATCACCAACCGGTGGTGCGGTTCTTATATCGGGAACTACCGGGAAGGCAAGGGAATACCGCTTAAGCAGAAGGTAGTTACCATTCTGCTTCTATGGTCAACCATCGGGCTAACCTCATGGCTGGCGGTATCCCGGTGGTGGTTACGGCTGATACTTTTTATAATCGCAGTTGGAGTTACCATACATCTTATCACAATCAAGACATTCCGGCCGGATGGGGATGACCCCGAACTGAGCGCCGGCTGCAATGACTCCCGGAATATCTGGTGAAAAAAGCTTCTCTGCATGCCCATGGCAGACAGCTAACCCGGCAAAGGCCGGGAGGGGGATAGTTGCCTGATATAAAGAACAGTTACTATACCTCCAAGTATCAATACCCCTCCAATTATTTCGGCTGGTACAGGTGTTTCTCCCAGAATGAAGACAGCCAGTATGGTACTACCCACCGGTTCACCCATTGTACTGATGGCCACCACTGAAGGACCTACGAATTTCAGTGCCCAGTTGAACAGAGTGTGCCCCATAAACTGACATATCAGGGCCAGCAGAAAACAGTAGATGTAAACTTCCGGCCGGTATCCCAGCACGCCGTCACCGGTGAAAATAGAAACTCCGGTAAGGATAACAGTAGCAGTTAGATATACCGGAAATATATAGCTGACCAGAGAGAATTTCCTCCTTAATTTTGCTCCAATCAGAAAATATCCTGCTACCGAGACAGCCCCGCCCAGAGCCAGAAGATCACCCTTCCAGCGGGTACCTCCCGCTGAAAAATCACGCTCTCCTATGATAAGGCTGCCGGCTACAGCCAGAGCCAGCCCAACCCAGAATACCCTCCCCAGCCGCTCCCCGCCCAGCAGAGCAGAATAGAGGGAAACGAAGATCGGGTTCATGGTAACCAGTACCACACTACTCGCCACTCCGGTCAGATAGAGGGAATAGATCCACATATAGAAATGGAGTGCCAGGAAAAAACCTGATATAATCATAAGAGTTGCATCATATGAGGTAACTTCCCTCAATTCCCGGCGCATGGTCCCCGATACCGCCACCCAGGGCACCAGCATCAGAATGGAAAAGATCATCCGGAGAGCGGCTATGGTGGCGGGAGGAGCCTGCGCCAGCCTTATGAATATTGCTGCGAAGGAAACTGAAATTATTGCTGTCCAGATAGTTATATGTTCCTTCATACTTTTCGGGTTGACTCCCTCCAGATTCGGCTCTTACCATGTAGATAACCATGGGCAAGCCCATGGCACTCAATCAAAATACCAGCTTCGCCCGCCGCCCATCCGGGCGGAGTTCACATTCACCCGCGGGCAAGCCCGTGGAACTCTGCCCTGCGGGTTAGTAGAGTTAAGATTCTGGTTGCATGATATTTGTTGTTGGAGTAAATTTCCAATTGAAATTTTATCATTTAACCAGTTACTTTTTCCCTAATTTTTGAAATGGCCCAAGATAGACCTGAAACTAAAAAGCACAAAAGGAAGGACCGGGTTCTGGGAGATGAATGGCTGGAATGGGAAGAGGGTGAGGGTATCCGGAACATAAATGAGGGAAAACGCACCTTTCTCCTGATCTCTCTGGCTGTACTAACTTTAATCATCGCCATACTTTTTTTGCTGCTCTACCTTATCCTGCCCCGTTTTGAAATGTTCGGAAGGATCTGGGTGCTGATACTGCTCATTCTGACCACAGGTTCCGCCCTCTTCCTTCTGGCCTGGTATCTGCTTCTGATCATGGCAGTTTACCTGAAGAACAACTATTTTAATATATGTCTCTCCAGGGGGAATAAACTATTTTTCTTTCTCCTCCCCTGTGTTCAGAGGCTGGCCTCCAGGCTGGGTATCTCCAGAGACCGGTTAAGTCACTCTTTTATTAAAGTCAGCAACGACCTGGTCGGGGTTGACAACGTTCAGGGCAAGGTCCTGGCACTTCTCCCCAGATGCCTGAATAAAACCACCAGGAAGGCCATCTCCGATATCTGCTCCCGCTTTCCCAATGTGGAATCTCACACCGCACCGGGCGGGGAGGTCGCACGCCGGATAGTTAATAAGACTGAACCGAATGCCATAGTGGCAATTGCCTGCGAAAGGGACCTGTTGAGCGGTATAAGGGATATAGCTCCGCGTATACCCGTTATCGGAATATCCAATATCCGTCCCTCCGGACCATGTAAGGACACCACCGTGGATGTGGATGAATTCAAAGCGGCACTGGAGAAATTCTGCGGGGGGGATTAACCCCGTTTCTGGCACATTTATTGATTAGATACTCATTTGAGTATAATACATATTTTCCAGGTAAGGAAATACAGCCCTGTGGTACTGAAAAGGGGGAAGATCGATGTTCAAAGAATCTGAAAGCACTATTCAGGAACTTACCGAGAATATAGCCGGCAAGATAAAGATGCAAATAAGGGTACTACTGCTGGTATCTACCCTGGTAGTGGCTTTAGCCTTCGGACTGAGTTTCTATTTTTCACTCATATCCAGTGAGGCTGCCATGGTCAAACAGATACCCGAGCTGGAGGCGGTGTCTGGTAAGATGAAGAGTATGCTTCTGGTAAACACCTTTGCCGTAATACTGATCATAGCAGCATCGCTGTATATCTTATCCATTCTTATTACTGCAAAATTATTCCGGCCGGTAGGTGTGGCGCAGCGGGGACTGATATCACTTGCCAGGGGAAGTTTCCCCCGCCTCAGCGAGACAGGAACCGGCCACGGACCCTTCGCCTGTTTTAATAAGAACATGATGCAAGCGGTTGAAAAAATTAAAGATAAGGAATCATCTGAGATTGATGAATTAAAAAAATGTCTGACCCTCCTATCCCGCAAGGAGTTTATGGAAATGGGAAAAAAGCTGGAAAAGCTCATAAGGGAGAAGGAGACATACCTGGGTGACGGCAGTAATGAAAACACCGGCGGGGAAGAGAAATCCGCACAACAGGATATTTTCATGCAGCCATCCTGACCGGCTGCAAGAGAGCGGCAACTAACCGCCGGCTGCAGACTTCTGTTCCAGAAGACTTTCAATATTCTCCAGAAGCTTATCCGTATTGAATGGTTTCTTCATAAACATATCCGCCCTTATGGGCTCTTTTATATCCTCTCCCTCAATATTCCTGGCGGTAAGTATTATAACCGGTATATCCATGTATCTTTCGTCCCCTTTAATCCGGTTACAGATTCTATATCCATCCACTATGGGAAGCATCAGATCCAGAATTATAAGATCCGGATCGCTGTTTCTGATCTTTTCCAGTGCCTCTTCGCCATCGAAGGCTACATCAACCGAATATCCTTCATGTTTTAAAGTGAATTCGATAATCTTTGCAAGATGCACTTCGTCATCGACTACAAGAATTCGGTGTGGCATTTTAATTCCTTTATCAAATAACCAGATACATTAGTTCCATTTCACAAATCCGTTATGATTCATACATCTAGAAAGTTATATGCCACCGCATCACTAATCGTAAAAATAATTGACATTGCAAATAATAAGAAATTTCCTGCTGGAAAGGTTTTACTATTCCCCCACCCCATAGGCAATAGAGATACTTATCCCGATTCCGGTAAAACTTATCGATTCCCTGCTGGCCAGGCGGGCATTGGCGCTGAAGACAAAGACTAACGGCCTTCTCATATCAGCTTCGTAACCAAGTTCGAGAAGATAATCCAGGTTCTTGTGCTTATGTGTTATTCCCCCTCCCTCCCATTGGTATGTGGCTACACCGAGTCCTCCCCCTATGAAATAGCTCTCCCAGTCCAAACCGCATTTATTTTCAGTGAGATAATATCTCAGAGTAAATCCGGCATCCCGGAAGACTTCCCCGGATTCCATCACATGATTAATAGACTGTACGGTAAAACCCAGATTCCATCTTTCCAGGCCGTCGATAATGTTTCTGGCATATTCCGGCCGCATGGTCAGGGACAGGGCATACCCCAATGACATCGACTGGTGATGAATGGGGGCATAAAGCGATAACCCCCCTCCCAGATGAGTCTCCACAACGCCGGGGTGGAAAATCTGGGTGAGCCCGGAAACCGGTATCAGAAGAGTCACAATCAATATCAATATATACCTGTACATTTCAGATTCAGTTGACTGCAACCATTATGCCTCACCGTCATATATTTTTATCTTAATCAATTACAGGCTTTTAGCTCACCGATTGAATAATCCGGAAATGGCTATCAGGAAAAATATACCCTATATTTCCGGAAAATGTTTTAGCCCGCTCGACAAAGTGGCTGAGTTTATGGTATAATAATAAACACATCAGGAGCTATTGTTAAGTATCTTATAAATTAGTTTGGATAGTTACAACAACTGCTTGGAGGACAACAAGATGTTTGGTAAAAGAAGGGTGGCGTATTTCACCCTGGTTTCTGTTCTTCTCACCCTCTTCCTGGCCACATCCCTTTCGGGTTCAACGGCTGTGATCAGCAAGAGTGTAAAACATACCGAAGAGGGAAACTTTCTTGTAACGGTGAAGATTGAAGCCACCAAAAGCCCCATTTATGCGGTACAGTTTCTGGATCCCAAGGGAGCAATAATAGACAGCTATGCCCCATCGGGATGGTGTACTGTATCTGACGACGGACAGTTGATAGCAAGAACCGGTGATAAACCCGCAAAGCCCGGGGAAACAATAGAAATAACCATTCATTCCACCACGGATGTAATTCATTACACCTGGATAGTGGGAAACAGAATAGAACAGCTGGGTAATCCGGGAACGCTGTAATCTGTCAACCGCTGTAATATGGACGGCCCGGGGTGATCTTCACGTGAGGATGATCGCCCTGGGTCTCATTCTAATCATGCAGGTACTTGCCCACATCGATATTCTCTTTGAATCCATCCAGTATTCCCTTTATTACGGATTGATTGCCCGTTTCCTCCCTCCTCCGGTTGAGATCAACTATGATATCCCCTTTTACCGGGTTACCCTCAGAATCCTTTAAAATCCTTACCGTGGGAAGTTCTCCCTGGAGCTCGTTGACATTAACTACTACAGCTATCTCACCACTGATTAATTGAATTATACTTCCCACCGGTATATTGCCCAGCACATTCATGAATATCTCCAGGAAATGAGGGTGAAATTCACCACCCTTTCCACGGTACATCAATTTAATTGCACTGAAGGGGTCCAGCTGCTTGCGATACGGCCTGTTAGTGGTGAGGGCGTCATAACTATCTGCTATCCTGACTATATGACTGTAATTATGAAGATCCGCATTACTCCTGGGAGGCGGATAACCCTTAAGATCATAACGCATATGATGTTCATAAGCCACCCGGCATGCTATGTAATCCACCCCCTCCTCCCTCAGAATTCTATAGCCGTGAACAGGATGCTTCTTGATGGCCAGCCATTCGGTGGGAGACAACCTGCCCTTCTTGCGCAGAATATCCCCGGGAATATATATCTTACCCATATCATGCATCAGAGCCGCGATTCCTATATCATCGACAGTTTCCTCGCTGAATCCCAGCCATCTTCCGATAGCCGTGGAAATGACTGCCACATTAACCGAATGCGAGAAGGTGTATTCATCGAACTCACGTAAAGAACTCAACAGCATAATAGGGGTTGAATTCCTTCCTTCCCTCTCCACTAATTTCAGAAGTTGTCCTGCAGAATCCTGCCTCTCCCTGGAGCCGATCTTACCCATCTTCATCAACACACCTGAAATAAGCCTTCCCATCTTGCCGCCACCATTATTATTAAGTCTTATACCATTCTTCCGCTTTTCCCTCCCGGGGCCACCTCCGAATTCATTATTACGGCCTCTCAATCTTTTTTCTCCGCTGTCGGTATTCCGCACCTTTATATTCTTAATATCAAGCCACTCATTTCCCTGTTTATCACTTTCCCCGGTGTTTCCCTGAAGAAAAGCGGCAAACAGCAATAACTCATTCTTGCTCAAACCAGTACAGAATTCCACTTCATCCACTGACATTCTGGAAAAGCGCTCACGCATGAAATTAACCGCTTTATTATCTCTATCGCCTACATCCACACGGTAATTAAGATAACTTATGAAATCCCCTCTTATCTTGAACAGAAGGCATGGTTTTTTGTGAAGCAGAACATCCAGCCTTATAAACGCCTCCCGGGAAGCATTTTCAACCGATATATGGCCCGGAGGAAACATCCTCCGTTTAAAGATGAGTTCTGCCAGGGCGGTTACCGCTGCCTTGAACTTGTGAAATTCAACCGGCATGGCCTGGAGAGTGTGCATATCCATAATCCGCTCCACAAAATCTTGAATTCATCAAGGTTAATCTATATATTTTATGCAAATATCATTCCCCCCGGTACAGTGGAGGAACTATATTCCTGTTCTGAATACATTTGGTTATAATTCATATGTTTTCAAACGCTTACATAAAATACCCGATACTTTTACTTATCATTGCTTTTCTGCTTTCGAACTGTTCCCTGGTACCATCCAGGAAACCCGCAATGAAGGAGGACTTTATACATGAAGTTACTCCACGTGAACGCGCCGGTGTAGACAGCAGCATAGTGGCAATAAAGAGTGAAATAGCGGATAGTCCCGATGATCCCCAATTATACAGGGATCTTGCTGTTGCGTACCGTCTCAAGGGAACACCACGCTCCAGGTTGCTCTCCCTGGAGGCGGTAAACCGGGCTCTCGATATCGAACCAATGAATCCGGCTAACTACATACAGAGGGGGCTTACATACCACGCCCGGGGATTCATCGGTGAAGCGATGAAAGACTTCAAACAGGCGGTCAGTTTCGATCCGGAATGTTTCCAGGGCTGGTACCAGCTGGGCAGGCTGGAGTACAACGAATATATCAAAACGCTCTGCTATAACAATCATCTCAAGAAGGCAATAAGCTACTTCAGAAAGGCACACCGGTTAAACAGGGAGGATAAGAATACCCTCTACAGGCTCAGTTTTCTGCTGATGTTCCGTCACATGTATCTAACTGCAATAAAGTACGGCCGGAAGGCGGAGATATATCATCCGGACGATTACAGAATTCATCTGCTGTTGGGTACACTGTATCTAAAATCCTCACAATTCAGGGAGGCCAGATCAGAATTCCGGGAAGCCTTCCGGATGATGAATCAAAGTCAGCTGGCACCATACCTGGATATCTCGAAGCTCCTGGATCCATCCAGCGCAGAACTATGGGAGACTACCTCACTTCCCGGAAGGGAGGAATGGAGAAGAAAATTCTGGGTGGAGAACGACCCCACACCCTCTACCGAAATAAATGAAAGGAAGCTGGAACACTTCAGCAGGGTATTCCTGGCGGAAATGTTGTTTGACGACCCTAAGCTGGGTCTTAACGGAGAAGAAACCGATATGGGGGAAACGCTTATCAGCTATGGGTATCCATACAAGAAACAGTATGATTTGCAGGGAGGCCACTCAGGAGGATGGATAGCCTGGGTATACAAAATGGAAAACGGCTATATTACTCTCTACTTTCACGATGAATTTCTGAATGGCAATTTTCATTTTCCTATCAGTGATCACCGGGGAGAGCAATCAGCTAAGTTGCTGAAGCAGATTCCCCATATGTACGAATACCCCATTAAATACCAGCGACTTCCTGTAAAGGCGGAGATAGCCCAGAGCAGAGGAGACAGGGGGCTCACCAGGCTGGAATTTTCAATAGCCATACCGGAAATCCATCTGAAGAATCTGAGTGATTCTTCCCGGGTCTTTGTAACCTTCTTCGATTTCGAAATGCGAAGATATGCCAGAGAATTCTTCAAACTCAATCCGGGCAATCTCGAAGGATTGGAAGGGCCCGCCGGTTCCTTTCGCATCAGAAACTTCTGGATAGAGCTTACCCCCAGGGAGATGGAGAGTCTCTGTGCCATAGAGATAGTTGATAATAAAACCAGATACAAGGGATCCGCCAGGATACCCATGATCATTGATGAGTTTTATGGAGACCGGCTGAAGGTAAGCAGCATAAAATTGACTATCCCGGGAGACCACAATTCGTGTACCTCCATACTTAATCCCATACCAAACTACCAGATAGCCCAACCAGTATGTGTCACCTACCATATATATAATCTTAAGAGGGATGCATCTAATACATCCAGATACCGGATTACTTACCAGATCAAAAATCCACCCGGCCGGCAATATCAGAGTGGAATCCGCAGAACACTGTCCTACATGTGGTCATCTATTAAAGGAGATGACCAGGAAGATAAGCCATATGTTTCAAGTTCCATAGAACAGAGTGGTAAACTTACCAATACCCGGGATAGTCTGAAAATCGACATATCCGCTCTTGAGCCGGGGAGATACCAGCTGGTTCTTAAAATAGAGGATCTTGTCAGTGGAGACACACAATCCCGCAACAGGATTTTCTTCATCAGTGCGAAAGAGGAATAGATACACTTAATCCAGGTACAGGTTTTCCTGCCTGATTGTCTTCCTCCTCCCCGTCATCCGGTGAAAATAAAACGTAGAGAGTATAAACCGCAGCCGCGGTCAGGATAGTGTAGGCGGCGATCTCCCTGTAAAGGCTTCTGTCCTCATCCTCCAGCTTGATAACGTCGACCTCTGTTGATTCCACCGAATCGGGCTGAGAGATACTTAAGGGCAACTCTCTTCCGGCATTCCCCGGGAATGGTTTCATTGCCATATCACTCAGGCTCTTTTGCCCTTCCCGGGTGAAAATGGTTTCCCCGGCTATCACCTGTTGCGAGCTAATCAGGGATCCTATAATAATTATTACCAGCAGTTTCCTGTTCATAATCCTACCAACCGGATCCCCACTTGTTCCGCATCAATATCTCCCGGAGTTCCTTGCGGGGAGTAGGTGAAATTTCCCGGTCCGGATAGCCTAATGGTGTTATGGCTACCACCTTTATATCCTCTGGTATATCCAGTATGGATTTAACATCCTCTTCCAAAAAAGCTCCGATCCAGCAGGTTCCCAATCCTTCGGCTGTCGCTGCAAGCATCAGGTGCTCCAGGCTGATTCCGATATCCACAGGCAGGCTGTTCCAGTATCCCCCCATCTTCTGATAAGCTGAACTTTCATCTCCGCATGCCACTATGACCACAGGAGCCTCCCCTACAAACTGCTGGCCCTTGCATGCCGGAACCAGTTTCTTTCTGATATCAGGATCAGTTACCACTATATATGTCCACGGTTGTCCATTCTTGCCGGAGGGGGCAAGCCTGGCAGCATCCAGAACCCGATTAAGCTTATCATCCTCTATCCCTCTATCCTTGTATTTTCTTATACTTGTTCTGGCTTTTATAGCCTGATAGATATCCATAGGTTATACCCCCTTTGCTCCCATGTTAAATACCCACTGATACAAACGTTCCAGAACCGATCTCTTCTTTCCGTCAGAACAGTTGGGCAGCAGGTAACGCAACCCCGAATCAACCGTTATAAACAGGGTTACAGTCATAAAAACGAAAATCAACCATTGGTTTCCAGGAATGGTTCCCGGATATATAAATATGTAAAAGATAAGAACATCACCCACCAGGCATTGAAGAGCTGTTTTCAGTTTACCCATTCTGCTGGCAGGAATGAATATGCCACTATTTCTCTTCACCTTCATCCGGTATATTGTAATAGTGACTTCACGCATAACAATAATACCTATGAAAAGCCATAACCACAGCCAATTCAATACTACCCCTAAAGCAATAAACACTACTGTATTCAGGACCTTATCGGCGAAGGGATCAAGATGAGCCCCCAACTTGGTCTTCTGGCTGTACTTCCTGGCATACCAACCGTCGAAATAATCGAGAGACGATGCCACTATACATAAGCCTGCAGCAATCTCCGTTTCCCTCCCCAGAAAAAACATTAGTCCTGCTGTCAGCGCCATAAGTATTCTGAAGAATGTTATCACATTGGGAACAGTAAGATCTTTCTGCAGAAATACTCTCATCTCGGATCTTCTAACCAGTCCTCTTGAATATACTCTTCACAATAACTATACTTATAACAGTGGACTAATATCTGCTTCACATAGTATAATTATCACTTATCGATGAGTAATACAATATGAAAATAGAAAATGGTACCGGATCCACCAGATACAAAACTCATCCCTTCAAATGGGTAGCTGTTATAGTTATCGCCATAGTTATACACCTTTCTTTCATAATATTCTTCAAACTCGACTATCTCCAGTTTCTGGATAAAGAAATGCCGGGTGAACAGGGAGAATCATACACTCCCTTTCGGAAAAAGCCATTTTCCGTGGTGGATTTCGAACAACCCTCCCCCACCACAGGGAGAGAGGTCAGGAGGCTGGAGGAGCCGGATGAAGAACCTACCGGGGAATATATCCCCTACGATTACTCTGAACTGGACGAAAGCATCAAACCAATTGAACCGGCTAAAAGTGGCGGGAGCGACGCTCTCAAAGGAAGCAGTGTAAATACTGTTAAACCAAAACCAATATACATCCCCTGGCCTGAATATCCGGAATGGTTCGAAGGGGAAGTGGAGGGCAAGGTCAAACTGAAGCTCTTTGTAGACAAGGATGGCAAAGTCCAACAAGTAGAGGTACTTAAAGGACTTTCCCATCCAAGGCTCACCCGGATCGCCGTATCTTCAGCCCGCCGGATTCAATTTACACCCGGCAGGCTAAATGGCGTTCCTCAGTCCATGTGGGTTGAGTTAACCATCGGCTTTAAACCGAGATAGTACTGAAATCCCACTCCGGACCGTTATAGTCTGAATATGACAGCCGGTGCCATCAATTCAGGCCGGTTAAAGTATTATCTGTACATTTCCTTGATTGATCCCCAGCTCAGATCATCGACGGAAATCTCACAGTTGATCAGGCCGAGATCGCAGTTGCCCGAAACATAGTCATCAACATAATTAGCCGGGTCGCTGTTCTGCAGAGTGCCGTTGTATGAACCGTCACCGCAATACTTGGCAAAATCTCCGGTTCCGTATTTCATAACCATCATGGTCCCGGAGAACATACCGGATGTTCTCTCCTCTATATCCAGTATCCCGTCCATATCCCAATCGGAGAACGTAAAGGTTATTACCAGCGTTCCACCCATGGTGCTGCCATTCTGCGAGGTAAGCCCCCAGGTTGGTTTCTCCGCCAGGGAATTACCATCGAATACCGCTGTCCAGTTGTAACTGTAGGAATCATAAACAAAGAAATTATCAAAAATATAATTCCACCTGGTATCGGGATCGCCTGTACCGGGCCAGCCGGTATCATCTATCTGGGTCCACCAGGTGCCGCCGTCGACCAGAGGATCTCCATCCACTACATCACCGGAATAATACGGAGGTGAATCCGTTATCATATTTCCAAATCCTTCGAATTGAAATTGAATATCCAGTGTATCCGGCAGTTGAGCACTGGCATAGCATGGAATAATGGCCAGTATGGTAACAAGGAAGATATACTTTATAAATAAGTTTTTCATTATAAATCACATCCTTTCTGCTTCTTCCTGATTATTTGTATAAATCCTTTATTTTGCCCCAGGTTGACTTCATTACACCAACGTTGCAATTGTCGTCTCTCATCTGCAATACACCCGAAGCGGAAGAAGCTGAAGGCACATAAAGTCTCTCTTCCCATGTTGATTCATCTACCAGGTCCAGATCTCCGTGGCAGTTTCCCTGACCACACCAGCTGTGGAAACAACCTCCGCTGAAGTTGATATAAGCTACCAGATTAGTTGCTATAACCTTGGACTGATATTCATTGTCATCCAGGATGCCATCGGCGTCGAAATCCCTGATGCTTATGGTAAATGCGGGGCAGAGGCCGCCCAGTGTGTCACCGGCGTCTGTATAGAAACGCCAGGTGGGAGCAGGTTCACCCGATCCGGGGGGAGGGAAATAACCATCCCATCCCTCGCTTCCTTCGGTGTCGTCATAAGTGAAATAATGACTGAAAATGTAGTCGAATCTCTCATTCTCCGGGGTTCCCGGATCATCCTGCGGCCATCCTGTATCATCGAACTCTATCCAGAATGTCCCCGGAGACAGGGTTCCCCCGATAATATCGCCGCTGAATGTTGGAGAATAGTCCATGAAGGAACCATTTCCATCCAGAGCGAATGTCTCGGTACGGAATTCTGTCCCGTAACCGGATGTGAGTGCCATTAAAAGCATTCCGCAGACCAGGCCCGCTAAAATAGCACTTTTCTTCATTAATTTCCCCCTCCTTAAACTATAATAGGTTAATAAGGCTGCTAAATTATGGGTGTATTATACCATATGTGGCGAATAACTTAAAGGTTAATCTTTAAAAGATTCTTTTAAAGATTTCTCCTCAAATCTTACTGTATCGCCAACCTTTACCGGAGAAGGGGATGGCATTCCTGACATCTCTCCGGCCGCCACTATCATCTTCTCTTCCGAATATCTTACTCTAATGGAATCCTCTATCATTCTTGAACTTAAGGGGACATTGGAGGTATCCTTCTTTACCAGGCTCTTGAGAATACTCATTCTCTCCTGAACATCTGTGGCTCTCAGTTCCGCTTTGACCAATTCTAATTCACCCAGGGATTCACCCGATTCAGGATCTTTAACTTCATCCCCCTTTTCTATAACCACCACCCGGTCTCCCATGGTTAACCCTTCCTTCCTTCCTGCATTTACCAGTATGGTGGTCTCATTGAAAATTCTTATTACCCTTCCATAGACAGCCATGATCAATACCAAACCTCTCTTCTGGTATAAACGTCGAATATCCTCAGGGAATAATCGGAAAATTCTCCTATGACCTCCTGAAAACCATCGTTATTCATATCGAAGACAGTTATCCTCTTCCCGAAGGGACGATCCCATTCCACCTCCACCGTCATGAATTTTGTATCTATTACTACACCGGTGTTAAGTATGATCTCCAATTGGTCGTCGTCATCAACATTCTCCACGATCAATTCACTCGCCTCAAACTTGCGGTCGCTCCTCCACTGCATGGATTGATTTACTCCATCATATATATATAGGATTTCATCGGCCAGAAATATAAACTCCAGCTGGACATCGTTATCGATATTCCTGACATCGAAAGCCTCTATGGAAGTAAAATCATCCTCCAGATTTTCCCATAAATTACTGTAGTCTGCAGCGCTGTATATGAGTATCCTTCCATTCATGGTAGCAACAATAATCTCATATACTCCGTCGTCCTCTATATCGGTATAGAAAAACCTCCGGATCTTTGAATTAAGGCTGGTAAGCTGCCATTCCTGCTTCCATCCCTCTGTGGTCGCCCTGTTCAGATGGAGGTTTCCATGGGTATCAGCGTACATCAAACCCCAGGCCTTTCCATTATCGAGTGGTACCACCCTGGCCAGAGGAAAGCGGTCGAAGGCATCCCGCATCACATAGGGATCGAGTTTATCCTTCTGACCCGCCACTGAGGGAACTACCGGAAAGATTATCAGAAAAATTACTGCTGCAACCATCCACTTCAGTCCGGTTGATCCAAACATCCTAATCTCCTTTCGTTCTCATAACCTTAAATCCGTATTTATCTTCTACCATATTACCACAGGTATAATAACCCCCCGTAAAAGGACTGTCAGTCAGTGAGAAGATGAACCTGCTGTTCCTCCCCCTCGTGGATCCGGAACGCCGGTTATCCTTGAATCCCGGATCTCTATGAGTTGAACATCTCCTATTAAACTTCTATTCTTGAGATTATATCCCATGGATTCGAGTTCATCCATCAATTTCCTGTCGAAAGCGCCATCTTCATGGTAGACCAGATCCGGTAACCACTGATGATGAAATCTTGGAGCTGATACAGCCTGGTGTGGATCCATGCCATAATCAATCATGTTAAGTATGATCTGTGCCACTGTAGTTATAATAGTTGCTCCGCCCGGTGTTCCCACAACCAGATATATCTCCCCTCTATCCAGGACCATGGTCGGAGACATAGAACTGAGCATCCTTTTCCCCGGTTCTATCTGGTTGGCCACATCTCCTACCAGGCCGTACATATTCGGGACCCCCGGTTTTATAGAGAAATCATCCATCTCATTGTTCATCAGAAATCCTCCCCCCTCCACAACCACCTTCGATCCGAATGAACCATTCAGAGTAGTGGTTACAGCAACCGCATTCCCTGAACGGTCGATGATGGAGTAGTGCGTGGTTTCCTCATGTTCATGATATTGAAGAATATCTTCAACATCTTCCGAAGGTGTGGCCCGGCGGCCTATTGACTCAATCAGCCTTTCAGCGTAATACTTGCTGGTGAGACTCTCCGCCGGTACCCGGCAGAAATCAGGATCCCCCAGATAGCGGGCCCGGTCTGCGTAAGCCCTCCTCTCGGACTCCACTATATAATGGATATCCCGAGGGGACAGAAACCCGGCCTGCCCGATACAGAAACCCTCCAGCATATTCAGAATCTCTATGAGGATAATACCACCTGAACTGGGAGGTGGCGCGGATATTACAGTGAAATTACGGTAGGACCCTTCCACCGGTTTTCGCTCCACCGCAGAGTAGCTTTCCAGATCCTTTCCGGTTATCAGCCCGTTTCCGCTTTTCATCTCTTCTATTATCAAGCCGGCAGTTTTACCCCGGTAAAATCCATCTCTGCCTTCAGCGGATATTCTTCTCAGAGTGGCGGCCAGTTCGGGCTGTCTGAACAGTGCTCCCTCCGCCGGGGCTTTTCCGTATTTGTCCAGGAACACTCTTAGTCCGGGAAACTTCTTCCGGAATTTTTCCAATTTTTCCAATTTCAAAGCCAGGTGCCTATCCACCTCGAATCCATTTTCCGCCAGCTGAATGGCAGGCTTAATAACTCTGCTCCACTCCAGAACACCGTATCTTGAATGAGCCTGATACAAACCGGCTACTGTGCCCGGTACTCCCGAAGCCAGGTGTCCGGCAGTACTTGATCCCTCTACCACCTCACCCTCACTGTCCAGATACATATCCCGGGAAGCCTTCAGGGGAGCCTTCTCCCTGAAATCCAGAAAACTCACCTCTCCTTCACTGCTGCGTATCAGCATGAATCCGCCTCCTCCGATATTTCCAGCCGAGGGATAGGTAACGGCCAGGGCAAAACCTACGGCCACTGCTGCATCAATCGCATTCCCCCCCTGTTTCAATATACCGACACCGGCTCCGGTAGCACGGGGAGAGGCGGTTACCACCATATCCCCATCCTCCACAATTAATTCCCCGGAGCCTGGATAAACCATGGAGGGATATATATACAGGGAAACAGAGATCAGCAGTACGGCAGAGAGGAATTTTCTGAATGACATCAGTCCACATGCCCATATAAAAGGTTAACTCAATCCTGATTAATAATACCAGCCGGCCCTGATTATGTAAATAAATAAACCCCTGCCTCTCTTTAATAATACACCGGGCAGCCACTTTCATGCTATCAACAGGCAGCGGGGAACCTTTCAGATGATGAGTAAGCTGTTAAAATTTCTGCTAAATAGGTTGACCTGTAAATTAATTTATTATAGAATTCTCTCGATATCGTTTTCTTGCAAGGGAGATGATTGGATATGAAGCGGTTGCTCATTTTCTTGGTGATATTCCCTTCTATTTTCCTGCCCGTAGAAGCCAGTTCTAAACCTGGTGATATTATTAAAGAGGTAAAACTCAATATATCCCACCCTACCGGAATTACCTGCCGGAACAACCACATCTGGCTGGCGGACAGAAAAACAGATTCCTTCCATCTGATTCATTATCCCGATCCCGCCATAGTTAAATCAGTAGTATCACCAGCCTACTTCCCCTCCGGGCTTGCCCTGCATGACGGTCTGCTGTGGAGTACCGACCCCGGTGAAGGAAAGATATATGCCACCAACCCGGAAAATGGGCTTACGGTAAAGACTCTCAGCTCCCCTTCACCCAGTCCCAGCGGGATAGCCTGGAATGGAGATCAGCTCTGGATATCAGATAACCGGCTGGACAGGATCATCAGAATAGATCCGGAAGACGGCACTACCCTTCAATCATTTCCGGCTCCGGCAGTAGACCCCCGGGGCATTACCTTCGGAAACGGCTATCTCTGGTGTTCTGACAGAATCAGAGATGAAATATACATGATTGACCCTCACAATGGCCATGTTATCAACATTATAAATTCACCGGGCCCCTTCAGCTGGGGACTGGCCTGGAATCAGGGCCGCCTTTATACTACTGACTACCAGGATGATTCGGTATACGAAATACTCACCAGGGACTGTGAAAAGTTCATTACCTTCGATCCCCGCAGGGCGAGGGTACAATTCTTCACCGAGGGTGTGGTACTGGGACCGGGGAAAGTGGTAAGCCTGGATGTATTCTATGCCATTCCTTCGGACCGGCCCAACCAGAAGCTCCTCTCACCCCTGGAATTCCACCCTGAACCGTCAGAACTGGTAAAGGATTCATGGGGACAGAAGGTGGCGGTATTCCACCTGGAACACCTTAAAAACGCTCAGTCCATAGATATATCCATGACAGCAGAATTGGAAACTTCAGCCATACGCTACTTCATATACCCCGGGGAGATCGATAAGGAAATACCGGAAGAGATAAAACAAAAATACCTGGCGGATGACAGGAAGTTCGACATTCACCATCCCTATATCCAGGATATAGTCAGCCGGGTTGCCGGCAAGGAAACCAATCCATACTGGAAAGCCAGAAAACTGTATCAATATCTGATATCCAACGTGGAGTATGAACTCATCGGGGGCTGGGATACAGCGGTAACAGTTCTCAAAAGGGGTACCGGTTCATGTTCTGAATATTCATTCTGTTACATTGCTCTCTGCAGAGCTGCCGGAGTCCCTGCAAGATATGTGGGTTCACTGGTGGTTCGCGGTGATGAGGCAAGCTATGACGAGGTCTTTCATCGCTGGTGTGAGATATATATTCCCGAATACGGCTGGATCCCCGTTGATCCCAATGCGGGGGACAAGGACCTGCCGGCAGATCAGGCCCTGGCTTTCGGTGGAATTTCAAACAGGTTTCTGATAACTACCACCGGAGGGGGAGGTTCAGAATACATAGGCTGGGGCTACAATTATAGCCACAGATGGGTCAAGGAAGATAAATGCAGAGTCAGAATGGAGAGTATAGCAGAATGGGAACCTATCGAAAAAGTTGACTGATTACAGTTCATTGCAATAATAAGGAGGAGGTTGAGCAGTGGATTTCCTGGAAAGAATAAGACACTACTCTGAGGAAAAGCTCATCGACGAAATAATGGCGTTGATACCAAAGTTCTCAA
The DNA here is from genome assembly GCA_964613215.1 of uncultured bacterium. GTDB lineage: Bacteria > Krumholzibacteriota > Krumholzibacteriia > Krumholzibacteriales > CAZTHK01 > CAZTHK01. The sequence goes on along the minus strand of CAZTHK010000005.1, from coordinate 27,565 downwards.
CCACAAATGTTAAGCGCATGATATGGATGGGCCAAAAGCTGACCAATGATCCCGAATACAAGCAGAACGCCAAGAATCTTCTCAATCTGTTTGAGATGGGACATCCAGCGGCGATATTAATCGAGGATATCCTGAAGAACCGACTCTCTCCAAATGTCAGGGAAAAGCTGATCAGAAATCTTTTTATCAACTCCTTTCTTACCGGTATAGATAAGAGAAATTCATTCAAGGAGAAAGAGGGATTCCAGCCTCCTCAGTTCATCGTAATAAGCCCCACTATGAGATGCAATCTCAAGTGCCCCGGTTGCTATGCAGGGCAGTATTCCCAGGATGATGGTCTATCCTTCGAATTGCTGGATCGCATTCTGAATGAATGCAAGGAACTGGGAATGTATTTCAACACCATGAGTGGCGGGGAAGCATTCATGCGCAAAGACTTATTCGATTTATGGGAAGAGCACAGCGATATGTACTTCCAGGTATATACCAACGGCACCATGATAAACGAAAAAACCGCCGACCGGCTGGCCGAGCTGGGCAATGTGGCTCCTGTCATGAGCCTGGAGGGATTCCGGGAAGAAACGGACGAAAGGAGGGGCAAGGGTACTTACGACAAGGTGATGAAAGCAATGGACCTGCTCCGTGAGAGGGGATGCATATTCGGGGCATCACTTACCGAGACCAGAGAAAATATAGAAAAGATAGGCAGTTATGATTTCATAGACATGCTGGTAGAAAAAGGCGCTATGGTTATATGGTATTTCCAGTACATACCAATAGGCCGCTACCCCTCTCTCGGCATAATGCCCACCCCACAACAGAGGGACTGGCTACGCCAGAGGGTTAATGAAGCGAGGAATACCCGGCCCATATTTATCGGGGACTTCTGGAATGACGGTCCGTACGTTAACGGCTGCATTGCCGGAGGACGGGAGTATCTGCATATAAATTCCAATGGTGATGTGGAGCCCTGTGTGTTCGCTCACTTTGCAGTGGACAACATTAAGGATAAATCACTTAAAGAGGCTATCAATTCGCCCTTCATGAGAAGCATTCGTTCCAGGATACCATACCGTGAAAATCTTCTTACCCCCTGTATGATCATAGACAATCCGGAAGTTTTACGAAATGTGGTCAATAAATACAATGCCAGTCCCACCTGTGAGGGAGCGGAAGAGATAATCACCACCTTCGCAGACGATCTGGATCAATACGCCAGAGAATACAGGAAATACGCTGATCCTGCGTGGGAGGTGGAGTGGCAGAATGGCAGGAAGAAACCGGTGCCGGAATAAGTCTGATTCAGCAAACCGGTTGACCTGAACCATCCGGGATAAGCGGTAGAGGGTAAATTCTGTCAAGCGGATGTAAAACTGAAATAACTAACCCTTTATGCATATCATGGGCTCCAGCCTGGCAACCCTTTTGTTAACTCCTGCGTTCTCCATGGTGAGGATAACATCCTCCACAGCCTTGTAGGCACCCGGTGCTTCCTCCGCCGCACCGGCTTTACTGTGAGCCTTTATTATGATTCCTCTGTCACCCAGATCCCGGATAACATCCTCACCCCAGAATTTTTTCTTGGCCTTCTTTCTGGACAGCATCCTGCCGGCGCCATGAACGGCGCTTCCGAAGGTATCCCGCATACCCTTCTCCGTCCCCACCAGAACATATGATGACGTACCCATGGTTCCCCCTACCAGGACAGGATGCCCCACCTTGCGGTAACTCTCCGGCACCTCCATTCTTCCCGGCCCGAAGGCTCTGGTGGATCCCTTGCGGTGCACCAGAAGTTTCTTCTCCTCACTGTCTATCCGGTGAGTCTCAAATTTCAGATTATTATGGCCTACATCATAGAGAGTACCAATATCATCATCACTCAGGGAAAAGATATCCTTAAAAACCTTCCTGGTTATCCCGCTTATAGCCTGACGGTTAGCGAAAGCACAATTGATACCGGCCATAACTGCAGAAATATACCTTTTTCCTTCAGGGCTGCTTATGGGTGCGGCCACCAGCTCCCTCTCCAGAATTTCTATCTGATATTTCCGGCTGGCCTTACCCAGAACGGACAGATAATCTGTTCCTATCTGATGTCCCAGAGCCCTGCTGCCGGTATGAATGCTTACTATTATCCTGCCCTCCTCCAGACCGAAAATCTCCGCCGCCTCCTGATCGAAGATCTGATCAACAAATTGAACTTCCAGATAATGATTGCCCGACCCCAGGGTCCCCACCTGCTTAAACTGGCGCTTCTTCGCTTTTTCGCTGACATTGCCCGGATCGGCTCCCTCCATCCTTCCCCCCTCCTCTATATACTCAAGATCCTCCTCCACCCCATATCCACGATCCAGCACAAAGCGGGCCCCCTCTGTCAATACCCGGTCAATTTCCTTCTGAGAAAGTTTCAGCTTCCCGGTGGAGCCCAGACCGGCGGGTACGGAATTGAAGAGACCAGCCGCCAGTTTCCCTGCCAGACGGGTTATATCCCTTCTGTCAAGGTTTACCACCATGGACCTCACTCCGCAGTTTATGTCGAATCCCACCCCCGCCATGGTCACAACTCCCCTCTCCAATTCGAATGCTCCCACTCCCCCGATAGGAAAACCATAGCCGGGATGTATATCTGCCATGGCCAGGGATGCCTTCTGAATTCCGGGAAGACGGGCTACATTCCTGACCTGAAGCAATGCATCCCACTGCTTATTTTCACTTTCAGAGAGGAGAAACTTTATCCCCTTCCGGTCAACATAGATTCTACCCGGAACATTCATGTTGCCCTCACGGGGAATCTCCCATAGATAATCATTAATCTTTTTAATATTCACACTGGCCACAATAACCCCCTAAAGATCTACCACACACTGAGCCATCCATCCGTCTTTATCTGCCTGTTCGACAGAAACTCCAAAGTATGATGCTGCCTTCACTTCAGTATTGAAATCTATTCCGTGACTCCGAATCGGAATTCCGCAGGCCTTTCCAATCAGTTCATACTCCTCCCTCTTTTCTATATTCTCCACCTCCACCCGGTAAAGGAACAAAGAATTAATATCAGCCCCGGATATCAAATCATTCAGGAAATCCACCAGCAATTCCTCCAGTGAACCTCCCCGGCAGTTTATATCGATTGTTCTGCCTCCGGTTCTCTTTTCGGTTTTACCCATGATACTGAACATCGCCGCTGCAGTTTCCTGGAAGGCCTCTTCCACCGTTCGACCCCACCCCCTCACCCCCATATCAGCGGGATGTTCAAATGTCTCATGTCCTACTCTGCTCTTCTCCACGGTAAACTTTTACTCCTTCGGAAAAACAGTGATCATTCCTGAATCAACGGAAAAGAAAATGAACCACATCCCCGTCACTGATAACATAATCATGTCCCTCCGTCCTCAACTGGCCTCCCTCTCTGGCCGATGCTATTGATCCTGCCTCTGCCAGATCGCCGAAGCTCACCACCTCGGCTCTGATAAATCCACTATCCATGTCACTGTGAATCTTTCCGGCCGCCTCCGGAGCGGTAGTACCCTTCTGGATGGACCACGCCTGTAACTTCCGGTGAGCTGTGGTATAATACCTTATCAGTCCAAGCAATTGGTGACATTTGGTTATGAATCTTAATCTTGCTTCGGTATCCATACCCAATTCCCTCATGAATTCCTCCCGGTCATCTCCGGGAATATCTTCTATCTCAGCTTCGATCCTGGCGGATATAACAAAGCTATTCCTGGAACCGTATTTCTCTACTACTTTTCTGTAATCATCACCCTTCCCGGTGGGGTCATCCTCTCCGGAGTTCAACACGATAACCTCAGGCTTGGAGGTCAGAAGCTCCAGCCTGTCGAACATATCCTTCTTATAACCACTTACTTCATGCGGGCTCACAGACTCTTCAAGGGACAGTTTCTCTATCACCCACTTCAGAAAATCAATCTCCTTCCTCTCTCCCTTTCTCTTCGCCTTGGCAACCTTTTTCTCCTTCTCCATAAATCCATTCACACGCGAAATATCTGCCAGGAAGAGCTCCGTTCTGATAATCTCTATATCCCTGAGAGGATCTATGGATCCATGTACATGACTCACATCATCGCTGCCGAAACATCTCACCACATGGGCGAGAACATTGGCCTCCCTGACATGATGGAGAAATTTGTTTCCCAGGCCTTCCCCCCTGCTGGCACCCTTAACCAGGCCGGCAATATCAACAAACGATATGGCAGAGGGAATCACTTCATCCGGATTAATAATATCAGCCAGCCGGTCCAGCCTCTGATCCGGAACGGGTACCATTCCTCTGTTGCATTCAATAGTACAGAATGGATAGTTGGAAGCCTCCGCACCGGAACAGGCCAGGGCATTGAGAAAGGTTGATTTCCCCACGTTGGGCAATCCTATTATTCCGACGGTCAAAGACATAATATTCATTCCCGATAGAGTGCCTTTACTTCACTCTTTCAGCATAGCGCTAATATGCAGTTCCTGCAACATATATCCCTATTAACCGGGATAAAGCGGAGTGATGATGAAATGGCCAGCCCCTGAAATATCTCAGATTAACCGCCCGGAGGTATATAAATCCCCCTCCATCCCTGCCGGGTAGAGATGACAGAGAGCTTGAAGAGTCTATCTTTTCAGCCAGGCTGCTATCCCAGCAGAAGAGGGGCAAAAACCAGCGCCACCACAGACATCAGCTTGATAAGTATATTCATACTGGGTCCGGAGGTATCCTTAAGAGGGTCTCCCACGGTATCACCTACCACTGAGGCAGCATGGACATCGGTACCCTTACCCCCCAGGTTCCCCTCCTCTATCCATTTCTTGGCATTGTCCCATGTCCCACCGGCATTTGCCATGAAGATACCCATCAGTACACCTGTAGCGGTAGCTCCGGCCAGAAACCCTCCCAGTGCTTCAGGTCCCAGTACGAATCCCATAAACAGAGGTGATGTTATAGCAAGAACTCCTGGCAGCATCATCTCTTTCAGAGCCGCCTTGGTTACTATCTCCACACAGGTTTCCTCATCCGGTTCGGCCTCACCCTCCATCAGTCCCTTTATCTCTCTGAACTGCCTTCTTATCTCCATCACCATCTTATTGGCCGCTCTCCCCACCCCCTTGATAGTAAGGGAAGCTATCAGAAACGGCATCATCGCTCCCAGAAACAGGCCAATCACCGTGGTTGAATTAGAGAGATCGATCGACTCCAGTCCCACCGTCTTCTGATAGGCGCTGAAAAGTGCCATAGCGGTCAGGGCGGCGGATCCTATGGCGAAACCCTTTCCTATGGCAGCGGTGGTGTTCCCGATGGAATCAAGCTTGTCAGTAATCTTCCTTATTTCCGGACCGGACTGAGACATCTCTGCGATTCCCCCGGCGTTATCTGCTATGGGGCCGTAGGAATCTGTAGACATTACTATACCTATGGTAGAAAGCATACCTACCGCTGAAATTGCCACTCCGTAGAGTCCGCCCCCGAAGTTGTATGATATATACATGGCCACTACCAGGGTGATTACCGGAAGAACAGCGCTCTCGAATCCCACTGCAAGACCGGTGATAATGGTGGTAGCGGGTCCGGTCTCACTGGCCTCAGCTACTGTCCTGACCGGCTTGCCGGAGGTGAAATATTCGCTCTCCAGTCCTATCAGAATCCCGGCGAGTATACCGGCAAGGATCGCCCAGAAGGGTTCTATTACACCCAGGATATATTTGATCAGGAAATATGATCCCACAATAAACAGTATACCGCTTATATAGGTACTGAGCCTCAGGGCCCCCTGTGGTTCCATCCGCTTCAGTATGTTTATGGAGAGTATCCCGATCAGAGAGGCTATCAAACCAACTCCTATAAGGATTACCGGAAGGGACATCCACCTTATATTCTCCACTCCCCCCATGGCAGCCCCTATGGCCATGGTTGCCACCACACTGCCCACATAGCTCTCGAACAGGTCTGCTCCCATGCCTGCGGTATCACCCACATTATCACCCACATTATCCGCTATAACTCCGGGATTGCGGGGATCATCTTCGGGAATACCCGCCTCTAGCTTTCCCACCAGATCAGCACCCACATCGGCACTCTTGGTATACACTCCCCCTCCCACCCTGGCAAACAGAGCTATGGAACTTGCCCCCATGGCAAAGCCGTTGATTATCTTGGGATCCCTGGTAAAAATAAAGTAGAAGCCCAGTCCTACCACCCCCAGGGCGGCCACACTTATACCCATTACAGAACCACCCTTGAAAGCTATGGAGAGGGCCAGTGGGGTTCCCCCCTCCTTGGCTCCCTGGCATGTCCTTACACTGCTGCGGGTGGCAGCCTCCATTCCAAACAGGCCTGCCAGCATGGAACAAATCGCTCCACTGAGAAAAGCCACCGCAGTCATCAGGGAGAGAGTAAATGTCAGGACCACGAAAATCACCACTATGAACAATGCGATTATCCGGTATTCCTGCTTAAGAAATATAAATGCTCCCCGGTGAATTTTGGCGGCGATCTTACTCATCAATTCGCTTCCCTCGGGTTTTCTCTTCACATCGAAATATGTAATCACCGCCACTACCAGGCCAACAATACCAATCCAGGGAATAACTCTTATCAAACTATCGATCAGATCCAGTGTCATTTAATCCTCCTCAATCTAAAACTCTCTCCTCCGTTATCCATGTCCTACCAGGGTTATCGCCTTAATTGCGGAAGATTTTTAGTAAAAACCATCCCGCCGGGGTTACAAATCCGGGCCTTTCCCGTCGTCATACCCCGATCCTTTTCTTAAGGGCGTTTCTCCTCCTTCTTCATCCAGTAATACCCGGGCGGCACTGATCATTTTAAACAGCAGATTACTCTTCCCGGGTAATTACCGCCGGCCATTCCCTCATGGGCTTCGATCTATCCACCATCTCCTTTACGAATTCTATTGTTTCCTCATCCTCCCGGGTCTCCCGGGTCAAACAGTTCTTATCCTTACCTCTGGACAGGCCATCCAGAATAAGGTCCAGGCTGTGATAGGTAATACCCATCACCTCCTCATCCTCCAGACCCGCAAACAGGTCTGGTGATGGTGCCTTATCCAGAATCCTGCCGGGTATGTCCAGATACTCACCAATTTTCAGAACCTCCGATTTATACAGGTGCCTGACCGGTGCAATATCCCCCGAATCGTCCCCGTACCTCACGAAAAAACCGGTCTGATGTTCCGTTCTGTTAGCACAGGAGGTCACAGCCAGATTGTTCTCCTCTGCATACCGGTAGAGTACCGCCATTCTGAGCCGGTGCTTGATCCGGTAAAAGGCGGTGAATTCTCTGAATTTTCTGCCCCCCCCGCCCCCCATACTGGAGAGATAACCCTTTCTGGCCAGACCGGGAAAGAGTGATACCGCCTTCTTGACGCCCTTGAATCTAACCAGCCTGCTGGCAGCACTTTCATAACAGCCCAGTTCCTCAAGAGGGGCGATCAAATCCAACACCCTGCACTCTATTCCCAGTTTCCGGGCAAGAGCTCCGGCATCCTCCACACTCTCATCCGAGCTGTCCCTCTCCGGCAGTATAAGTCCCCTTACCCTCTCTCCGGTCAGTGCTTTCACACACAGGGCTGCTACCACTGATGAATCCAGTCCTCCGCTCAAACCCAGCACCACACCCTGATAAGAGTAACTCTCTATGAAATCATTTATAAATCCGGTTATCCGGGCGGTTTCCCGGACGGCGAAATTCTCACTTTTTTCCAGAATCATCTGTCACCACCAGCTGACACTATCACCCTCCAGTACTTTATCCTCTCTCTCCAGACGAACCGGAATTCCAGAAATGGGGAAGCGATAAAATGATCTGCTGTCAGTCCGGCAATTCAGTCCACCGGCATACTATGATATTACTCCCAGTTCCTTTCCCACTTTGCCGAAGGCACGTATTGCCTTATCCAGATATTCCCTGCTGTGTGCTGCTGAGATCTGGACTCTTATCCGGGCCTCTCCCCTGGGAACCACCGGGTAGAAAAACCCTATTACATAGATCCCTTCATCCAGCAGCTTATCCGCCATATCCTGAGACAGTTTGGCATCTCCCAGCATTATGGGTACGATGGGGTGTTCACCCGGCACTATATCATATCCCAGACCGGTTATCTCCCTGCGGAAGTAACTGGTATTTTCAGCCAGCTTATCCCTCAGCTCAGTGGTCTCTATCAACATATCAAAGGCCTTTATGGCTGCAGCTACCAGAGCAGGCGCCAGGGTATTGGAAAATAGATAAGGCCTGGAACGCTGCCGGAGCAGGTCGATTATCTCCTCCCTTCCGGTGGTGAATCCTCCGGATGCCCCACCCATGGCTTTACCCAGCGTGGAGGTAATAATATCCACCCTTCCCATGGCCCCGCAGTGCTCAACGCTTCCCCTCCCGGTGGAACCGAAGAATCCGGTGGCATGTGAATCATCGACCATCACCAGCGCCTCATAATCCTCCGCCAGATCACATATCTTATCGATCCTGGCAACTATCCCATCCATGGAGAAAACACCGTCTGTTGCTATCATTATCCTTTTGGCTCCGTCAGATCTGGCCTGATCGAGTTTATCCTTGAGATCATCCATGTCATTGTTCTTGTAGCGGTACCGCATCGCCTTGCAGAGACGTATTCCGTCGATTATGGAAGCGTGATTGAGCTGATCACTTATTACCGCATCTTCCGTGGACAGCAGTACCTCAAATAACCCGCCGTTGGCATCGAAGCAGGAGGTGTAGAGAATACTGTCATCTGTTTCGAAAAATTCGGATATCTTACCCTCCAGCTCCTTGTGGATATCCTGGGTGCCGCAGATAAATCTTACCGATGCCAGGCCGAATCCCCGCCGGTCCATAATTCCCCTGGCTGCTTCGATAAGGTCCGGATTGTTGGCCAGACCCAGATAGTTGTTGGCGCAGAAGTTAATTACTTCCTCACCTGTTTTTACACTTATATCCGCCTTCTGATCGGAGGTTATTATCCTCTCGCTCTTGTAAAGACCACTCTCCCTGATATCTTCCAGCTGATTTTTCAGTTCTTCTCTTATGGTGTACATGACATCTCTCCCTTCTCTTTAATCCAGTATCTCTCCGCTGATCAGCCCTTTCCTGTATTTTTCCTCTATCTTTCTCAGCATATCCTCTGTCATCCTCTCCAGGTCATACTGAGGCCTCCACCCCCACTCATCCCCGGCTGCACCGTCATCCATATAATTGGGCCAGGAATCTGCGATTGCCTGTCTCACCGGATCCACCTGATAATCCATCCGGAAACCGGGAATATGTTTCTTGATTTCAGAGGCTATCTGCTCAGGGGTAAAATGCATGGCTGTTATATTAAAGGCATTCCTGTGAATCAGGGATTCTTCCCCGGCCTGCATGATATCGATGGCGGCCTTTATGGCATCAGGCATATACATCATGTCCAGCGAGGTATTCTTCTTCAGGTAGCAGGTGTATTTCTTCTTCATAACCGCAGCATAGAATATTTCCACGGCGTAATCGGTGGTGCCTCCGCCCGGGAGGGTAACGCTGGATATTATACCGGGGTACCTGACCCCCCTGGTATCCACCCCGAATCTGCCGTGGTAGTAATCGCACAGCAGTTCCCCCGAAACCTTGGTTACTCCGTACATGGATCCCGGCCGCATGATGGTATCCTGAGGAGTTCCGTCTGGGGGAGTGGAAACACCAAACGCTCCGATTGAACTGGGAACAAACAGGCTGCATTGATAAAACCTGGACACCTCCAGGGCGTTGTACAGTCCCTCCATATTTATCTTCCATGCCCGCTGCGGGTCCTTCTCCGCAATTGCAGATAGTACCGCCGCCAGATGATAGATTAAAGAGATCTGGTACTTCTCCACTACCTCTTTCATCCGGTTCATGGAGAGCACATCCAGCTTCTCGAAAGGACCCCGGGAGGAAAGGTTACCCTCCTTGCTGTCCCTTATGTCAGTGGCGATAATATGTTCGGCTCCGTATTCCCTCTCCAGCTCCCCCACCAGTTCCGACCCAATCTGTCCCAGCGCACCGGTTACCAGAACATTCTTCCTGTCCTTATCTGCCATACGCCTCCACCTTGGTTATAATTACAGTAGCTCATCAATTATTCATTCATAATTAACAGATTACCTGATCACTTCAAGTGCTTTCCCGGCAGCCCGGAGAAGCGGCTTTGCGCTTACCCTGGAACCAGTTGCCTTCTTCATCCACAGATCAGGGGCGATCCTGCCCAGACCGGCCATCCTTACCACCTCATCTCCGATTTCGCCCTCTTCCTCTATGTACTTCTTAATCTGGAAAGCAATCAGATGTCCCAGCGGATAATCGGGGAGATAGAGGAACGAATGAATCATATGAGAGTATATCCCCAGCAGAATCTCATCCTCGCCGCCCAGAACGGAGGCGTAGTATTTATTCCATATATCCCTGGATATTTCCAGTACCGCCCTCTTCAGCTGGGCGGGTGTAGCGTCGGGATGACGGTACATCCAGTGCCACACCTCCATATCAACCAGCGAAACGCCTGCGATCTCGTAAGTCATCCAGAAATCATTGATGGTTCTGATGGCATCGGATTTGGCGCTCTCCTCTCCCTCCAATCCCAGAAGCATCAGGTCGTTCTCCTGAAAGATGAAGGCGAATGCTTCGGTAAAAGCAGTATTGGGAACACCATTGAGCAGGGTGTGGTCAATATCGTTCATGGATATAACCTGTTCCACATTGTGGCCCATCTCATGTACCGCTATATTGAATCCCTTATAATCCATTCCACCCTCACCCACCCGGGTACGCAGACGGGCCTCGGCTCCCTTCATTTCACCTCCCCAGGCATGGCCCGAGCCTCTGGCCGGTTCCACCGATATCATACCGGCCAGCCAGTCAGCCTTCTCGGGCTGGAATTTCAGTTTCCTCAGGAATGCCGGAATATCTTCTTCAAAGTCATCTGCAGTGGGATATTTACGGGGTACTATCCGGTCCAGTTCAGCTTCTGAATACCTGCTTTTGACCCGGAATCCATTGTACCAGATATCGAAGGGTTCCAGAGGGCGCCCCAGTCTGGATTCTATTATACCGGCAACCTCCGAAACCAGTGGTGAAGAAACCACCTGTTCGAGTATCCTCCTCACCTGCTTCTCCGGAATCTCACGGTCCTCCTGGAATCTTCTGTCTATATGGGTGGGAGTGGTGGGAGAATATGGATCTATCATCCTGGCCGCCCTGAAAGTCTCCATAAGAATCCTGTACCTGGTATCAGGTTCCGGGCTGCTGGTTACTTTCATATTTTCAGGTGCAGGTTTTTCCGAATCATCCACCCGGGAGGGGTACACTTCATTTGAGAATGGATTCCAGTCCACATGGGGATTATCGATCACCACCTCCGGAATGGTCTGGGTAACAATCCTCTCCATGACCTTCTGTATCATCCTCTGCTTGGCCAGCCCCTTTTCCCCGTCCCCGTAATCCGCCTTAATCTCATCCCTCAGGTTCCAGTGGGAAAGCAGCCGCATTCCGGCGGGAAACAGTCTCTCCCCTTTTTCATTAATAAGGTGATGCATCCAGATATTGTACCCGGCGATATAGTTGTCCGCCAGGGCAGCCGCTCTGGCGAATTCCATCCTTACCTCCGAGGGAATCCTCTTGGAGAAGGATTGAGCCAGGCGGGCCTCCGCCCACCTTCTCCTGTTCCAGCCGGATCCTTCGTCAAGCCGCTCCTCCAGGAGGGTAAGGGGAAAGTTGAGCAGTACCACAAAGGCCAATTTATTTTTAAAGAAATCTTCCTTCACATGTGCGGAAGGGTTGTATCCTGAGCATATTCTGTCCATTGGCACCATGGGCCCCAGATCGAGGTCAGCCTGTTTCCTGAGTTCCAGGGTAATCTCGTTCATATGCCCGTTTATCTTTTCCAGGATCCTCTCAAAGCGCTGGAAAATCATATCCAGGGTTTTATCATCACCTGCGAAGTTTTTCAGCACAAACTGCTCGAATTCATCCGCTCCCCCATCCTCCTCACGCCAGAACTGAGCTACCTGCTCAAGCCCCCTCTCGATCCTCTCCTGCTGTTGTTCACCGTACCGGGAGATCAATTCCGACTTCAGCTTACCTTTAGATTCCTTCATCCAGGAGAGCCCTTCCTTTCTGGCACTCATTCCTTGAATACCTTCCGTGATAAAACAGAACATTATCAATACCGTTACCAGAGAACAGATCAGTTTATTCATAAATGCTCCCTCTCCAGAATTAAGCTCTATCAACAGTTATCCTCCGCTGAATGCTCGAAGGGGGCATCCAGTGGAAATATACTATATAGGCAAATCAATTTTATTTCAATGCAATTCAGGTAATAGAACCAAGAAAACGGAAAGCGAATAATGAAAATTCAGTGGATACCCGATTTCTCCATTACCGATGCCGGTACCTACCGTTTTGCAATTACCAGGCACTGGGGTAACAGTTGCGGTTCATCAGGCACCTATAAGCTTATGATAATATCGGACAAGGAGTTCACCATGGAAGAACAGACCGTGAACGACGGAACCTCCCAGGCTCCCGGTTATGAGTGTCCGTAATGCTTCATGAAACCTGCAGCCTATAGTACCGCTTTCAGATATCCTCCGTCCACCGCGATGGACTGGCCGGTAAGGTAGGTGTTCCTTCCGGAGAGCAGAAAAGCGGCAAGGGTCCCCAGCTCCTCAGGTTCGCCGAATCTCCCCACAGGAATACGGGCGGTTCTTCCGGCTATCACCTCTTCCAGGGGAATACCCTCCTTATCAGCCCGGTTCTTCAGGATATTCTGAAGACGCTCAGTATTTGTCGGTCCCGGCATGAGAGCATTAACAAGGATATCGTCCTTACCCACTTCATTTGCCAGGGTTTTCAGATATCCGTGTACCCCCGCCCTGGTGGTATTGGATAGCACCAGATTGTCCAGGGGCTGTTTCGCCGATGAGGAAGTTATTGCAACTATCCGACCGAATTTCTGTTTCTTCATCACCGGTACAAATTCCCTGGTTATCCTGATCACTGACATCAGGTTGGTTTTAATAGCACTATCCCACTCCCCCTCATTGTGAGAGGTGGAAGGACCTGTGGGAGGTCCCCCCGCGTTGATCAATATTCCGTGAACGGTGGAGAATTCATCCAGAATCCATTCCTTCAGAGAGAGGATATCATCCAGCCTGGAGATATCCGCCGCAAAGACAGCCGGTTTATTACCGGTTTCTGCTTCTATCCGGGCTGCTGCCGGTTTCAGGTTCTTATCACTCCGGGACGAAATTACTACCCTGGCCCCCTCTTCGCAAAGCACTCCGGCACTTGCCATACCCATACCCCTGCTGGCACCGGTAACCACGATTATCTTACCCTTCAGCTTCAAGTCCATATCCTATCGCCTTCCTGCTTCAACTTCTTTTGATCGATCACCCCGTTGACCAGGGGCTCCAGTCCGTCTATCCGGCACTCTATCTCATCTCCGTCACTGAGCTCGACCGCCCGGGGTGTTCCGGTGGATATTATATCCCCCGGATGCATGGTCATAGCTCCACAGTGGAATGATACCAGAAAGGGAGGTGGAAAGATCATATTTGAAACGCTGTTGCGGGCATGAATCTTCCCGTTGATTACTGTGGCAACATTAATTGTTAAAACATCCCTGATTTCATCCGGAGTCACCAGATGGGGTCCGAAGCTGAAGAAGGTATCGAAATTCTTGGACAGGGTCAGATAGCGGGGATTTCTTCTGAGAATATCTTCAGCGGTCATATCAATAATATTGGTGAATCCAGCCACCACATCCATCCAGTTATCCTCACCCACCCCCCTGCACTCCTTCTTGAAAACAATACCCAGTTCGGCCTCGCCGGTTGTTTTTTCAGACTGAACAGGCAACCTGATTTTATCTCCCGCTCCGATGATGGTGGTACTTGCCTTTATAAAGCTGGCGGGTATGGACCGGGGGGTTCTCTCCGACAGGTCTCCGGCATGTTCGGTGTAATTCAATCCTATTCCCCAGATCTTTACCGGTTCCCGGTACAAGGGAGAGTAGACTACTTTCCTCCCGGGAATTAAATCCTTTCCCGGCTTCAGGGAGTTTATTTTTTCCCCGCCCTCTTCTTCAAACCACCTTCTCATCTCATCCAACCTGCCGGATTCAAGGAGATTCAGCAGATGGAGGGGAAAATCTAGCTTGAAGACATGGTTAATCCTTTCGACCGTTACCGCGCCCCGGGATGTAACAACAGCAGCCCTCTCGCCCTTATCTACTTTGATGGTGGCAAGTCTCATCCTACCGGCCCCTTATGCTTTGATATTGCTGTTTCGTTTTACTCTTCCGTGAGACGGATTATAGAAATTCAGAATAGAGCTGTCAATAACTGTCACTGTCCGGAGCTTCCTTAATTTTTTCCATCTGCCTGATTCCGGTGCAAGTTGATTCAGAATCAGTTTCAGGGCTGGAACCAGCCTTTTAACTCTCCGGGATTTAATATTAGATATATGCCGGTCAGATAATATATAAAGAGCGTCCCCAACGGGATTCGAACCCGTGTTGCCGCCGTGAAAGGGCGGTGTCCTGATCCTGACTAGACGATGGGGACGCCTGCTGATCAATAATATAAACGGATGTCAATGTAGCAATAAGAAATCCTAAAGTCAATAGTAAAACTTCATCTGCTGTTATTCTTCCTGCTGATCAAACATATCAAGTTGCTTATCATTCTTCTGCGCCTCCCCGGTGGCTTCACTCTCTACAGGCTCATCACCGGTCATCCTTCTCTGCCGGATGGCCATCCTCTCGCATTTCCGCCTCATCATTTCAGGATCACCCTCCAAAGAATTCATGGCTCCCTGCTCTATCAGGTAGAGTATAGCCCGGTATGAAACTTTATCCGGCACCCTTTCGATTAACTGATCGAACGTCTCAAATTCACCGCCCCGGCGACGCTCCTCCACTATATGTATTGCCTCCTGTTCATTGAGACTTCTGGAATGGGGAAGGGGCGGCCTCAGCCCGCCCTCCTCAAACCTGTAGCTGTTGGAGCTTCTGTTAATATCAAGCGGCAGGATAGTAATTCCTGAACTTTCCAGATAATCCAGATAACCTTTCAACCTGTCACGGACATTCCTGTTACAGTTAAGCAGGGCCTGAAAATATTCCTCGAAGTAGTAAGCCTTGAGATATGCAGTCCTGTAGCTCAGAAAAGCATGGAAGCAGACCCTGCTTTTATGATGAGTGAATTTCATATTGTGAAGAAGATAATCGAATATTTTCTGAGCATCCTGCTCATCCATACTGTTTTCCATTGCTCCCCTGATAAACATCAGCCTGGCTGTTGAGAGCTTGCCCGAGTCACGGCTCTCCAGGGCATTTTCCACCCGAATCATCTGATCTCCACTTAATCCGGCTGATCTCTGCAGGATACTCCTGACCTGCTCCCTGAATAGAAGTATGCCTCTGGTTTCCTTGAGTGGAGCTGAGAGGGAGCTGTGAGGTAACTGAACTTCGACATTTTCTTCCCCATTCTTAATATAGCGCTGCCATAAATTTCCCTTCAGCGGAGCCGGGCGATAAAGGGATACAACATTGATCAACTGATCGAAGTCAGATGGCCTTATCTTCACCAGTAATTCTCTTATCCCCCTGCTCTCCAGCAGATAAACCCCGGTAGTATCCCCTTCTGCTATCAACTTCATAGTTCTGGGATTACCGATTTTGTGATATCCCCAGTCACGCCCATCCATGGCATCAGCCTGCCACAATTTAATCTCCCTGTCCTCCCTCCCCCGGTGGGATTCCACTACCTGAAGCAGAGCTGCAACGAAATGGGAATGCTGCAGGGATATGGAAATACCCCCTGTTTCCTCCAGGGTCCGGTTATCCATCATAATAAATCGTTCATTAGTGCCACCCTTTATCACGGAAAAATACTCTTCCATTCTCCGGGGAAGTATCACACACCTTGAAGAATTCATAACCAGACTCACCAGCCTTCCCCGCAGCTTGTCAGCAGCATCCATCACTCTGCGGACCATCTCATTATCCCTGTAAAGATTCAAAAGGGGCCTGGAATCCTCCAGTATTCCGGTCAGACTGGTTCCCTCCTCCAAACCCGATACCAGTGAGAGCAATTTCTTCCTGACTGAATGGTCGATACTTGAAGCTTCCGTCAATTCCTTTACCACGGTTTGAAAGGACCTTCTTCTCAGTTCCATCTGAAAGTAGGTATAATAACCGGGAAGCAACTGCCTTATGGTCTCCAGCACCTTCTCCCTGTCGCTCTGGGAGCTGTACATATCCACCGGCCCGGGGACCCCCTCCCCGCTGCCTGCCAGTGACTCGAGAATCAGGTTATGCTCCACCGGATTGAGCGGAATAATACCTATCAGGTATGCAATGAAACTCTCCTGTACACTTCCTCCCATAATCTCCATCCATACCCCCCTCCTTGCCGAATCCTCTATCAGTTTCCTCAAAAACAACAGAAATCCGCTTACTTTCTGCCGCTTGATCATGTCCAGTTCATCCCGGAGACGCTTCTCCAGAGTGTCTTTCGCCTTTGCTGAAATCTGATGATACTTTAATAAAAACCTCCGGTGAGCCATCTTCTCCAGCTTCTCACCCGGAGATGGGGCCCTGTAAAAATCAATCACCCCTGATTTCAGGATATCCACATTGCACCGCTCCGAAATCAAGCCGGAGTTCTCCAGAGCTCCTTCCAGAGTATAGAAATACGGCTCCATCTCGCTTTCGCTCTTCAGATAGTATTCCTCCATATTATCAATATTCCCCTCCCTGTCCTCTTCCCTCCTGATTCGCCGGAGGGCTCTGAAATACTTTTCATCCTCCTTGAGAATATATCTGTCCTGGTTAACAGCCACCAACGGGATACCAAGTTTACGGGAAATTCCGGCCATAGCCTTATTAACCGAACCCTCCCTTTTCAGGCCATGATCGGTTAATTCCATGAAGACATTCCCCTCCCCGAATATCTGCAACATTTTCTTCAGTACTTCATTCGCCTTTTCCAGGTTATCGCCCGCCGCTGCATCAGAAGCTTCTCCATCCAATCCACCTGAAAGGACTATCAGGCCACTTCTGTTTTCTATCAGATCCCCAACCTCTACTATATCCTCTTCACCATTCAGATAATGTGAATTCACCAGTCTGACCAGGTGCCTGTAACCAGTGTCATTTTCGGCCAGCAGGGTCAAACGGTACACCCCTTCCCTTCCCAGCAGTGAACCGGTGCGTATGACCGCTCCAAATAGAGGTTTAACACCCTCATTCAGGGCCAATCTGGCAAACTGGTAATGCCCGTAAAGAGACCAGTTATCAGTAACGGCTACCGCTGGCATCTTCAGAAAGGCAGCCCTGGATACCAGTTCAGCCGGAGTAATGATGCTGCCTCCGGCGCTATGTATGGTATGAACATGTAGTGGAACGTAACCCACATTCGCCCCTCCAGCCGGACAATCTAAACGCTTATACCCTGAGGGAACAATAACCCGGGGATTTCACTCTATCAAGCCAAAAGGTGCAGCCTGCAGCAGTTCCCCATTTATGCCCTGCTCCAAACGGTACGGCATATCACCTTCTGGATTTTCAGTGCCATTCATGGCCGTATCAGCGGAACAATGCCGGTGAGGCCACTGAAATTCCTGGAATGCCGGCAGCCTGGACTTGACTAAATGGGAGTGATATAATAAAAATACACAATATTCGCCAAAGCATGAGAATGGAGAAATCAGTATGGAAATATCCAGTCTCCCTGTAATTGTCATTATCGGAGCAAATGTATTGTTATCACTGGCCGCCTTTAACAACCGGGCATTGATGGAAAAATACATTTTCCATGTCTGGAAGATCCTATCCCAGCGAGAATATATCAGGATACTCAGCTCCGGTTTCCTGCATGCCAATGTGGGACATCTCTTCTTCAATATGTTCGCCCTCTATTCATTCAGCTATGCCGTAGAGGCCAGCCTGGGTTTTTCCCTCTATATCCTGATATATATCGGAAGTTTGATAGCCGGCAACTTGCTGGCACTTTTTGTTCACAGGGATCACCTTCATTACCGGGCCCTGGGTGCATCCGGTGCTGTGTCAGGGATCATCTTTGCCAGCATTGTTATCTATCCCCATGGTACCATAAGCTTTATCTTTCTACCCATACCCATTCCCTCCTGGCTGTTCGGAATCGGATTTGTTCTTATCTCCATATTCGGAATCAGATCTCAGCTTGGAAATATCGGTCATGAAGCTCATCTGGGTGGAGCGGTAACCGGAGTACTCATGCTTATGCTTCTCAAACCGGATGCTGTCAGCGCTCACCCCATGGTCACAGCAGCAATTCTCCTGCCCGCTCTCCTTTTTATAGGGGTCAGCGTAACCGGTTTCGGCAGATGAGATCCTCCGTCATCTGGTTGAGGTCATTGATATGTTTCACATCAGATAAAATCCTGACTCATTCCCCACTGTAATCTTCATCCCCCCGCCTGCTGCTGAATACTACTCCTGCGGTAAAGAATCCAGCCATTAGCAATTCGGCCAGTATGGTGGCCAGCCTCATGATGATGGAGGCCACAATTGCCACCTCCCCGCTCACTATAAGGGGCAGCACCAGGAACAGAATCCCTTCCCGCACTCCCAGGCCGGCAGGAGCAAAGGCGGCTATGAATCCTATAAACATTGCAGAATAGTATACTCCGGTAATGGCCAGATAGTGGGATGCAGAAACGGAGGAGAGGGAATTCAATATCAAAAATAATCCCAGGCCATGCAGCAATCCTTGAAAACAGAATAAACCGGTGAATGATAAATTTTCACTGTAGTTGGTAGCAGGATTTATTACATCCAAACCTGTAATTCCGGAGAATGCCCTGGTCACCTTCTTCAACACCGGCGGTCTCATCAGTACAATCAGTAAACCCAGGCATACCGGTGAAATAAGTCTGAGATAGAGGGGGAAATACTCCGGGGAAAAAATCATCCCCGCAATTGCCAGGACAAAGGCAGCGGAAATTGATACTATCATCTCCAGACCGGTTGCCATCAGCACCCGGTCCGCGGAATAATTGTTGTATGCCTCTATCCGCACCAGAGCCAGGCCTATCTTTCCGGGGACATACCGTCCCAGATAGGAGATAAAGTAGGCTCTTCCGGCAACCCAGAAGTGGGACTTCAATTTGAAAAGACGGGCGATCCTTCTCCAGATATAGAATCTGACCAGGTAGCCGATTATAATAATGCCAAATGCAATTATCAGGGGAAATAGCTGAAAGGAGAAATGGTGTCTGGAGATACGTCCCACATTGGATACGATGAACCATATCACCGCAGTGCTGGTGGCTATCAGCAGTCCCCACCGGTACAGCTTGCGCTTTAAGGATACTTTATTTTCTTGATTCATGACCTCCCGAGTAAATCAATTATTTCAGTATATTTCAACCAATAAGAACATTTAGAGTTTCCCCAATTTTATTTGATCCGCAATGTTCAAATAGGTCGAATCGATATCCCCTCTTCAGTCCCAATCAGGTGCCTGTATCAACCGGATTATCTTTTACAAAATATCCCGCAGATACTATAATCTGGTGTCGAAATCCAATGATTTACAGGGGTGTTACCAAGGTTGTGCTATTATTTCAACCCCCCTCATGGAGAGGAATTGAAAAGGAGTCTTCTGATGAAGATAAGAATATATATTTCCGGGTTTACCGCATTGCTTTTCTGCTGGTTGCTCATTTCCCCTGTATTAGCAGGAGGAGATGCAGAGGTTGAAGTTATCGATTTATTGCAGAGACTCAATCTGGATATCAATGCAGCCGGCCCATTCCTCCTCAGTATGGACAACAGCAGGTCGCTATTGATAGCCGCCAATACACTCTCCTCCTCCTTAACCGTGATAGACTGCGCGAAACATAAAGTAACAAACATACCCATAGGTGGAAGAGGACTGCAGCATCTCAAGAGTGAATCAATGTTCTACCAGAGGGAAAATGCCCGGGTATACCTGATAGGCAAAAACCAGCTTCATATGGTTAATTGCCTGAGGTCCGAGGGTAAAACCATGAACACCCCGTTCCAGTTCGAATCGGTAGCCGCCGACCCGGAAACCGGAAATGCGTTTCTGGCCGGCCGGGAATGCGGTTCTATCGGTTTCTACAATCATGGCGAGGATAAATTTGAACTTATCCCCTGGCTCAGACGGAGTGAAAGCCTGACCAACAGGAATGCCACCCCTCCTCCTCCCATCCGAAAGGTAATATTCGATCCCGGACTTAACCGGGTTATAGCAGTGGATGGCTTTGAATCCATGATGTACCTGTTCCATCCCCGGGACTGCAGGCTCATATCCAGCCGCCCTCTTCCCCTTACCCCGGGAGGACGCTGGCACCTCGCCGGCTACAACTTCCGGGAACATTCCCTGTTCATAGTAACCGAAACGGATGAGCGAAAGGCAATTCAGGCGGGAAGGATAGATACGGCGGGAGAGGAGGATACAGTGGTTCGATTGCCGGGATATACCGAATGTGCGGGAATAAATTATCATCCCCGCAGGAACGAGGTCTATGTCCCCTACGACAATCATCCCTCATTGCATCTGGTGGATTTTCAGAACGGCGGCAAAGTCAATGAAATAGAGGTACCCGCCTATGGAAATGACGCCAGTGCCCTGGACCCGGAGAGGGACATCCTATATCTGGCCAGCTGGGCACACGGAGAAATAGATATAATAGACTTGAATGAGAGGTCTTTCAGGAGACGAATAACCGGCCCGGGAATTATCCCCCATATGTTCACCATGGAATTTGACCAGAACAGGGAACTGCTTTATTTTCCCCGGGGAGCCACCGCAGTAAACGGTACTTTTGGATCCGCCATAACAGCACTGAATCCCCGGACCGGAGAGACGGAGAAAATATACACCGGCTGGTCTCCCATAGATATAATATACTTCGAGGAGAGGGAGAGTATGCTGATCTTCAACTCTGAGGACCAGTTCGCTGAAATCGATAGAGAGGGCAATTGCACTTTCCACCGCCTTCCCCATGACTATCCCATCGATGCCATCCCTTCTCCAGAAGATGACATTTATCTCTCCTACGGGCCCCACCAGTCTTACTGGCCCACTGTATACATCTGGGACGCCAGAAATGGTATCCTTACCATTCACGCTGATGATCTCTCCTTCTACGACCGGCGCATTCCCCGTCAATCCCTTCAGCTGGCACTTGTTAAGAATGATTCTCTCTACTTCACTCAGAACAACTGGGGTAGAGAAAAACAGTTCCTGGGGGTTCTCCCGGATGGGGTAAGGCTTTTTGATCCCCAGAGAAACATTTACCTTGGCGATCAGGTAACCAGGGAAACAACCCAGAGAATTCTCCGCTACCATCCCTCCCGCTCCCGGCTCTACCTGGTCAGAACAGGAGAATCTCCCGGTGATCCCAGTGTACTGCAGGTCATCCATACCGATAGCAGTAAGGTAATAGCGAAGGTGGAAGCAGGACAAACAGCCACCGACCTGGTATTTGACAGCAGAAATATTTATGTTTCCAATTTTGATTCAGGCTCAGTCACTGTAATCGACGGAAACAGCTTTGAATCACGTAATATTCCCACCGGGAGGGGTCCCTTCAGGCTGGCGAAAACAGGGGAGAGAATATATGCGCTGAATAACCTGGATAATACCATACAGGAGATAAGTCCGGGCAACCGGGTACATAAACTGCCCGGTCCAGGCAGGGGTGACAATATATTCCCCTGGAGAAAAAGATTGATAGTAACTTCTCACAGCCGGGATAGCTTTTCCATATACTCATTTTACCCTCCTGATGATTCCTTTGATCTGCTTTACCGGGATAGATACCCCTATGGGGATACCTCGCTGCGGAGTGAAAATGTCTCCTTTTTCATGCGGGGGCAATTCGGCGACGCCGTATTTACCCTCACTCAATCGGCAATATCCGGTGATGGCCGCCTTTGGATAACCGATTTCCTGTCCGGAAGGGTGTTTATTGCAGATGGAAAATAAATCCTGATCTTCGTCTTTATTCCCCTATTATCTTTATCAGGGCTCTCTTTTTCCGCCTCCCATCGAACTCACCATAGAAGATCTGCTCCCAGGGTCCGAAGTCAAGCTTACCATCGGTTACAGCTACCACTACTTCTCTTCCCATAACCTGTCTCTTCAGGTGGGCATCTCCATTATCCTCGCCGGTCCGGTTGTGACGGTAACTGCTGACCGGTTCATGAGGAGCAAGCCCCTCCAGCCAGTCTTCATAATCCTGATGAAGGCCGCTTTCGTCATCATTTATAAATACAGAGGAAGTTATGTGCATTGAATTGACCAGAACCAGTCCCTCCCTGATACCGGTTTCAGCCAGAAACTCCTCCACTTTGCCGGTTATATTTACGAAAGCCCTGCGGGTGGGAATATCAAACCAGAGTTCTTTACGAAAACTTTTCATAGCTACAGTTCCCCCTTACAATTTCTTTGCATTTCAGAATCCTATAAAAGTGAATGGGATAATATGAACATTTGACCAACCCCACCTTCCTAATCCAGCACCTTTCCGGAATCCTCTTCTCCGAATCTCTCTTCCATATACATATCCACATTATTATACAGATGCTGATATTCCTCATCGTCGGGGTGCATCTCCAGCCACTCTCTTACGAAATTAACCGCTTCATCCCTCCGTTTCGTTTTTGCTGCAATACTGAATCCATATCCGTACAAATCCCTGTGGTCAACCTGTACCCTGACTGCCTCCTTCAGCACCTGCAGGGCTTTATCCAGCTCCCCGCTGGCTTCATAAATAGAGGCAAGTCCCATCCAGAGATCTCCGAACTGAGGGCTTTTTTCCAGCTCACTCCGGTAGTATTTTATCGCTTTGGCCTTCTGGTTATTCTTGAAGTAGTAATAACCCAGATACTTACGCCCCCAACTGAAATCCGGCTGGTATTTCATGGTCCGCCTGGTCCACCTTATAGCTTCCTGGTAATTCTCTCTCCTGGCATTAATGACCGCCAGCCTGAATGCTCCCAGGGCAAAATTTCCGAACATCCTTCTTGCATTTTCCCCCACATAGAACCGATGCCTTTCTTCTCCCTCTCCGGTGAACAATCCCCGGAACCTGAATAGCTTTTGATAATTTCTTCTTATCATACATTCATTCACCATATTCTTGCCCTTCCGGGGAACCACCTTCCTCACCATTCCCTGCATCTCCAGATAATCTGAATACCTGTCCCATACCTCTGTAGGTACTGATACAGCGAAATATACCGGACGCTTCCATTGGGTGTGATTGATTATATCTTTTATGGCTATATCCGAAATCCACCATATTTTCCCCTCCGACCTGTAGGGATGCAACTGATCGATCTCCTGGTCGGTGTATTTCAGGGGCACCCTGGGCTCTTTGTCCCTGAGCTGTTTGAGATACCAGCCGGTGTTAAGGAGCATACGGTTTACCACTCTTACATCAGTGCGGAATTCTTCCACCTGCTGGATATACCAGAGGGGAAAAGTATCATTGTCCCCGTTGGTGAATATTATGGCATCCGGTTCCAGTCCGGCCAGGATATTGTGTGCATAATCAGCCGGGATGTAATTCTGGGAACGGTCGTGGGTATACCAGTGATACCGGCCAGGCAGCACGGAGAGTATGATCAGCAGTACCCCTGCGGCAAGAACAGGGGTTTTGAAATTCCCCATCCAGTCCCTGGAGCTTCTCAGGATGTATCTTAAGAATGAAGCAGCTCCGACTCCTATAAATATGGCAAAGAAATAAAATGCTCCGGAGTAAAAGTAATCCCGCTCCCTCACCTCACTGTCACTGAAATTAAGAAATAAAATAAGCCCCAGGGAATTAAGAAGCAGAACCGTAAAGTTCATGGTCCAGGTCTTTTTCTCGCGGTTGTAGTTCTCAATGATGCCGTACACTCCCAGGGCCAGTGGTATCACTGCCGTGGTTACCTTACCCAGATTGAAGGGACCCAGCATGTAATTACCGATCATCCTGAACTGTTCCATGAAATAATTCCAGAAATGCTTCAATTGAAATATGAAAGAGGCTTTCCTTTCGAATATTTTCATGGCGGGGTACTGCTCCCTCCTGAGGTGCGCATAGAGGGATCTCCAGGTCTCCGGATCAACTTCATCGATGGCCGGATCCAGACCTGAACGGATCAGAAGGAACAGATGAACGGATATTCCCAGAACGAACAGGGCTGTGGTAACCAGGGCGAATTTGCCCCGGGACAGGGTGGTCCAGACTACCAGGATAGCCAGGATTACCAATCCGATCAGAGTCATGGAAGAATTCCGGTGTAGAGTCATATCGGCCACCAGCACAGCCATACCAAAGGTAAAAATCAGAAGTTCTGCATTGCTGAAACTCTTCTCCCTGACCATCAGAAGGAGAAGAAATACTCCCCCGTAAACCAGAATAGTTCCCAGGTGAAATCCGATACCCAGGGAAAGTATATAGATTATCAGGTAAATGATGGTCCTGGAGTGAGTAATCTTTCTATCCCTCAACTCCTGCACCTTTCTGGTGCTTACCTTTTTCTCTTCACTGTCGAGTATCTCCCGGCGCTCGTAGTTCCATACCCTTCCGGTTGGATTACTAAGCCAGAAAAGAGCCAGATAAGCACAGAAACCCATCAGAAGATTGCTGAGGGCATAAACTTCGGCTTCGGTGGCGTTGGTCCAGTAGGTGCTGCTGAAGCAGAGAAACATGGCTCCTGCCACACATCCGGCATGACGGATGAACAATTTCAACCCTGATTCCACCTCTCCGAACATGAACTTGAGTACCCTCAGAATCACCAGATAGGCAACTACCACACCCAGAGCACCGCACACCGCCGACAGAAGGTTAACCCTCTGGGCAATAGACAGAGGTAATGGCAACATACTGAAAACCCTTCCCACCAGCACGTACAGGGGAGTGCCCGGAGAATGAGGAATGCCCAGTATATAAGATGTGGCGACGAATTCGCCGGCATCCCAGAAAGAGGCGGTGGCAGCCATGGTGGAGATGTATACCGCAAGGCTCACCGCGAAAACAAGCAAGGTCATAATTGCGGTCAGGTTTTTCCTGGTCATAATACTCTTTCCATTCAACGGAAGCCTGATAATTCCGGTGCCGATAATATGGATAAATCCATTTCTACATTTCCAGCAACCTCTGGAGAACCATACCCAATAGCAAAGGGTGATTCAATAATAATTATTAAAACCAGGCCGGTAAAATGATTTTCTGGATATTATTTCCAGTATCTCTCATATCTATCTCACTATCCCAACAATTCAACCTGTTGCAATACGGCTCAATAATTGTTAATATTTATAATTATCTGTTAATCAACCTGTTGAGAAGGAGAATACTTATGAAAAGACATCTGCTGGCAGTAATTCTGATAGCTCTGCTTACAGTATCCTGTACTTCCGATCAGAACAATCCATTCTTCAGCAAATTCGAAACCCCTTATGGTGTTCCCCCCTTCAATGAGATAAAGGAAGAACACTATATTCCCGCCTTCCGGAAAGCGATTGAACTGCATAACCAGGAAATAGAAACAATCGCTGCCAACACCCGGGAGCCGACCTTCGAAAATACCTTAGTAGCTTTGGACACCAGCGGTGTTATGCTGAACCGGGTCAGAAGAGTATTCTTCGGGTTGAATTCAGCTCTGACTAACGACAAGATGCAGGATATAGCAAAAAAGGTGAACCCCATGCTGGCCGGTCACAGAGACGATATCCTGATGAATGGGGTATTATTTGAACGGATAGATACCATCTATCAGAGCAGGGACGATCTCCACCTTACCAATGAACAGAACAGGCTTCTGGAAGAGTACTACCGGGAATTTGTAAGGGGCGGTGCTAATCTGGATGCCGGAGAGAAAAAGAGATTGAGGGAAATTAACAAGAAACTCTCCCTGCTTACCCTCCGTTTCGGGGAAAACATTCTCAAGGAAAATAATCGTTTCGAGCTGGTCATAGACAGCCGTGAAGACCTGGCCGGCCTGCCTGAACCAGTGGTAAAGGCTGGTGCCGAAACCGCCGCTGAACGCGGTCACGAAGGCAAATGGGTGTTCACCCTTCACAAACCCAGTATGCTTCCCTTCCTTAAATACTCCGGGAAGAGAGATCTCAGGGAAAAGATATATAAGGCATACATAAACCGGGGCGACCATGATGACCAGCTGGATAACAAGGAAATTATAAAGAAAATAGTCAACCTGAGGATAGAGGCCGCCCATCTGCTGGGTTACCGGTCTCATGCAGAATATGTTCTTGAAGAGAATATGGCGGAGAGTCCCGGAGAGGTTTATCATCTTCTCCAGGACCTTTGGGAACCCTCCCTCCGTAAAGCCCGCGAAGAAGCTCAAGCCTTCCGGGAAATGATCGGGGAAGAGGGAGGGAACCACCAGCTAAGAAGTTGGGATTGGTGGTACTACGCCGAGAAGGTCAGAAAAAAACGTTACAATCTGGACGAAGAGATGCTGAAACCCTACTTTGTCCTGGAAAACGTTCTCCGCAAGGGTGCTTTTGAAGTAGCCAACAGGCTTTATGGAATACAATTCCGGGAGAGGAAAGACCTGCCCGCCTATCACCCGGATGTCAGGGTTTTTCAGGTGATGGAAGCTGACGGCACCCATATAGGGATTCTATACACCGACTACTATCCCAGGGAAAGCAAGAGGGGCGGCGCCTGGATGGGTTCATACAGAAAACAGTATCGCCGGAATGGTGACATGATAACCCCGGTAGTAACAAATGTGGGAAACTTTTCCAAACCCACCTCCGACCAGCCGGCCCTGCTCAGCTGGGATGAGGTACTCACCCTCTTCCATGAATTCGGTCACGGGCTTCACGGCCTCCTCTCCGACTGCAACTACGAGATGTTATCCGGCACATCAGTAGCCAGGGATTTCGTGGAGCTTCCCCCTCAGATTATGGAAGAATGGGCCGCCCAGCCGGAGGTACTCAAGAATTACGCACTCCACTATCAGACTGGCGAACCTATTCCGGATCATCTCATCTCCAGGATTAATAAGGCCAGCAAATTCAACCAGGGGTTTGCCATGACTGAATATCTGGCCGCCTCATTCCTGGATATGGACTGGCATACTCTCGTTGAAACCGGAGAAATAGAAGTTAACCGCTTTGAAAAAAAATCTCTGAAAGAAATCGGGCTGATCCCCGAAATTGTTTCCAGGTACAGGAGCACCTATTTCAGACACATCTTCGCAGGGGGATATTCATCGGGATATTACAGCTATATCTGGGCGGAGGTACTGAGCACCGATGCCTTCGAGGCATTCAAGGATAAGGGTCTTTTTAACCGGGATCTGGGCAGAAGCTTCAGAGAGAACATATTATCCCGGGGTGGTACTGAGGACCCCATGAAGCTGTACAAAAAGTTCCGGGGAGATGAACCTTCCATCCAGCCTCTTCTTGAGAAGAGAGGTTTAATATAAGTTATCACTGCTGTCCAAAATAATCTGACATAGGCAATTTGGACAGGTTATTACAA
>CAZTHK010000004.1:201-168989 GCA_964613215.1 uncultured bacterium | reverse complement strand
GACCTGAATTATCTGGGACAGGTACACAGGATAACCCTTAACTTCAGCTATTGATGACAAGGAGAGAGGGAGTGATAAGGAGTATAAAGAGGATGCAATAAAATGTACTTATGACCGGCTGTCGGAGCAGAAATTTTTATTGACAAGAAGAATTAATTTGACTATCTTACCATGCGAAAATGGCAGTAAAAATTTATCTTACACTAAGACTTGGCTGCCTGCTGCGATTGTTCCGTTCATAGTAAGTAATAACGGAGAATAAACAGGTAAATTGTTCATTATAAGAAGGAGTGCGTTGCATGCTTAAGAAAGGCTTTATGACAATTGCCATTTTATCGGTTGCTATCTGTGCGGTTATGGTATCGGGTCCTGTCGATGTATTGGCCCAGCAGGAAGAAGGGGAGACTGCCCAGCAGGAGTTTAAACTCCAGTCCGGGGTTGATTCACTGGCTCTGGCGAAGGGCGATTCCATGGCCGTGGCCAAGAAGATCGAGGATAAGATGGAGAGAGAGAAGCTGGGGTGGCTTTACAATATAAGGCACAGCGGTATTGGAGAGAAGTTTGTCCAGGGCGGCAACTTTATGTACGGGCTGCTGGTAGCTTCTATTGTAATGGTTGTTTATATCATCGAAAGGCTGATCACATTGACCCGGGCTAAGGTTAATGTAAAGAGACTGGTTTCAGAGGTGATAAAGGCTCTTCACGATGAAGGTGTGGACGCAGCCATGAAGGTGTGTGAAAGGACCAAGGGGCCCATTGCGGCTGTGCTTCATTCGGGTCTGCTGAGATCGGGACGGGGCCCGGACGCGGTAAAGGAAGCCATAGAAACCGCAGGAAGTATCGAGACATCATTTCTGGAAAGGGGTCTGGTGGCAATCGCAACGGTGGCACAGGTTTCACCGCTGCTGGGCTTCCTGGGAACCGTATCGGGTATGATCAGCGCTTTCGCAGCGATCGCAGCGGCCGAACAGGTAAGCGCCAAGGTGGTAGCTTCGGGTATCGAGGAGGCACTGATAACTACGGCAACCGGTTTGATGCTGGCTATTCCGGCAAGTATCGCACACTCCTTCTTTGTGTCTCAGATCGATAGATTCGTCCTGGAGATGGAAGAGGCTTCCGCCGAGCTGGTCAATGAGTTGATAGAAGCAGAGATTGTCAGGGAGTAAATAGCCGGAGAAAGATAATGATAGGTAAGAGGAGAAAAGCCAAAGCTGAAATCAACGTGGCATCCATGTCGGATATCAATTTCCTCCTGCTAATATTCTTCCTGGTCAGTACCATGTTCGCAATTGAAAAGGGTCTGCCCATGGCCCTCCCCGGGGAGAGCTCAAAGCAGGTCAAGCTGAAACGGGAGAATGTGCTTCACATCCAGGCCTATCCCAACGGTTCCATTGTTATCAAGGGTCACGGGCCCGTATCTCTCGGGCAGGTGAAGACGGTGGTGGAACGGAAACTCCGTATGAATCCCGAGATGGTAACAGTAATAGAAACAGATCCGGATGCGGATTACGGCTTGATGATCGATATACTGGATGAGCTTCGTCTGGCTAAGGCAAGTAAGATTTCACTTAGGACGCTGAAAGCGTCGTCATAGAGGAGTTCTCACATTGAAGGTTGAGAAAAGACAGGGTGTCCAAAACAAGGTCCCCACCGAATCGATGGCGGATATTGTCTTTCTTCTGCTCATCTTCTTCATGGTAACCACTATCTTCAAGATGGAGGAAGGGCTGCCCATAATTCTGCCCCGGGCAGAATCGGGCGCCGATCAGGAGCGGGAGAGACTGATACATATCTGGGCTGACAGGTTCAGCAGGATCAGTATAAATGATAAACTTGTTCACGTAGATGATGTGAATTCTATTATCGCCCGAAAACTTGAGGAGAACAGGTCTCTGATCGTTGCATTTAATGTAGATCACAGGACCAAGTACCGTCTGGTATCCGACATTTTTGAGGAATTGAAAGCTGCCAATGCGGTAAATGTTTCATTTACTTCCATGTATGAGGAAGAATAATAAGGAGTTTCAGGGTGGCCACTGTAGCTGTAGCAAATGCCAAGTTCAAAAAGAAATATCCCACCTATATTAAATATTCACTGGTGGGGGCCATAATTGTTCATTTTCTGGTTTTCTACTTCTCTCCCCCCTTTGAATTC
Source organism: uncultured bacterium (assembly GCA_964613215.1). GTDB lineage: Bacteria > Krumholzibacteriota > Krumholzibacteriia > Krumholzibacteriales > CAZTHK01 > CAZTHK01. The sequence continues at coordinate 166,834 of CAZTHK010000004.1, read as the reverse complement.
GAACCCTATGTTCTGGAGGAAGAGTATTTTGAAGGGGTGGACCTCCCGGAGCAGTTTGATATTCCGCCGCCCCCCAAAGAGGTTAGCCAGCCTGCAGTTCCAATAGAGGCAGGAGAGGGTGAGGAAGTGGATGATGCCGCGGAGATCGCACCTACCAGTTTCGATAATATCGAGAATCTGCCGCCTCCTCCTCCGCCACCCTCGGAGGAGGCGAAGGATTTCTATGCCTTCGACGAACCGCCGGTACTGATTAACTATGTTTCGCCCAGATATCCGAACCTGGCCAGACAGGCGGGGATCGAGGGGACAGTTACCCTGGATGTGTTGATCGATAAGGATGGAAAAGTGATAAGTTGCAGAGTAATGCAGTCGGATGTCACGCCTGCCATGGAGAAAGCGGCCATGGCTGCGGCAAAGCAGTTCTTGTTCAGACCGGCCAAGCAGAGAACAGTACCGGTCAGGGCCAGAATGGCCGTCCCCATAATTTTCAAACTGCAGGATTAACAGTTTTGCCAATGCAGATTTTTAATGCCCGGCTGTTTACAGCCGGGCATTTTTTTGAGATGCTTGTTATTAATTGCACCGGTGGCCATATTGTTGATTGCACCGGCAGGATATTGAAACTATAATTCATTATAAAACGTACTATAATTGTATATAATTTCATAAGAATCAGGATTTTTCCGTGAGAAAGGAGCATATATGGCTAAGTTCAGGGTGATGACTTCAAATCTGAATGTTCCGGCAGGGTTGATTTTATTATCAATATTATTAATTGTTTCTGCGGGCAGGTGTTATGGCGCCAGAATGACCCTGGAAGAATGTATAGATATGGCTCTCAGAAATAATCCCGAGGTGGGGATAGCAGAACAGGGGTTCAGGAAATCAGGGGAGAACCTGTTATATAATTACGGCAGAATTCTTCCGCAGCTATCGGTAGATTTCTCCACCGGCCACAGATTCTACGGACCCTCCACCATTCAGTACGATGAACAGGGGCGTCCTATCATGGGTGGTGGTTTCGATTACGAAGATTATAACTTGAGGATTGCATCCAATCTGGTTTTGTTTGACGGCGGTTCGAATATCAACAATATAAAGGCTGCCATCAGAGAGAGGGAAGCTTCCCGGTATCACCTCGATTACCAGAAGGATCTGATCACCGCTCAGGTGATCAGAAGATACTACAATCTTGTCCGGAACAGGATGTTGCTGAACGTTCAGAGGGAAAGCCTGACCCAGGCGGGAAAGAATCTGGAGAGGTCGGAGGCACTGCTGGAGGTTGGAACTGCTACCAGGGCGGATGTATTGAAGGCCAGGGTAAGGTATTCCAACACAAAGCTTAATCTGATCAGGGCAAAGAATGCTGTTGAGACCGCAGAGACAGCACTGCTGACCATTATGAATATGGGATGGGAGGAGGATATAGCGGTGGATACCACTCTGGCTGTAAAAGATATGATAGATCCTGAGATTGAGAAGGAGATTAGATTTGCAGTAAATCACCGGCCGGATCTTAAAAGCCTCAAACACAGTCTCCGGTCGGCCGGCTGCAGGGTGAATGCAGCCAGGGGCGGATATCTGCCCACCCTGGGAGCTTCCTTCGGCTACTACTGGAATGATCGTGAGATGGCGGAGAATCTGAATTTTTTCAAGGAGGAATACTCCTGGAACATTACCGGTTATGTAAGCTTCAATCTGTTCGACCGTTTTGCCACCGCCTCCGATGTTGGTACTGCCAGGGCGGACCGCCGTATCGCAGAGTATAATCTGGAGAAAGCCAAACTGGAGGTGGGCCGGGAGATAAAGGAGCTTATCTTCTCCATCCGGGAAGCCAGGGAGCGCATAGATGTGGCCACAGAGACTGTCGAGCAGGCTGCTGAAGACCTGAGACTGGCGGAGGAGCGTTACCGGGTAGGGTCGGGAACCATGCTGGAAACCATAGATGCACAGGTAGCACTGACTCAGGCAAAGTCGGATAAAATCGATGCCAGGTGTGACTATCTGATCGCGGTGGCAGATCTGGAGCGGGCTACCGGCCGTGAGGTGGAAAGATGATAGAAATGAAAGACCGGAGTGATAAAATGTTTATCCAGGTAAATGGTGTCAAGAAGATATATCAGGTGGGACTGGAGCGAATAGAGGCACTGGCAGGTGTCGATATGGAGATAGAGAAGAACGAATATATTGCTATTATGGGCCCTTCCGGTTCGGGTAAGTCTACCTTCATGAATATACTGGGTTGCCTGGATACACCCACCGATGGGAGTTATTCCCTGGCCGGAAGAATGGTCAGTGATCTCAACGACGATGAACTTGCCCGGATAAGGAATGAGGAGATAGGATTCGTATTCCAGACATTCAATCTGCTTCCCAGGGCTTCGGCGATGCAGAATGTCGAACTGCCCCTCATCTACGGTGGTTTTCCAAGGGAGGAGAGGAAGAGGAAGGCTATGGATGCCCTGGAGGCGGTGGGGCTTTCAGAGAGGGCGGTACATCGTCCCAATGAGTTGTCGGGGGGGCAGAGGCAGAGGGTGGCCATTGCCAGAGCTCTGGTAAACAGACCATCCATAATCCTTGCCGATGAACCGACAGGGAACCTCGACACTAAGACAGGCGAGGAGATAATGGCCATAGTGAAGGATATACACCAGTCCGGGAATACTATAGTTGTGGTAACCCATGAGGAATATATTGCTGAAAAGGCACAGAGAATAATCAGGCTCAGAGATGGAATGATCGAAAGTGATCTGATGAATTCTGTCACATGAGGGTATATCTGTAACAGGCGAGCGGCAGATTCGACTGTTTTTGGGAACATGTATGGGAAGGGCGGAATTGATTTTTGAAGTAAGAATCAAACAGGCATTTTTCCGGGACTGGTTCCCGGTATAAAATCAATTTTATCAGCCGGGGAGGTAAAATGCGGAAAAAACACTGGTTGTTGATCGGGATAGCTGTGATTGTGTTAATCTTTATCTTTATCAATATAAAGGTGGACAGAGGGAAGTCCGTTCCGGTGAGAGTGGAGGAGGTCAGGAAACGAGACCTTTCCATGATCATATCCGCTTCGGGCCGGATCAAGCCGAAGAAGAAGATCGATGTTACCGCCAGAAGTATTGGCAAGGTTACCAGGGTAGCGGTGGAGGAGGGAGATTATGTAAAGAAGGGGGAATTTCTTCTGGAGATTGATCCCACCTCACTCAGATCTACGGTAGACCAGTTGACCGCAGCAATAGGGGGTGCCAGAGCGGAAAAGAAGAAAGCCCTGGCCCAGTTGTGCCAGGCCGAGAATGAGCTGGAGAGGGTAAAGAGGCTGTTCAGGAATGGATTTGTAACTGATCAGGAAGTGGATAACGCAAATGTGAATTATGAGATAGCGGTTTCCAGGCACCAGAGTGCATTGCAGCAGATCAAGCAGTTAAAGGCGGATCTCAGAAGGGCCCGGCATAATCTGGAGGAGGTTACTATCACCGCAGAGATGGATGGGATAGTCACCCGGCTTAATGTGGAGGAGGGGGAGAGTGCAATCATGGGGACTACCAATATCCCCGGGACCATGCTGCTTACCATAGCCGACATGTCCATTATAGAAACGGAGATGGAGGTGGATGAGACCGAAGTAGTCCATATCCAGAATGGTGACAGTGCCAGAGTAACCCTGGATGCCTTTCCTGATACCACCTACCGCGGCATTGTTACCGAGATTGGTAACAGCCCCATTGCCTCATCCGGTCAGCAGGGAGTCGATTTTCAGGTGGTGATAACTCTGTTAGATTCAATACCACACGTAAGGCCGGGCCTCTCGGCTGATACTGAGATAATAGTAGAACAGAGGGATGACGTTCTGGCTATTCCCATCCAGAGTCTGACGGTAAGAAGAAGGAGCCGGCTGAAAGGGGGAAATCCGGCGGATACCCTCCCCGGCGAAGAGGGGAATGAAGAGGTGGAGGGTGTTTTTGTGGTGGAAGGGGGGAAGGGGATATTCAAGCCGGTGGAGGTGGGAATTTCCAGTGAAAGTTACTTCGAGGTCCTCTCCGGGCTGGAGGAGAACAGCCTGGTGGTAAGTGGCAACTTCGAAGCCATCCGGGAACTCAGGGATGGGCAGAAGGTGGAAGTGGTGGAACGTGAGGGTCCAGATTAATAATTCCCATTTTCAAGATGGACAGAAAAAGAGTATGACATGCAGATATACGAGGGTGTTCGTGTAGCGCTTAACGCATTAAATGCTAACAAATTGCGCACTTTTCTGACCCTTCTGGGAAATATTGTCGGGACCATGTCGGTTATCGCGGTGGTCTCACTGATAGGGGGAGTGGACAACTATGTCAAAAAGGAGGTTGCCGAGGAGGGGAGTAACGTCTTCACCATTCAGAGGATAAACTATCTGGAGGCTGTTACCGACCTGGATAAATTTCTGGAGGCGGTGGCCAGAAACAAGGATATAACTCTGGATGATTTGGATTATATGAAAGACCACGTTACCTCCGCATCCTACATTGGGGCTGCGGCAGACCGGAGTGATGTGATCAGCTGGCGGGACCGCTGGGCCGAGGATATTTCAGTGAGGGGAAGATCCTCTGAATATCCCATGATTGAAAATCTCCCCCTGGCCAGGGGGAGGCATATCTCCCGGCTGGAGGAGTACAGGAGTAACACCGTGGCGGTTCTGGGCTGGGATGTTTATGAACATCTCTTCCGGGACCGGGACCCCCTGGGCGAGAGGATAAAGATAGGAGGCAGCCATTATTCCGTCATAGGGGTGGTGGAGGACAGGGGAACCCTGTTCGGTCAATCCAGGAACAGGTTCGTATATATTCCTATCAGCAGGTTTCTCAAGGAGTACCATTCGGTCAACTCTGTGGATATCAAGGTAAAAGTTCCCCGGATAGACCGGCTCGATTACACCATCGACCAGGCTACCATGGCTATGAGAGTCAGACATGGATTACGCCCCACCGAGGATAATGATTTCAGTGTGTCCACCTCCCGGCAGTTGGTCTCCCTCTGGGAAAATATCTCCAGTTCCATCTTCAGAGCTCTGATATTTCTGGTATCCATAGCCCTGGTGGTGGGTGGGGTGGTGCTTATGAATGTAATGCTGGTTTCGGTCACCGAAAGAACCAGGGAGATAGGGATCAGAAAGGCTCTGGGAGCGCGGAGGGCCAATATCATATGGCAGTTCATTGTGGAATCCATAACCCTCTCTCTGGTGGGGGGAGTGGTAGGTATAGCAATAGGATTCGGAATAGCTGCGGTTATTTCATATTTAACCCCCCTCCCCTATCTGATAGCAGCATGGTCGATTCTGGCCGGCCTGCTGGTTACATTTTTTATAGGGCTTATATTCGGAACCTATCCGGCCAGCAGGGCAGCCCGGCTGGATCCTGTGGAGGCTCTTCACTACGAGTAGGTGATTTGATTGAGCGAGAGGAATGGAAATAGCGTTTCCCCCATCCCGGATGACTCCAGACAATCGGAGAGGCGTTCCGGCCAGGTATGGAGGGAAAATTTCAGACAGGCGCTGGATGTGATTAGAAAACACAAGTTACGCTCCGGTCTTCTGATACTGGGCGTAGCTATAGGAGTTACCACCGTTCTGGCCATCGTGACAGTCATGAGCGGGCTGAGCAGGAGGATTCAGAGTGATATTATCTCATCCAACCGTCCCTATCTGATGGTGAGCAGGTTCGATCCCATGGAGGGTGGCGGAAATCGTGACCGGGATGATCTGCTTCGCCGGAAGAAACTTACCGATAAGGATGCCCGGGCCGTAAAAGCGGAATGCCGGACGGTGGACAAGGTTGATATGCAGGTGGAATCGGGCAGGGCCAGAGTTCTCAGGTATAAAGGCGAACGTACCAATCTGATTCAGGTGGTGGGAGCTTCCTCCAGCTTCGCCTACATGTACAGTCTCAAGGTGGAGCTGGGAAGGTTCTTCACCGAATTCGAGCAGAGCAGGCGGAGAAGGGTGATAGTGCTGGGATATGGTCCGGCCAGGGATCTTTTCCCCAACCGTGATCCGGTGGGCAAAAGAATTAAGATAGGCTACCACCAGTACGAGGTGGTAGGCACCATGGAGGGCAGGGAGCATATCATGGGGGGGGTTAGCGATAACTATGCAGTAATTCCCTACACCACTTATCAGAAGGATTTTCCGTCCCCCTACAACAGATTTCAGATAGGAATCACAGTGAAAGAAGGATATACCCTGGAAAAGGCCAGGGAGGAGGTGGTTGCACTGCTGCGTGCCCGGCGTGGTGTCAGGCCGGGAGAGGATAATAATTTTCATGTGACTACATCGGAAACTTTCAGGGAACTGCTGTCCAATATGACCAGGTATGTTGCCCTTATACTGGTAGTGATATCTTCCATTGGTCTGATGGTTGGGGGAATCGGGGTTATGAATATAATGCTGATATCGGTTACGGAGCGAACCAGGGAGGTGGGAGTCAGAATGGCCATGGGTGCTCACAGAATGGATATAATGCAACAGTTTCTGGTGGAGGCCGTAACCCTTACCGGCCTGGGAGGACTGGTGGGTATATTCACCGGCCTGCTGGCCGCCCGGGGGATATCCGGGCTTATTCAATTTCCCTATTCCCTTCCCCTGATATGGATCATGGTGGCTTTTGTCTTTTCAGCATCGATCGGGATCATCTTCGGGATGTTCCCCGCGGTCAAGGCTTCCAGGATGGATCCAATCGAAGCGCTCAGATATGACTGAGTTTCTGTTTAAAGTGTTGTTTTAACCCCTCAGGCCGATTATAATCTATTTGTAGGTAAGTGATTTTGTGGCATGCCGGGCCGCAAAAATACCTCTTTTGCCACCCTGATGATAGCTGGCCTTTCCGGGCAAGCTGAATGGAGGGGAGATCAAAACCCTGCCGGAGGATATGAATGATTCGCTTTATTCCTGAAAAGCCGAAGATGTTTCTTATTAAATATACTCTCCTTCTGATTATTATTCTTCTTCCGGCAACCTGTGAAACCGGCATGAATTCAGCGGGTGGATGGCTGTACGGCGGTCCGGAACCTCAGTCCCTGTACCCTGGAAATCGGGATATGAGGGAAAGAGGGATGGGGAGGAATAATTTCAGGGTTTCGGTAAGCCAGACCTTCGATCGGGAGGGTAAAAGCCGGCTGCTGGTAAATACCTGGGTACCATATAACAAACTGGTCTTTCTCAGGAAGGAAGATCATTATGAGGCAAACTACCGGCTGTTTATCTCTGTCCTGGATGATGAGGGGGATCATTTAGAGGGCCGGGTGCTGGAGAAGAAGGTAGTGTTAAAGGATTATCAGAAGACCAGGGAAACAAACTCAGCCTCCACTCACAAAGAGCTTATTCCCGTAAAGAATGGGGAGTACAAGGTGAAGGCAGAGCTTAAAGTGATAGATACCTCCCTTCACTTCAAGAGAGAAGTGGATATCAGGGTGGTGGGGGGGGATATGAACAAATTTGAGCTGTCCGAACCGCTCTTCTCAAGTGGAAGGAAAGATAACACCACCGGCAGCCCCCCCCGGGGTGAAATTATCATATCAGCGCGTTCCCCTCAGATGAATAATTCGAGGCCGATGAAGAGTGACCGGGTTTACTCAGGATTCAATACCTGGCCGGCGATATACTACACTCTGGGAGGAATTCCCCGGCAGAATGAGAATGACCCCGCTTACCTGGTGGTCTCAGCGGAGGTAAGGGATGAAAGTGGCAGTGTACTGCTGTATAACCGGAAGCTTATTGAAACAGGGCCTCAGCATCATTTTCAGCTATGCCTGGAATTTGATTCGAATAGTTTTTATCTTGGCAGATACAGAATTTCGATCGCAGTCAGTCTGGGTGAAAAGGAAACCAGGGTCAATTCCAGTGGCAGTTTCATGATCCTGTTCAGCAGGGGAATGTTGAACCAGTATCTGGAGGATACGTTGGGAATTCTGTCCCTGTTTGCAGATGATTCCGAGTTGGATATTATCAGGAATGCGCCCCCCGTCGGAAGAATAGATGCCTGGAGGGAGTTCTGGAAAAAGAGAAACTCTGACCGGGAGGGGTTTCTTCCGGCAAGTGAGGATCAGTTTCTGAGCCGGCTTAAATTTATCCAGATGAATTTTACCAGATTCGGCGAGGCATGGAAGACCGACCGGGGTAGAGTATACCTGAGATATGGCCAGCCGGAGCAGGTGGACAGCAGGACCAATCGATACGGAACGGAATATCTGCTTTGGTACTACTATTCCCGGGGAGAGCTCTATATCTTCAGGGATATGGCTAGTACGGGTGACTATGAACTGGTGGAGACCAGAATGATCTGATTACCCGGGTGTATCTTAACATGTCTTTGTCTGAGTGGAGGAGAACCGCCGCCTGGCCAGTTAGATCGCGGATTATTAAACAATTTCTGCATACTTTAATATTGGTATCCATACCATGAAGAATTGCTTGAACATACTGGCTGGCGTAATATTTACTTTCATGTTCATTATGATCGTCGGCTGTTCCGGAGAAGAACGGCCTCCTGTGCTGCAACTCTGTCTGGAGACTGAACCTACCACCCTGGATCCCATATATACGGTTGATTTCAGCTCCGGGATGATCAGTTCCCTGATTCACTCCAATCTGGTCAGGTTCAGCCCCGCTGGTTCTCTGATTCCAGATCTTGCTGAGAGATGGAAGGTATCGGAGGATGGGAGTGAATATATATTTTTTCTGAGGCCGTCATATTTTTCCAATGGCAGCAGAGTTACCTCCGGGGATGTGGTATGGTCTCTCCGCCGCCTGCTGGATTCCCACTCTTCTTCGCCAAGGTGGTGGGTTCTCAAGCCGGTCCTGGGAGCAAAGGAGTATCACCGCGGCGGTGGATGGAATGAGAGGGGGATAGAAGTAGTGGATGATTCTACCATGGTCATTCGTCTGGAAGAACCAGCCGCTCATTTTCTGTCCCTACTGGCCATGCCTCCGGCTGCTGTGGTGTGCCGGGAGGTGGTGAAAAAGATGGGGGAGGACTATGGCAGGAATCCGGTGGGAAGCGGGGTATGGAAATTGAGCCGGTGGAATGTGGGCGAAAGTATCATCCTTGTTCCCAACTCACACTACCGTGGAGAGGGCCCCCGGATAGAGGGCATTTCATACCGGATCATTCCTGAGTCTATAACCAGAATAGCGGAGTTTGAGGTGGGTAATCTGGATGTGCTGGAAGTTCCCAGGGCGGAGTTGAACAGGTGGAGAAGGGGCGGGGTGAATCTCCTGTATGAGGAAGAGTTAAGGGTAGTTTATATCGGTCTGAACAACCGGAGGGAGCCCCTGAACAACCCTGACGTCCGCCGGGCCCTCAATATGGCGGTAGATGTTAATACCATCATTGCCAGAGTGCTATTCGGTGGTGCAGAGAAGGCATGCGGGGTAATTCCACCGCCTCTGAGAAGGGGGAACCCTCCGGATGATATCTATCCCTATAATCCGGATAGCGCCAGGGTGCTTCTGGAGGAGGCTGGGTACGGGGAGGGTTTCGCCATGGATATCTGGCAGAGGGAAAATCCGGAGGGGGGGAGGGTCCTGGAGAGTATTCAGGGGTATCTGTCCATGGTAGGTATAGAGGTAGATCTGGTTACCAGGGAATGGAGCGCCTTCAAACAGGCCATTGTCAATGGTACCCCGGACGCCTTCTATCTGGACTGGTTCGCGGATTATCCCGATCCGGAGAACTTCATCGCTCCCCTCTTTCACTCCTCCAATATCGGAGGAGGGGGCAACAGGGCGAGATACTGTAACCCCAGGGTGGACTCACTTATCCAGTCGGCCGCCGGTGTTCAGAACAGGATAAGGCGGGCTGGGATATACCGGAGAGTGGAGGGTATTGTCTACCGTGATGCTCCCTGGATCTTCCTCTGGTTTCCTGTCAGGTATGAGGTGGTTTCCCCCCGGCTGAAGGGTTATCAGATCCCGGTTATATTCAACGGGCAGGATTATACCGGAATAGAGCTACAAACACCTTGAGTTGGATCCGGGATGTCTCTCGCCGCCGCTAAACCATGTCACAAATTTATTATACGAATTGAACCTTGAAATCAACTGGGTTAAGATAGGAATAGCTTGAGCCGGTATATATAGTGATATACTGTTATGTGTAAGAGTGTATAGCTGCCGGGCCGGCAAATCCCTGGCGTGGGAAGTCACTTAATTGAAGGATTCCGGGAGTTTGGTAATATCAGTGTTTGGAAGCTGCGGCTAATTGAAAGATATTTAATTCACGGCACTGGCTTCTACCTGGTCCCGATATACTGGCGGGAACAGAAGAGTTTTTTCCCCGGGCTCAACTCTGATAACCCGCAGGGCAGAGTTCCGCGGACTTGTCCGTGGGTGAATGTGAACTCCGCCCGAAGGGGCGGCGGGCGGAGATGGTATTTTTGTTAAGTGCCATGGGCTTGCCCATGGTCATCTACTCAGCATAAATCCGGAGTTATCGGGTTGTTAAGGTTCATAGTTAAGAGAATTTTGCTTTTGATACCCGTGGTGTGGGGGGTTATCACGGTTACTTTCATACTTATGTATGTGGTTCCGGGCGACCCGGTGCTTGCCATAGCCGGGGAGAGATACGATCAGGCCACTCTGGAGGAGATGAGGAGGGAGATGGGGCTTGATAAGCCCCTGTATATTCAGTACTTCAATTATATCAAAGACCTTCTGTTCTTTGATCTGGGCAGATCCTTCGTCACCAGGCGCCCGGTATCGGATGCCATAGCAGAGCGATTTCCCAGGACCCTGCTGCTGGCCTTCAGCGCCATGTTTCTTGCGGTAATAGTGGGGGTAACCGGCGGAACCCTTTCGGCATGGAAGCGGTTCCCCTGGCTGGGGAATTCCCTTATGACCATTTCCCTGATAGGAGTATCCATCCCCGTATTCTGGCTGGGCCTGTTGCTGATGTATATCTTTGCCATAAAGCTCTCCATACTCCCGCCGTCAGGATACGGGGGGGGATCGTTGAAGTATTTGATCCTTCCCGCGGTGACACTCTCCTTCGCTTCCATGGCTACGGTGGCCCGGGTAACCCGTTCCGGATTCCTGGATGTACTGAGGAAGGATTTCGTAAAGACAGCCAGAGCCAAGGGGATAAAGGACCGGGTTATAATAACTAAGCATGTTATGCGCAATGCAATTATCCCGGTAATAACCATCGTGGGCACCGATTTCGGCAGCTATCTCAGCGGTTCCGTGCTGACCGAATCGATATTCGGCTGGCCCGGCCTGGGCAGGTACATAGTCCAGGCCATACTGAAGAGGGATTTTCCCGTTATTCAGGGAGGGGTCCTTTTCATGGCTATGGTTTTTGTGCTGGTAAATCTTTTGGTAGACATCAGTTATCTTATTATAGATCCTCGGGTGAGAAGGGGTGGGGGGGGAAGCTGATGATACCGGGCCGGTATATCAGGGATTTTCTGGCCGGGAGAGTCTCCGCAGCAGGTATGATCGTTCTGGGGGTGGTTATCATTCTTACAATAATGGCTGATCTGCTGCCACTTTCACCCCCCAACAGGATCGATCTGGACAATGCCCTCAAACCGCCCTCCCTTAGTAATCCGTTCGGAACCGATGCCTTCGGCAGGGATGTTTTATCCAGGGTCCTCCACGGGGCCCGATTATCCCTGGGGGTGGGTTTTCTGGCCCGCAGCATATCTCTGCTTCTGGGAGTGATTACGGGTATGGCGGCCGGTTATTTCGGAGGGAAGCTCGACTCGCTGATAATGAGATTTGCCGATATAACATTCGCCTTCCCGGCTCTCCTTCTCCTGATAGCTATAATGGCTGTGGTAACACCCGGTTTTACCTCCCTGTTCGTTACCCTGGGAGTGGTCGGATGGGCGGCAATTGCCAGGCTGGTCAGATCCCAGGTATTGAGCGTCAAGGAGAGCGGGTACGTTCAGGCTGCCATATCGGGAGGGGCCTCTCACTTTACCGTACTGATCAGGCATATACTGCCTCAGTGCATCTCCCCGGTTATCGTGGTGTATACCCTTGGATTGGGTATGACTATAATGGCTGAATCGAGCCTGAGTTTTCTCGGCCTGGGGATACAGCCCCCCGCACCCAGCTGGGGCAAGATGATATCATCCGGAATAGCTTTCATGAGAACAGCCCCCTGGCTCACCCTCTTCCCTGGCCTGGTACTGACTCTTACGGTATGCTCCTTTAATCTGGTCGGTGACGGATTGAGGGATGCCATAGACCCGGGTATGGGAGAGATTAGAGCGGGGACCGGGTTAAAGGAAGAAAAACCGGAATAATTTTCCCTGTAATGTAACAGGGCAGCAGTGTATTTTGTAGAATACAGTAGTTCTGTAAAGGGAAGTGGGAGGTAACAGGGATGGTTTTCTCCGGCGGGTTAATTCATAAGCCAGCTCCTGTTCGTTAGGAAGATTGAGCATAATAACATCTTGCTGCTCCGGATCATTATTGTTTGAATATAATAAGACAGTTGAAGCCGAAAGGGCAGAATTGTCAGGTCTTCAATCAGCATGCGCCCGGGAATCAGTAACTGCTGTTTCATGAGTTGTCCGGTTTAATCAATCTGGTGTAATTATTGCGGTAGTTTCATAATCAAATAAGCTCTGGTTACAGCTGGAGGGCATGGCAGGCATGAAAGAACACATCCGGGAGATAGAGAAGCTTATTAAAGCGATAAGAAAACAGTCCGGTGAGGACTGCAGGTTCAGCTACTCCCATGTCCGTTCCGGTGAGAGTGGATCTATACATATAACCGCGGTCAGTAATCTGCTGGCAGAGAGGTTGAGTGAAGAGCTCTTAAGGGGAGAGGGGCAGAGGGACCCCTCCGTTCCGGGCAGGTTGATACTGGGCGGTAATATATCCGTTGATATGGATGTATTAGCATCCGGTAAAGGTATGCTCCAGGTGGTAACAGGGGTGGCAAATGTAAGAAGAAGTCCATCCCACTCATCCGAACTTCTCACCCAGCTGATCATGGGAGAGAGCGCAACATTGCTGCAATCTCTGCCGGACTGGCACCTGATCAGGATGAGTGACGGTTATCATGGCTGGGTCCCCGCCTGGTCGGTTAAGCATAAGGAAGATAGGAAGATAAGAGAATTCGAAAGAGATGTTAATGCTATGGTTTCCGAAGGTATAGAGACAGTCTGGCCGGAGCCAGACACAGAGTCTCCTCCGGCTGACCGCCTGGTATCGGGTACGGCTGTTATCGATTGCGGGGGAGATGGAGCTTTCAGCAGGGTAGAAATGGCTCACGGAGGAGAAGGGTATATAAGAACAGGGGCAGTGGAGCCTCTGAGAATAGATCGTCCGGACAGGGATAGACTGGTGGGAAGAGCTATACGCCACCTGGGAGTTCCCTATCTATGGGGAGGTACCACTGCGGGGGGATTCGACTGTTCCGGCCTGGCAATGAGGATATTCAGAATGGAGGGGGTGTTTCTCCCCCGTGATTCCGATCTTCAGGCGGGAGTGGGTGGTTATATACCCCGGGAGGATTTGGGTGAAGCTTTGCCCGGCGATTTGATCTTTTTTGGGGGGGATGATTCGGTTGATCATGTCGCCATTTATATTGGCCGGGGAGATTTTATCCATGCCTCCGGAGAGGTCAGAACAGGAAGCCTGGAAAGTCAAGGTTCCCGGTACGACAGCGGTTTGGCAGGCAAATTGCTTTTTGGGCGGAGTATAATTGCCGGATAGTATGGAAAGCAGCCGGGATGGCTATAAGGGGGTAATATTTCAGGGTTGAAGCGGAGTGGGTGGATAGATTCGGACCTGTGCCGGTGGCTAAATTGTATTCATGTTCAACTTATTTTTATTTAATAATAGCAGAAAAAATGATAAAAAATTGTTGACAAGCTAAATAGGGTGATATAGTTTGTCGCAAAATAAGCGTTGGATGAGTAAAAAGAGAATGAAAGGGGGGTTTCCAGGTTCATTCCATCGCTTTCGCTTGGAATTCAAAGTAAGACGCCTGGGATGATTATCGCAGGCGCCGAAGAGCTTACAGAAAAATAAATAGGAAAGGGGGGATAAAGGCTCAAAACTGAAGAGTAAGTTGGATGGTTGGATCAGTTAATCCGTTTTGAACGGTTATATAAACATGACACCTTAAGCAGTTTTCCCCACCGGGATTAATTGCGGGAGGTATAAAGATGAGAAAGTTTTTTGTAGTTTCACTGGCAGTTCTGTTTACTGTGGCGATGGCCGTGCCGGCCCTGGCCACCGATTCCAGACTGACAGCCATGGGAAGTGTCGGAAACTATATCGAGGATGACTACAACATCTTCTCATGGTACGGGACCCTGCCTAATTATTCTGATCTGGTACTGATGAGTGTGCATCAGGATAAGGACTATTACGGCGAGGGTTACTGGGAGAGAGATCTCAGAACCATGATCGGCGCCACTTACGCCCTGGGCGAGTATGGCGATTACGGAACCCTGGCCATGTTCTTCCAGAGGAACAGCTCGGGATTCAATCCCCTCTATGGCATGGAAATGGAGGGTTGTCTCATGGGCGGCGAGGGTCCTGGATTGCCCTGGCCCGGTGCGGATCTGTGGAGCAGGCAGCTCTACAACAAGTTCCGCATCATGTACGGATACGAGATGGACAAGCTCAGTTTCGGGCTTTACTTCGACAGGGCCGATGCCGCCATCGATATGGAAGAGACCGAGGCCGGCGAGACCGAGAGTGAAGAATGGCACTGGGCCTATACCACCATCGGAGCGGGTGTTCGTTTCGAGGTCAACGACGATCTCTACGGTGACCTGGCCTTCAATATCGATATGGCATCCCAGACCGGTATGTGGGATGAGTACTGTGATGATCCGGTGAGCGGTTATGGAACCATCGAGCAGGATGCCAACATGGCATACGGCTTCAGGGGCAGGATGTTCTACAATCTCAACGATGAAGTAACCATCGTTCCCTATGTAGGCGTAAAGATGTGGGACTTCAGCCTCAAGGCCGATTCCACCGATTTCAACTGGGATGTTGAATACGAGAACATTTACGGTTACTACGGTGAAGATGGACACTTCGGCCAGAAGGGTATGATGTTCGACTTCGGCCTGGGTGCCAATATCGAGGTCAACGAAGATAACCTGCTGGTATTCGCGGTGGAGCCGGTTTCTTACCTGAAGATGGAGCCCTCCGAAATTCCGGATGAGCTTCTGGAGAGAGACGGTCTTTCCGACGCCAGTATTGAAGTGAAGAGAATGGCCATGCCACGCTTCCGCCTGGCTCTGGAGAGCTATGTCAAGGACTGGCTGACCTTCCGCGTGGGCGGAGTCAAGTCCCTGTACAAGACCACCTACAGCATGGAAATGACCGAGGAGGGCGGAGACAAGCACTCCGAAGAGATGAATGAAACCACCGCTCCGTTCAACTACTTCATGGGACTGGGTTTCCGTGTGGGCGATTTCGACATCGATGTGGTGATAAACAACGAGCTGCCCTATCACATGGGTTACTGGCTCACCGGCTACGGTGCCGAGGACTACGAGGGTGATGAAAACTGGCCGGCATACATGATCACCGGTAAGTATCACTTCTAAGAGTCAAACGCCTGATGGTGTGAAAAATGGGGAGCGGCGTCAGCCGCTCCCTTTTTTTATATCCCGTATGGTTCTGCGGAAAAATAATCTGTCCCTTCCCGGAATTCTCACCGCAGACGGTGAAAATTTCCCGCTGGTCCGTTATTTGCAGGTAACTAACCTGGAAAGGATGGAGCTCCTGATTTGTACTTTTTTTACTATATACCGGCAGGCCTGGATGTACGGGTGGAAGAGAGGACTACTATCACCTGGTTTCTGGCCGGAGTGTGTACCCTTCTATACATGATAAGCCGTTACTGGCCTGCGGCGGGGGGCTGGAATCTCTATAAGCTGGTTTTCCAGCCGTTGTCCCCCTCACCTGCTTCAGCTCTGTCCTATGCTTTTCTGCATACCGGCTATATCCATCTGCTGTTCAATATGCTCTATCTGGTGGTATTCGGGAGGGCGCTGGAGGACCGGCTGGGACCGGGAAGGTTTTTTGTTGTTTTCGCTCTCTCCGCCATGGCGGGGGCATACACCCATCTGGGACTGACCAGGCTTTTCGCACCTGAACTCCTCTCCACCGGGGTGGTGGGAGCTTCCGGCGCAACCTCCGGCCTTCTGGGGGCTTTCTGGGTGAGATTCTACTTCAGCCGGGTGAGAGTGGCCTACTGGATTTTCATGCCCTTTCAGGGGATTAACAGGGCGGGCAGAAGTGGAGTCCCTGTGCTTATAGCGATATTGGTATGGTTTGTCTTTCAGGGGGTGCAGACTGTTCTGCAGTACGGAACGGCTGCAGTAAAGACAGCCTATAGTATTCACCTGGGAGGCTTCGCAGCCGGAGTTGGTTTGGCCTTGATCTACGGAGCCGGCAAGAAGGCGGGCATGGAGAAGCATCTGGCCAGGGCCAGGGAGCATTTCAACAACTCGCGCTGGTTTGCAGCCAGGGCGGAATATCTGGATTACCTCAAGAGATGTCCCGGAAATGGTGATGTTCATGCCGAGGTGGCCAGGACTTCACTGTGCATGGGGGATAAGGCGGGGGCCTCGGAGCATTACCGCAGATCCATCCGGCTGCTCAGCGGTTCCGGCAGAAGGGGAGAGGCGGAGGAGATGTTTGCCCAGGCAATGAGGACCATCCCCGGTTTTACCATGCCTGAGGAGATGCACCTGGAGTTGAGCTGCGGGATGGAACGTTCTCTTAAATACAGAGCGGCTCTGGATGGATATGAGAATTTTCTGGAAAGGTATCCTGGTTCATCCGAATCCGGGTTCGTACTGTTAAGGGCCAGTAATATCCTGGAGAAAAAAATGGAGGAACCATCCCGGGCTCTCAGATCCCTTAACCGGTTGATTTCCGAATACCCCCTTGATTACTGGGCCAACTTTGCCCGTTCGGAAAGGGACCGTCTGGAAGGGGCCCTTCCGGATCAAAGAGAGGAACCGGAGGCCTCATCCGGAATAAAAACACTTGAACAGTAAAGCGGGTTCTGTTAATTTTTTTCTGTGTTTTGTGTGGAGGTGTGGAATGGGAAAATTAATGGAATCATTGATGGAGGCTATCAGAGCCAGGGGGTACCGGAAGGGTATCCAAAGGATGGGAAATACGGAGCTCCTGGCTATGATTATCGGGCATGGCAACAAAAGGTCGCGGCTGTCAATCGCGGGTGAACTGATAGAGGTTTTCGGTGGGCTGGAAGGTGTGGCGGAAGCTAATGCGGATGAATTGATGATGATAGAAGGGATTGGGATGGCTGGAGCAATGCGTCTGAGGGCGACTTTTGAACTGGGCCTCAGGTCTCTTGTCGAAACCAGGGAAAGTACTGTCAGGGAGGTCAGATCCCCTGAGGATGTAGCATATCTGCTGGCTCCGGAGATGAGAGGACTGGACAGGGAGCACTTCAAAGCTATTCTGCTCAACACAAAAAACTGCGTAATCAGGATTGTTACGGTAGCTATAGGATCGGTAAATGCTGCCCTGGTCCATCCCAGGGAAATATTCAAGGAGGCGGTAAGAACAAGTTCCGCCGGAATAATTATCGCTCATAATCATCCCACCGGGAATCCGGAACCCAGCAGGGAGGATGAAGAGCTGACCACCCGTTTTTTCCGGTGTGGGGAGTTGATGGGTATAGACCTGCTGGATCATATAATTATCGGAAGGGAATGCTTTATCAGCATGAGAGAGAGGGGACTGATCAGAGTATGAAAGGAAGGAACTGAATTGTTTGAGAGAATATCAGGATATTTCACAAATGAAATTGCTATTGATCTGGGTACCGCCAATACTCTGGTTTATCTCAAAGGTAAGGGTATCGTGCTGAATGAACCATCGGTAGTAGCGGTTGATCAGGGGACCAAGAATGTATATGCAGTGGGGATAGAGGCAAAGGCCATGCTGGGTAAGACTCCCGATCACATTGTGGCGGTCAGGCCGATGAAGGACGGTGTGATAGCAGATTTCGACATAACCGAGGTAATGCTCCGTGAATTCATCAAGAAATCACAGAAGAAGAGATTCTTCATAAGGCCGCGTATAGTTATAAGTGTGCCCTCCGGTATCACCGAGGTAGAGAGGAGGGCGGTGATAGATTCGGCTCAGAATGCTGGGGCCAGGGAGGTGTATCTGATATCCGAGCCCATAGCTGCCGCCATAGGTGTGGGGCTGCCGGTGGACAAGCCATCCGGCAATATGGTAATAGATATCGGCGGAGGCACCACCGAAATTGCGGTTATAGCCCTTAACGGGATAGTAACCGATATATCAATCCGGGTTGGCGGAGATGAAATGGATGATGCCATAGTGCAGCATGTAAAAAAGGCATACAATCTTCTGATCGGTGATCAGACGGCGGAGAATGTCAAGAAGGTGATTGGTTCGGCTACGGTGATGAAGGATGATGAAGAGATGGAGATAAAGGGGCGGGATCTGGTATCAGGGATACCCAAAACTTTGAGAATCTCCTCTAATGAGATTAGAGAAGCCCTGTCCGAGCCGGTAAGCCAGATAGTGGCTGCTCTGAAGACAGCCCTGGAGAAGACCCCTCCCGAACTGGCCGCCGATATTGTGGAGAGGGGGATAGTGATGATGGGTGGAGGTTCTCTGCTCAGACGCATCGATGTCCTGCTGATGGAAGAGACCAATCTGCCTATTAATGTGGTGGAGGATCCACTCACCTGTGTTGTCCTGGGGGCTGGTAAGGTGCTGGGAAATCTGCACGAGTTTGAAGGTATAATCATGAAAAGCTCGAGATTTTAGGAATGCATCTGGTATCATTTCTCTTTGATAAGCATCGCGGCGAGACCGCTCTGGTTATTGCCGTAACCCTTTCTATAATTATGCTTACCAGGGATCAGGACAGCAAGTTGAACCTGGCCAGGAATGTATCCTCATTCCTGCTCTATCCGGTACAGAAGGTGGATAGTTATATGACCGATATCGAGGAGGTAAAAAAAGAGAACCGGAAGTTGAAGGAGCTATCCGCAGCCCTGTATCAGGAGCGGGAGCGTCTGCTTCAATTCAAGAGGGAGAGAAACCGGTTAAGGAAACTGCTGAAACTGCGCAAGGATTCATTTTATGAATTTCTGACCTGTGAGGTAATTGCCAGATCGGCCAACCGCTTTCATAATTCCATAACTATAGACCGTGGAGGGAGAGACGGAGTAAAGACCGGTATGGCGGTGGCAGGCTACCGGGGACTGGTGGGAAGGGTAACCCGTGTTTTTCCGTCATCTTCCCGGGTCCTTACCATAAACAACCGTTCGGTGAGGGTAAGCTGCAGGGTTAAGAGGAGCCGGGTAATCGGAGTGCTGGAGTGGGAGCGGGGGAATCTCTTCCGGCTGGATTATATCGGGAGGGAGGAGGATGTTCTTCCCGGAGATACACTGATTACCAGCGGTCAGGGCAGGCTGTTTCCGGCCGGTTTTCCGGTGGGGATAGTCTACCGGGCTACCGACGAAAAGACCAGCCTGACCAGGCAGGTGTGGGTTTCCAGTATAATTAATCTGGACACCCTGGAGGATCTGTTTGTAATAGTTGGTGGGAGGGATTGGGACAATGATTCCCTCTATCGAACCCTGGAAGAGCTGGAGAATGGAGAGTAAGGGATACCACTATGCGTGTTGTCAGCCTCATCCTCATATCCGTACTGGTTTTTATTCTGCAGGTGACTGTGGTTCATGAAATCTCCTTTGGCCTGATAGGTCCCGATCTGATAGTGGTTCTGCTGGTAGTGCTGGTGCTGGAGAGGGATATCGTTGCCGCTGTGGCCATCGGTTTCTGCCTGGGGTTTCTGCAGGATCTGGGAAATGCTTCCCTGCTGGGCATGAATGCTCTGATAAAGTCAGTGCTGGCATATGGTATTTCCCGTTATGGGGGGGGATTTTTTCCCGAACGGACCGATTACAAGGCTGTGCTTATTCTGATGGCCTTTCTGGTTGGTGATCTAATACAGCTCTCCATAGTCACTTCATTCAATATTCCCCGGGTGGCAGCCTCCTTCTTCAAGTATTCCCTCCTTTCCGGAATATATACCGCTATTCTGGGTGTTGCTATTGTTAAACTGGTTGAATTGTTAACAGGAAGGATGGTTGGTTCGGGTGCCGTTTATGGGCAGAAGTGATAAATTCGCAGTGGATACCAGACAGAGAACCCTGAGAATTATAGCAATCTGTCTGTTTGCCATACTGGGTTTGAGGTTGTTCCATCTGCAGGTGGTGCGCCGTCAATACTTCAGAAGAATGGCAGTTTCCAACCGGATTCAAAGGGAGAGGGTTATCGCTCCCAGGGGGCTGATACGATCCCGTAAGGGCACCAAACTGGTGGTAAATGTACCGGTTTATCAGATAAATATCCTTCCTGAAAGGGTCCGTAGTGAGGCCAGAGAGGTATCTCTGGCCTGCAGGTGGCTGGGGATAGACCGGGATGAGCTGATGGATAATCTTCGCCAGTGGAAGGAGAAGTATCCGGATGGAAGGGAGATGCCGGTAATTAAAGCTGCGGATAAGAGTCAGATATCGGTGTTGAAGGAGAACAGTACCATCTTCCCCTTCTTTCGCCTGGTTATGAAACACCGGCGCCAGTATCCCCAGGGGGATATGGCGGCCCACCTTCTCGGTTATGTGGGTGAGGTTACCGACCTTGAGATTGAGAAATCCAATGAATTGAAGGCTGGTGATATCACAGGCAGAACAGGGGTGGAGTACAGTTATGATCATTATCTCACCGGTGAGGCCGGGGTGAGGGTGGTGGAGATAAACGCAGAAGGTTTCGAGGTCTCGGAGATAGAGGGTGGTGCCACCGGTGGTGGTGAACTTCCGGGCTTTTCCGGTTCAAAACCTCCTGTGTCCGGTAAGGATGTACATCTGACCCTGGATGTCTCCATTCAGCGGATGGCAGAGGATGCCTTCCAGTGGGATATGGGCAGTGTAATAGTTATGGATCCGCATAATGGCGAAGTTCTGGCGGCGGTAAGCAGGCCCGGCTATGATCCCAATATGTTTCTGGATGGAATCAGCCGGGATGAATGGATGGAGCTGAATCAGGATCACTCCAAGCCCCTGTTCAACCGGCTGGTTCAGGCTACCTATCCCCCCGGTTCGATCTTCAAGCTGGTGACTGCATATTATGCTCTGGAGGAGGGATTGATCGGAACAGATTCCTATCTGAAACCATGCCGGGGGGGATATCAGTTCGGAAGAAGGTTCTTCAGATGCTGGAAGGAGGAGGGACATGGTTCCCTCTCTCTCTATGGTGCTATTGTTCAGTCCTGCGATACATACTTTTACCAGATTGGCGAGATGATGACTACCGATCAGTTTTACCATGCCGGCCGATTATTCGGTCTGGGTAAGAAGACCGGGATAGACCTTCCCGGGGAAGCCAGGGGGGTTATTCCCAGCAAATCGTATCTGGACAGGAAATTCGGAAGTGGAAAGTGGACCCGGGGGCTGCTGCTCAATTACTCCATAGGCCAGGGAGAGATCCTGGTTACTCCTGTCCAGATGTGTCAGCTGGGATGCATAGTGGCAAACGGAGGGAAGATGATCCACCCACATGTGGTCAAGAAGGTGGTGGATAACCGGGGGAATGTCATCTACCGGGGAAGAGATGAAGGAGGGGGAGGCAAAGATTTTGATCAGGATATCATTGATTTTCTGGGGCGGAGCATGGTGGGGGTAGTATCCGAGGAAAAGGGGACAGGAAGAATTGTATCCATTCCGGGGGTGGAAATTGCAGGTAAGACAGGTACTGCACAGAATCCTCATGGCGAAGATCACGCCATCTTTGTTGCCTTTGCCCCCGCCGGAAGGCCTGAGATAGTGCTGGCCATAGTGATGGAAAACGCCGGCCATGGAAGCGTGATGGCAGGGCCGGTTGCCAGAGAGATCTTCTATTCATATTTTAACAGGAACCAGGAGGTGGCAGGGGGATCTTCATGATGATCGATTGCCGGGCGATTCCGGCCATAGAGTGATATTTTGTGATCGGATGATTCAGGGGTAAAGCTGGGATAATGGAAAAATTCTTTGAAAATTTCGACTGGATTTTAGTTATGGTGGTTCTGTTCCTGATCGGCTTCGGATTGCTGACCCAGTATTCCATCGGCCACGTTCCGGAGAAACTGAAGCACACCACCCTGGATGAAGGAAACCCATTTTTCCAGAGGCAGTTGATCTGGAGCATGATAGGGATTGTAGTAATGATCCTGGCGGTGGTGATTCCCTTCAGCTATTACGAGTACGCAGCTACCTTCCTCTACGTGGCCGGTCTTATTCTACTGGTGGTGGTACTCTTTGCCCAGCCCCATAAGGGTTCTCACAGATGGATACACTTGGGCAGCGTAGGGTTCCAGCCGAGTGAATTCATGAAGATAGCGGTTGTATTCATGCTGGCCAAGTTTCTATCCACCAAAAACAGCGATCCCAACGATATTCGCGTGCTGGCATTGTCGGTGCTCATTGTTCTGATACCTGCTCTTCTTATTATCAGACAGCCCGATCTGGGAACCGCCCTAATTTTCCCCGCCCTCCTCTTTCCGGTACTATACTGGCGGGGAATCAGGGAAGGGGCTCTGATACTATTCCTTACCCCTCTGATCAGCGCCTTCCTTACCATCTACAGTGAGTGGACGCTGGAGAGCGGGTCCTATCCATTCCCCCTGTTGATCTTCCTGGTATTCATCCTGATACTGGCATATCGCCGCAGGGATAAGATTATACAGAGTATAACGCTGGTGGGGCTTAACCTGGGGGTGATTCTGCTTGTTCCCAAATTATGGAACCGGTTGCAGCCATACCAGCAGAGCAGAATTCTGGCTTTTCTCAGGCCGGAATCGGACATACTGGGTACCGGCTGGCAGGTATATCAATCCAAGATAGCCATCGGTTCAGGTGGATTTATGGGGAAGGGGCTGTTCCATGGAACCCAGAAATTGCTGGCCTTCCTTCCGGAGAGGCATTCGGATTTTGTATATTCCGTTCTGTCGGAGGAGCTGGGTTTTGTAGGTGCAGTTTTTATAATTGCCCTGTTCATGATAATGATTTTGCGGGGAATTCAGATAGCGGGCAGGATGAAGAACCGTTTTGCCTCACTGGTTGCCATAGGGATCTGTTCCTACTTTACCTTTCATGTGGTGATAAATATTGGCATGGCCACAGGATTTGCTCCGGTTACCGGCCTGCCGCTTCCCTTTATGAGCTATGGAGGCACCTCCATGCTGGTAGCATGTTTCATGACCGGGGTTTTGCTTAATTTTGGATTGAGATTCTATGAGTATTGACAGATGAATGACCTGAAGAAACATACCGGTGATATCATGGAGCTTGCTCTGGCCCATGGAGGGGAGTGCGAGATGTTTATGGAATCATTTAATTCCTTTTCCATAGAGGTCCACCGGGGAGAAGTGGAGGCGGTGGAAAGAGCCGGGGATTCGGGGGTTGGAATACGCTATTTTCAGGATGGAAGGGTGGGATATTCATATACTACCGGTTTTGATCCGGATAAATTGAGAGAAGCATTCCACAGGGCCAGAGAAAATTCGGCCTTCAGTTCAATATCCCGGGTGGATATACTTCCGGAGGGTTCCGGTGAGCCTGAAGAGATGGAATTGTATCCGGATCTTCCCTCCGGAGAATTCGATGAGGATAGAGTGGAGGATGTGCTGGAGATGGAGGAAACGGCATACCGTTATGACCCTGTGGTGATTAATACCGATGGGGTAATTTATGAAGAGAGCAGGGGGGTGGTGGCGGTAGCCGGAAGCGGGGGATGGTACCGGCAGGAGGAGAGGGGTTACTGCTACTGTTCCATCATGTCGGCAGCCCGCAAGAATGGAGAGACCCGCAGTGGATGGAGTTATGGCCAGGCTCAGTCTCCGGAACTGCTGAATTTCAATAAAACTGGCCGGGAGAGCGCCAGCAGGGCAGCTGACCTTCTGGGCAGCAGACAGATAGAGACAGGAAGATACTCTGTCCTGTTTGCCGGGGAGGCTTTTGCAGAAATCATAGGGTTGGCGGGGGAAGCTCTTTCCGGCGAGAATGTGGTAAGAGGGGCTTCCTTCATGGGTGGCAGGGCAGGTGCGGTGGTTGCTTCCATTGATGTTAACATTCTGGACCATCCCCATCTGAAGGGGGGCTGTTTTAACGCCGGATTCGATGCAGAGGGGATAAGCACTGCGGTAAGGCCACTGATTGAAAAGGGAAGGTTGAAGGAATATTTGCATCATACCAAGTCGGCGGCTCTGTACGGAAGGGGAAATCCCGGCAATGCGGTCAGGGCTTCCTTCAGGGAAAGGCCTTCACCGGGTCCCACCAACCTGTATCTGCTGCCGGATGATTCTGGTAAGGATAATCTTGTAAAACAGGTTGACAGTGGGATAATGGTGCGGGATATAATGGGTGTTCATACCGCCGACACTGTTTCAGGCGATTTTTCCCTGGGGATCAGGGGGCGCCAGATCAGGGGGGGCAGATTGGGACGGCCATTTACAGAGATGACCATAAGCGGGAATCTTCTGGAACTGCTCGGCAACATAAGGTTGATAGGGGGGAGGGCAAGATTTGCAGGGAACTGCGGTTCCCCGGATGTGCTGGTGGCGGATCTGAGTGTTAGCGGAAACTGAGGAGTATTAATGCACCCGGTGCTGGTAGAGATATGGAATCTGAAAATATATTCCTACGGCTTCATGCTGGCGGTTAGTTTCTTTGCCGGTATATGGCTGGCCGGCAGAAGAGCGGAACGGAGGGGGATAAAGAAGGATATTGTATACGATCTAAGCATAATTCTCATACTTTGTGCAGTGGCCGGTTCGAGAGGATTGTATATTCTGATGCACCGGGAGAATTATCAAAGTATAATCGATATAATTGCTCTATGGCAGGGGGGAGCTGTATACTATGGCGGACTTCTTCTCGCAGTAGCGGGTGCAATAATTTTTATAGCCAGGAAGAATATCTCCTTCTTTGAGATTGCCGATGTATGCTCGCCATCCATAGGACTTGGGATATTCTTAACCAGGATAGGATGTTTTCTCAGTGGTTGCTGTTTTGGCAAAACTACCTCCTGCGCCATGGGAGTGGTATTCCCCGCCGATTCTCCGGCCGGATATACCTTCCCCCATTCAGTCATTCACCCGACTCAATTATACTCCTCCTTTTACGGTCTGGTTATTTTTATTCTGCTGATGCTGATTGACCGGCCCGGTTCCTACAGGGGCAGAACCTTTGGCTATCTCTGCATCTCTTACGGAGTGGCCAGATTTATGGTCGATTTTTTCCGTTATTATGAGGGTGACGCCGTGGTGGGAGGCCTGCTTACCTTCAATCAGCTTCTAAGTATGGCGCTGGTAGCCGCAGGTGTCGTCATTCTGGTGGTACAGAAAAGAAGAAGGGGGGCGGTGGCCACTCCATGAATCCGGTTGCAGACTGGATCGATGTAGTACCGGAAATTCCGATGCCCCCTGGTTGATACATCCGGGGCAGTTGATCTCAGCCGGATTAAAGCGGGGCTGCTAGGAGAATACTACTTGAGGTGTTGGGAAGAGATATTTCGGGGGGACAGGATTTTGCATTGACAGGGGAGGTTGTGGTTATGAGCGGGATGTTGCATTTTCTGTTCGATCTTATTTTTTCGGAACAATGCTTGAGATGCGGATGTGAACTGGACTGTTATCAGCACAGTCGCGTTGATCTTATCCCAACCGGCTGGCCGGAGTATTCTGCCGGGTTTTTCCGTGGCAGCATCAGTCACCGTTTTATGAGAAAGCTGGAGATTCCGGCCAGGTTGATGTGCCCTGACTGCTGGTTCACTCTGAAGCCGGCTGTTCCACCATTCAGTCCCTTTCATCTTGACCATGAAGAAATTGCTGTCATTTCGCCCTTTGTCACCAATGAAAACCTGCTTAACCTGGTGAGGTTCCTGAAATACCGGGAAGGCAAATCCGCGGCTGCATCCCTGTCCTGGTGGATGGCTCAATCGCTGAATGAATGGATGGGGTTAAGTGGAAATATATTTGATCATGCCTGCCTGGTGCCGGTTCCGCTTCATCCCTCCAGAGAGAGGGCAAGGGGATACAATCAGGCCGCTCTGCTGGCAGAATATGTTTCCCGTTTTACCGGGATACCGGTGCTGGATGCAGTCATTGAAAGGGCAGAAGAGACCCGGAGCCAGGCAATTACTCCCCGCCATCAGAGAGCTGATAATGTAAGGGGAGCTTTCCGGCTGGTTAAAGCTGAAGGGATACGGGGAAAGGAGCTTGTTCTGGTGGATGACCTGGTGACCTCCGGTGCAACCGCACAGGCCTGCTGTAATACCCTGTATCAAAGCTGTCCCGGTTCCGTGCTGGTGCTGTCAGCGGGGAGGGCTTCTGCCCTTGTTTCAGAAGTTTCCCCGAAAATTGATGTAAGAATTCCATAACATTTAAAATAGCAAACTGTTGTGGATATTAATAAGGGGAACTGGTATTCAAGGCGATTGTATTGAACCGCTGGCGGGTGTTTTCAAAATTACTGTCGGTTTTGCCGGCGGGAAAATCTTGAGCTCTCTGCCCCGGGCTCACTCTTTTTGATTCCTGGAATAAATAAACCATGCCCGCCCGCCGGGCGAGGGTTTTGAAAATACCGGGCAACGTATTATCGGACACTGTTGAGAATTGGGGAAACTCCGACTTTTGTTTCGCTTGACAGTCCCGAAGGGCATGTGTAAAGATGGATTCAAAATATTGTGGTTGTAATATATACGAATACAGTTGTATTTGTTGAAAATAACTGTTTAACAGCAGTTGTCTTTTTATTTGGATTGTACCGGAATTTCGAGACAATAACGGGAGGTATGTAAGAGTGCTGGTAACCAATAAGAAACTTCTGGAGGCGGCCGGGAGTGGTGGATATGCGGTGGGGGCCTTTAATATAAACAACATGGAATTTATGCAGGCTATCGTGGATAGCGCCAACCGGGAGAAGAGCCCCGCCATAATAGCAGTGTCGGAAGGGGCCATTAAGTATGCCGGTTTCGGTTACATAGTGGATATGGTAAAACGGGCGGCGGAAGAGGCGGAGGTGGGGATATCCCTTCATCTCGATCACGGAAAGGATATGCCGGTGATCGAACAGTGTATCAAGGGAGGTTTTACCTCGGTTATGATCGACGGTTCCCACCTTCCCTTCAATGAAAACGTTGAAGTAACCGCCAGGGTGGTTGAGATGGCTGCTCAGGGAGGAATATCGGTGGAGGGGGAGCTGGGAAGATTGGCCGGAATAGAAGATAATGTCTCCGTCGATGAGAGGGAGGCTATTCTTACCGACCCTGATGAAGCTGTGGAGTTCGTGGAGAAGACTGGAGTGGATGCACTGGCTATAGCTGTGGGAACTTCTCACGGCGCCTATAAGTTCAAAGGTGAGAGTAAACTGGCTTTTGACAGGAT
Organism: uncultured bacterium; assembly: GCA_964613215.1. Lineage (GTDB taxonomy): Bacteria > Krumholzibacteriota > Krumholzibacteriia > Krumholzibacteriales > CAZTHK01 > CAZTHK01. Next base: position 139,379 of record CAZTHK010000004.1, on the reverse strand, counting down.
ATCCGAAATAGCATCCCGTCTGGAAATTCCTCTGGTTCTTCATGGTGCCTCCGGCGTCAACCAGGAGCATGTTGAGCTGGCCAATCAGTTAGGAGCCGAATTGAAGGGGGCCAGGGGGGTCTCTGATGATGCAATAAGGGAAGCGGTAAGCAGGGGTATCTGCAAGGTAAATATAGATACCGATATGAGGATAGCCTTTATGACCTTTGTCCGGAAGCATCTTCATGAAAACAGGGAAAACATAGATCCCAGAAAATATCTGGGAGCCGGAAGAGATGCGGTGGGTGAAGTAGTCAGAGATAAAATCAATTTGTTCGGTAGTAAAGGAAAGTCTGTTTAGATTGTCTCTTTTGTAAAGGAGGAGAAGATGGCTGTTAATGTGGCCATAAATGGATTCGGGAGGATTGGTCGCCTGGTTTTCCGGCATATGTCCAGTGATAAGAAGTTCAAGGTGGTAGCCATAAATGATCTCACCAGCGCCGAGACATTGGCACATCTTCTGAAGTACGACTCCGTACACGGCAGGTTTCCCGGTAATATCTCGGTGAACAGAAGGACCAGCATAATAACCGTCGACGGTAAGAAGGTCAAGGTTCTGGCTGAGAAGGACCCCGCCGTTTTGCCCTGGAAGAAAATGAAGGTTGATGTGGTGATAGAGTCCACCGGCAAGTTCAGGAAGCGCAAGGATGCTGCCAGGCATCTGGATGCAGGAGCGAACAAGGTTATCATATCGGCTCCCTCCAAGGATGCCGATATCATGATCGTAATGGGGGTAAACCACAAACTCTACCGTAAATCCAGGCATGATGTCATATCCACAGCCTCCTGCACCACCAACTGCCTGGCTCCCATAGCAAAGATTCTGCACGATGAATTCGGAATAGTACATGGACTTATGACCACCATTCATGCTTACACCAACGATCAGAGTGTGCTCGATTTCCCTCATCCCAAGGATCTCAGAAGGGCCAGAGCATGCGCGGTATCCATAATTCCAACCACCACCGGCGCAGCCGAAGCGGTGGGAGTGGTGATGCCCGAATTGAAGGGTAAATTGAACGGAATTGCAGTAAGGGTGCCCACCCCCGACGGATCACTGGTCGATCTGGTGGTAAGACTGAGAAAGAAGACCACAGTGGAAATGCTCAACCGTGCGGTAAAGAAGGTTGCCGGCCGGTCCATGAGAAGCTATGTGGATTACTGTGAAGACCCTATTGTCTCCAGTGATGTAATAGGCAATACCTATTCCGCGGTATTCGACAGCCTGTCCACCATGCAGATTGCGCCGAAGGTATTCAAGGTGCTGGCCTGGTACGATAATGAAGCCGGGTATGCCATGAGAATGGTGGATATGGTTAAGTATATATCAAAGTGATATCGGGGTCGATTAACAAAGGATGGAGGGGTAACATTGGAGAAAAAATCTCTGCGGGATGTTGACCTGAAAGGACGCCGGTTGCTGATGAGAGTGGATTTCAATGTGCCTCTGGACCGGGATGGTTATGTGGCGGATGAGACCAGGATAAAGGCTGCTCTCCCCAGTATAGAATATGCAGCAGAGGAAGGTGCGGCAGTGGTGCTGGTTTCCCATCTTGGCAGACCGGAGGGGAAGGATCCATCCAAAAGCCTGGATGTAGTAGCTCACAAACTGAGTGAATTAACCGGATATCCGGTGAAATTCGCCGGTGAATGCATTGGTCCGGAGGCGGAGGAGAAGGCGAAAAACCTCGAAGGCGGTGAAGTACTCCTGCTGGAGAACGTGAGGTTTTATTCTGAAGAGACCTCCAATCAGAGCGATTTTGCCAGGAAGTTGAGTGCCCACGGAGATATATACTGTAATGATGCTTTCGGCACGGCTCACCGGGCCCATGCCTCTACCAGCGGTGTGGCGGAATATTTCGATCAGAGGGTGGCCGGTTTTCTGATGGAGAAGGAGCTGGACACCCTGGGCAGCCTGCTGGAAGATCCACCCAGGCCCTTTGTAGCTGTGCTTGGAGGGGCCAAGGTTACCGGCAAGATAGGGGTGGTAAAGAGTCTGCTGGGGAAGGTGGACAGAATCATCATAGGGGGTGGAATGGCCTTTACCTTTCTCAAATCCGCCGGATTGGAGGTAGGCAGCTCACTGGTGGATGACAGCTTTCTGGATACCTGCAGGAAGCTGATGGATAAGAGCGGGAAGGGAGAGGAAAGAAGTATATTTCTGCCGGTAGATTGTGTAGTAACTGATAGCGTGGATGATCCTACAACCCAGGAGACTGTATCTACCGGAGATATTGCTGAAGACCGGATGGGTGTGGATATAGGAGGGAAGACAAGGGAAGTGTTTGTGGGGGAGATAAACCGGGCGGAAACAGTGTTCTGGAATGGTCCCATGGGGGTATTCGAGATTCCGGATTTTGCGGAGGGAACCAGAAAAATAGGCCGGGCTGTGGCGAAAGTGAGTGAGCGGGGAGGAAAATCCGTGGTGGGAGGTGGCGATACCGTAGCGGCTCTGGAGAAGATGCATCTTACTGGGAAAATTTCTCATGTGTCAACCGGCGGGGGTGCCTCGCTGAAATTTCTGGAAGGCAGTGAGTTGCCCGGGGTGGAAGCATTGGATAAGAAGGATTAGCCGTTCCATCGCCATCTGTTTCTTAACGGTGGGACCGTCCGGCTTGTAGGGATCCGTTCTCTTTGAGAAGTAAGCAGAGGAGGCAAAAATGCGGCGGAAGATCGTTGCCGGCAACTGGAAGATGAACATGAACCATGAACAGGGTGCCGCCCTGGCAGGTGACCTGGTGAAGAAGGTGGAGGGAAAGGAGCTGGAGTGCGATATAGTTCTATTTCCGCCATTCATCAGCATAATCTCCGTAGTGGATGCGGCAGGAGATTCCGCCATAGAGATAGGGGGACAGGATCTCTATTTTGAGGATGAAGGCGCTTTTACCGGGGAGATTTCCGGGAAGATGCTGAAGGCGTCGGGTTGTGATTATGTGCTGGTGGGACACTCGGAAAGAAGACATGTGATGGGGGAGGGTGGAGAAATTCTGTCCAAAAAAATGGAGGCGGCTTACCGTAATGATCTCAAACCGGTATACTGTGTGGGTGAGACCATGGATGAGAGGGACGGAGGGAATGCCGAAGGAGTGGTAAGCGGACAGATACGGGAAGTACTGGAGGATTTAAGCCGGGATAAGCTGAAGAGCCTGGTGCTGGCCTATGAACCGGTCTGGGCTATCGGTACGGGAAAGACTGCCACTCCCGGGGATGCCGACAGGATGCATGGATTCATCCGGGAGGTGCTGGAAGAGATGTTCGGGGATAATGTTGCAGGGGAGATGGAGATACTATACGGAGGGAGTGTGAAACCACATAATGCTTCGGATATCATGGGGCAGCCCAATGTGGATGGGGTCCTGGTGGGAGGAGCTTCGCTGGATGCAGGGAAATTTTATGATATTATCTCTTCCGCCTGAATTAAAGACAGGTCAATACAGATGCTTACCGGCAAAATCATTTGACTTGCCACTCATTTTTCATTAAAATTACTCCTTAAAAGGTAGGTTAATATATGCTATTTAGTGTTTTTCTGACTATTCATTTGATTGCCTGTATACTGTTGATAGTGGTTGTGCTTATGCAGTCCAGCAAGGGTGGCGGTCTGTCCGGAGCCTTCGGTGGCGGAGGCGGAGGAGACGCCCTTCTGGGGGGCAGGGAAACAGCTACCTTCTTGAGTAAACTCACCACTTATCTTGCTGTGATATTCATGGTTACTTCCCTCTCTCTGGCATTCCTGTCTGCCGGCAGGGGAGGGATTGAGCAGGAGAGTGTTCTTAAAAAGGCGGCCGGGGAGCAGAGGTGGGGATCCATGGTTCCCGAGGAGCAGAAGGATATAGAGGATGTTCTGGGGACTTTGCCCGAGGAAGAGGGTGCGGCTGGGGATACCGCCGGTGGTGAGGATACTGAAAATATGGAATAGTTTTTAGAGTTCATTGCAAATTCGGCCGGGATGGTGGAACTGGTAGACACGCTACTTTGAGGGGGTAGTGGGCGTAAGCCTGTGTGGGTTCGAGTCCCACTCCCGGCATTAATTTTGATTAAATCCCCATTTATTTTTAATAAGCCGGTATGGACGGGAAAAATCACTTTACACCTTGTTCTATTTTCAGTTAATCTCGAATCTGATTTCAGAAAGGTAAAACCGGGATGACGGAGTTTATAGCAGCCAATACTTCCATAATTTTGCTGATCTCACTAATTCTTTCCGCAGTAGCCATGGCCCTTGTTCTGGTGGCATATGTAACACTCAGAAGAATGAAGAGACCATACGGCAAGATGGCGGAACTTTTCGACAGAGAGGGCAGGGAGCAGGCTCTGGAAGAACTGTTCAAGGGGATCGACGAGAATCGTGACTATATCCGGAACAATGCAGAAGAGATAAAGAATATTATAGAGAAGTTGAATACCTGTTACAGGGCTGCCGGCCTGGTCAGATTCAATGCATTCGAAGATGTAGGTGGTATGCAGAGTTATTCCCTCTGTTTGATCAATCAGAACAAGAATGGATACCTCCTGACCAATCTGGTGGGGAGGGATTCCAGCAGGGGTTATACCGTCGAGATTACCGGGGGAAAACCATCCCGGGAACTCAGTGATGAAGAGAAGGAAGCCCTGCACCAGGCACTGGGCAACGTGGAGATGACCGGTTAAACTATATGATTATAGACCCTGTGGAACTCCTGGTGATTAGTCAGGCCGGGAGCTGACAGCTCAGGCTAATGCAATAATATAAAAGGGGCCTGCGGGTTGCTCAGCGGTCTTCCTTCTCCCTGGAGTAATTTTCCAGAATTCTCTTCTCTGTCTCTGACAGATTCTCGTAACCCTTTGAGGATATCTTATCCAGTATGGAGTCTATCTTACTGGACCCCGGATTTTCGGGTGGGTCGTCTTTGCTCCGGTCCTTGCTGGAATCGCTCTTTATCTTAATGGGAATTTTATCTATAATCTTTCTGATTCTGGAACGAAGTCTCCAGGCTCTGTAATCTCCCTTCAGATATATAAATCCCGCTGCCATTCCGCCCAGATGGGCGAAGTGGGCGATGCCTCTTCCTCCACTGATGCCGTTGATGAACTCTATCACCACCAGAACAATTACCAGGGTTCTGGCCCTGACCGGGAATAGACCCCATACAAAAACCTGGTTGTGCGGGAAGAGCACAGCATATGCAACCAGTATTCCATAACCTGCTCCGGAAGCTCCAATCACTGCAGAGTCGAAGGCGAAGATAAAGCTTCCTATTGCTCCCCCGATACCGCAGATGAAATAGAACTTCAGGAAACGGCTGCTTCCCCATACCCTTTCCAGGGTTGTTCCAAACATCCAGATGATAAACATATTTATCAGGATATGCCAGAGGCCGCCGTGCAGAAACATATATGTGACCAGTTGCCAGATAAATCCCCTGATTACCAGTTGGGGACGGAGGGCAAAGAAATACTGGAAGGAGGTGTTAACCAGTATTACCTGAAGGATGAACACCACCACATTGATGGCCACCAGCTGTTTTACCACGCTGCCGCCGAAGAACTGTGATAAAGGATTGTCGTAGTTTCTGTACTGCATATTAAAATCTTTCCGTCCAGCTATTATTAATGTTATAATAATGCAAGAATGATGATAGAGCAACAGTTGATGCTTATTTTATATTCGACCGAGGCAGGAATATTCCATATATTCCCGGCATGAACGGAGGTGGTTTTATTGAAAAAACTGATTAACATAAGCTGTACTATTCTTCTGATGATAGCAGGACCGGCGCTGGCCGAAAACTGGTATGTTCATCCGGATGGAAGCGGCGATGCTCCCACCATCCAGGCAGCCGTGAATGCAGCCTCTTCAGGGGATGATATTCTGGTGAGCGGCGGGGAATACTATGAAGAGGTGGTGGTGGACGGAAAAGACCTGGATATATTTTTTAACAATGGGATTGCCTATCTCTATGCTCCCACCCCCGGCAGCGGAACCGGTTTTACCTTTCGCAATATATCCGGCAGCAGCAGCGTTATGGGTTTTACCATGGAGGGTTTTTCCAGGGGGGTTGAGGTGGAGGAAAGTTCAACCAATGTTTCATTTATGACATTCCGGGGTTGCGGCACAGCAGCCTTTGTAACTGGTTCAGGTTCCTCGCCGACCTTCGGGTCGAATTTGGTGGATTCATGCACCACCGGAATTATGGTGGAGAATGCCTCGATGGTGGATGTCCAGAGGCAGACCATAGTAAATTGCGATGATGGCCTGGTAGTCGGCGGAGGGCTGGTCAATGCAGAAAGGAACATCATTGTTCACTGTTTCAACGGCATATCGGTTACAGGCGGATCCATTACCGTGGACTGCAACAATGTCTGGAACAATGACTTCAATTACAGCGGGTGGTCGGCGGGAGCTACGGATATAAGCCAGGATCCCATGTTCTGTTACCGTACTCCGGGCTCGCCGGGGCTTTACTATCTTCACCAGGATTCCCCCTGCCTGTCAGCCAATAATGTTTGCGGGGTTAATATGGGATATCAGTCTACGGTGGGATGTACCGGTACCGACACCCGGGAGAGCAGCTGGGGCGGTATAAAGGAGATATTCCGTTAGCCCGGCCTCCTGATCTGAATAGGTGGTGACCGGGGTCCGGTTTTCCGTGCTGGTGATATGATATTCGATCTTTGAATATATATTTTGACATCAGGAATAAAATAATCTGAAATTTGTTATAGACATAACAGCCTTTTTATTTTTCTGGTATGGAGGTAATTTTTAACTTCCCATCAGACCGGCGGCAGGGGGTGCTCCATGGAGAAGATCTTTTATAACGGCAGGATTTATACCCTTTCCGCCGCCAGTCCGGTGGCCGGGGCTATGGTTGTCCGGGATGGCCGTATCAGGGATATTGGGGATGATGAGCTTCTGAATTCCATTCCCTCCGGCGCTTGCCGTATCGATCTGAATGGATCGGTGGTGATACCGGGGCTGGTTGATTCCCATCTTCATCTAATGGATCTGGCGGTTAATCGCAGGGGGATCGATTTCGCCGGCACCTCCAGCTACCAGGATCTGCTTGGGATGGTGGAGGATAGGAGGAAAAAAGCAAAGGATGAGGAGTGGATAGTGGGCAGCGGGTGGGATCAGAATCGCTGGCCGGAGAGGGAATATCCCCACAGGAGAAAGCTGGATGAGATAACAGGGAATGTGCCAGTCTTTCTGAAGAGAGTATGCGGGCACGCTGCTCTGGTGAACCAGGCGGCACTCAAAAGATCGGGCATTACAGGATCATCCCCCGATCCTCCCGGCGGGACCATCCTTCGTGACAGCGGGGGGGAACCAACCGGGATCCTGATAGATAAAGCGGCTGAACTGGTGTCGGTATCATTGCCCTCCCCCGGGGCTGAGGAGATGTGCCGTCTGGTTGAGGAAGCAGGGAATAGTTGCCTTAAATCAGGACTGGTGGGAGTTCATGATATGGGGGTATCGGAGGATTCATTTCTGATATACAGTAAATTGAAGAGGGAGGGCAGGATACCCTTAAGGATTAATTGTTACTGGAGGAGTGATCAGTCTGTTCCTGAAGAGGTAAAGGAGTTAGAGGAGGGTGGGATATCCTCTCTCCAGCTGGGTATCCGGGGGGTTAAGCTTTTTTCTGATGGTTCACTGGGTGCCAGAAGCGCTGCCCTGCTGGAGGATTATTCCGATGATCCCGGTAACCGGGGCATATTGCTGGAGGAAGGGGATGAGCTGAAGAGAAAAATAGAGGAGTATCATTCCGGAGGATTGCAGACCGCCGTTCATGCCATAGGGGACAGGGCAAACCGGGTAGTGCTGGATATATTCGAAGAGATCTTCCAGAGAATTCCCCGCCGGGATATCAGGCACAGGATAGAACATGCTCAGATAGTTTCACCGGAGGATATACCCCGGTTTGCCAAACTGGGTATTATCCCTTCCATGCAGTTTCCCCATCTTCTTTCAGATATTCCCTGGGCCAAGGCAAGAGTGGGAAGAAGAAGGCTTAAAGGGGGATATGCCTGGAAGCAGTTATATGAGCAGGGCTGTCCGGTGACCGGTGGTTCGGATGCCCCGGTGGTACCGTTCGATCCTTTTCACGGTATCTTTGCCGGGACATCTGATTTTGGTCTGGAGGATAACCGGGGCAAGGATTATATCCCCTCCAGGGCGATTTCTCCATCCCGGGCACTTGAATCCTATACCATCAATCCAGCCTATGCAGTCCACCAGGAGAATCAGAGGGGGACCCTCTCCCGTGGAAAGGTAGCGGATTTTGTAGTAATATCCGGTGATATTATGAAGATGCCTGCCCGGGATATTCCCCGGATAGAGGTTATAGCCACTGTGGTGGGAGGAGAATTGGTATACTCTTCACCGGGCTGGAAGGAATTCGAATAGAAATAACCGGACTCAACCTGCACCTTATTTATCCCTGGAAATTCAGATTGCCGTGCTGCCGGCTGTATGGCGCAGCTCGATATCTGCGGCCGGAATTTGTCGCAGGATCTGGATGATTTTTTGCCCCTCCATCCAGCCCATATCTCTCTAGCTGGATATCTTTCTATGAATCAAGCTTAAACTAAGTCCATAATATTTGAACATAATTTCATTGTAGGGGTCGTTTTTCTGAAGACGGTATCTTCGGCTGCCCGACAATGATCTGGTGATCCGGTCGTTCATTATAATTGCCATTCCGGGGAGGGCGGTGAGGGGAAATGACACGGCAATCTCCGATTCCTTCCTGGCCTGGGCTGGGGACAGGCCGGCTTTTCTGATAAGGAATTCATCTATCTCATCCATGGTGTACGTTCCTGAATGAAAACGCAGTACTGCTATGGTTCGGCACAGCAGAAGGGTTTTATGACGGAGGGACTGAAGTTTCAGCTGGAATTTGTCGCGGCCGGAATGTTTGATGATAATATCTTCGGAGTTCAATCTCCAGCCGTGATGATGAAGATTGCTGGGTAGAAGGATCCTGACAGTATCATTCTGCTCTACCGCTTGCCTGGCCATACCCCTGACCAGGGCAGCCGCCTCCAGCAGTGAGTACAGGCTGATCTTCCCCTTCCGGCATATCTCCGGCGATGCGAAGACTGTCAGTCCCCCGGAGTTGAAGGGGGATTGTGACATTAACACTTCTGCTTCCACAGGAGGGGGGATGGTCAGATAGGGATTCTTGAATAACCCGGATGGTGGGGGAAGTGGGAAAGAGAGGATTATCCGGTTAGCTTTCATAGGCCGGAGAGGTTTGATTTGAGGGACAATAAAGATAGAATCTATACGGTTTATCTCCTCCGTCAGGCACAGCCTGCAGTTGTCCCCGGGAAGAGTGCAGGCCGGTGCCGGCTTCCCCCTGCTTCTGTCACTACGGACTATTCCTCCGGAGTTGATCCTCTCCTCCAGGGTGAACCGCTGGTTATTCAGCAGTCGAATCTTGTTCTCCGCTTCTGAGGTTATCCTGCCGGGATCAAATTTAAGCTGCTCGCTGAACAGAAAGATATCTGAGAGGTTTTCGAAACCAAGTATCAATCTTCCATGAGGGCCATCCTGAAGTTTATCCTCTATGTAGTCCCGGAATTCGCCGGTATGCTGTAAGGCCTCATCCACCACAGCGGCACCGCTGCCGTACCTTTCAACCACCAGCCGGCTGAGTGAATCTCTCCATTTCAGTATGCTGGAGAGCCAGTCCCGGGCTATACGGAGATGAAGACGGGGAGATTTCCTGAGGTTGGAACGGGCATTGGCGATGAGGTCTGGTATATTTGAAATTCTTGTCCTGTAGGCATGGAATTCTCCCTGGTAGGGGGGGGTATTTCTAAGAGGGATGGAGGTGAGCGATTCCCTTATCATCCAGCAGTATATAAGAGGACTATGTATGTAATTACGCAGTTTTTCCAGGGAAAATTTTTCACTCTTTATCCAGTGGTCGACCAGGGTAAGATTGTCCAGCTGATTTTCATTCAACCCGCCTGCAGGGATATCCTCCAGGTAATCCAGCAGGTTGTCCAGAGTCTTCAGAGAGGACTCTATCTCATCTTCAGAAAAGGTGAATAGGAGTGAATCTGAACCGGTAATACCAAGTTGGCTGCTTCTGAGAGGGTGGAGGGCCGAATATGCCCGGAAGGCCCGACTTGCCACACCTCTGTAATACCCGGCAGCAGCCCTCTCTTTCCCCTGATCTTCGCAGCCGTTAAGGCATAGAAACGCTGCTATAGCGGTAATAAATAATAATCTGGTTAAAGATTTCATATTTTCCTCGGACAGGTTATATCCGCCGGGAAAGCTCCCGGACTCATAACCGGCAACTGTACCCTTCCGGCTTTTCATATTTTATATAACTGTTTGGGAATAACAAGTAAACACATTTGTAACCAGTCTATCTGCTTGAATAAAAGAGAAAGGTTTGCTTAAAATTCGCTGATAAGGAGTTAAGTATGAAGATTTGCCCCGGATGGGACATCTTGATTGGAATAAGGGTAATTATATCCCGGATAGCAGTTTGGCTGCTGGTGGGAGCCAGTGTGGCCGGTTGGCTGTTCTCCGGGTTGATACCGGAGGATTTCCTTTACCGGCGGAGCTATTATTCCTCCCGGTGGGGAGAGGGGCTGGTTGACCTGGTTGAATATTTAAATCTATATCAGCCCTTTCGATCCTCCTGGTATCACACTGCATTTCTTTTCCTGACTGTAACTGCCCTGCTGTGCCTCCTCGCCAGGGTGACAGATATATCCCGGGAGAAGAACCGGCCGGATCCCGGACAGATGCTCCGGCGCCTCGGGAGGGGTAATCCCCGGGTTGATATATCCTGGGGGCAGATACTGGTACGCCATCAGGGAGATGACGATCTGTTATCCCGGGTTCAGAGGGCATATCCCCCCGAGATAAGGTTGGAAGGTAGAAGGTTGGAGGAGATATTTGCGGAACTGAGGAAAATCCTGAAAGATAGAAGTTACCGGATTACATCGGTGGTCAGGGATGAAGGGATTATGTTCGTATCGCGGGCTGGAGGGTTGAGGAGGTGGGGAGGGATAGTCTTGCATTCCGGCCTGATAATACTGGCAATTGGGGGTATCCTGGGTACTCTGAGAGGTTCGGCGGAACTTAACTATGGAAGAGAAGGTGAATGTTTGCGCATGAGGAATGGACATAGATACATTCTAGTTGAGGATGTTGAGATTTTCCGGTCGCCGGAGCTTAAGGTGGAGGAGATAGCCAGCAGTATTGCAGTGCTCAGCAGTAGCGGAGATACATTGAGCAGGGGGAAGGTGGAGATTAACCATCCGGTAAGTTCAGGCAAATACAGGATATATCAGAATTCATTTTATATGGACAGGAGACGGTTCAGGTGGGCGGATATTGCACTTGTGGATGTAGAAGGAGACTCGGTAAGAGAATTCAGAATAAAACCTTCCGGGGAGGTTGCCCTGGAGGGGGAAATTTTTCTGAGGCCGGTAAGATTTTTCCCCGGATTCAGGATGACACCGGAGGGGCCCCGTTCGGATGGGCTGGATGCCAATAATCCGGCGCTGGAGATAGAGATAGTGGGGAGAGAAGGGAGGGAATCTGGGTGGCTGTTTCTATTTCATCCCCGCTATGACAGTGAATTCAGTATTGCTCCGCTCAGGTTCCGGCTTACCGGGATAGAGCCGGTTTTCTACTCCGGTCTTGAGGTCAGGAGGAACCCGGGGGGGAAGACCGTTATAGCAGGTATGATTATAACACTTGCCGGCCTTGTGATAATGTTCTGCTCCCGGTATGGAGTGCTGGGGGGATACATACATGGCCGGGGGCTGACCCTGGCTGGCCTGGAATATGATCTCGGGTTTAAGTTTAACAGTGAATTCGGGGAAATGACAGATGCCCTCCAGGAGAGGCTCTCCGGTATTATTCCCGGTCCGGGGGAGGATTATTAGAGAAATGATGCCCGGTGGAAGTTACATGGTAGTGTTCAGAATATCCCTGGCACTCTATCTGATTGCCGGGTTTTGCCTTCTGCGGTATCTGCGCCGGGGGCAAAGGAGCCTTCTGATAGGCGGAACACTGTTTCACCTTGCCGCCGTGATTATTCAGGGGTTGGGGTTCAGCTTGCGGTGGAGGGCCTGCAGCTGTTTTCCCATGGTCTGTACCTGGGATTTTTCAGTGGTTGTCGGATTGGTAGCGGGTTTATTGTTCTTTTCCTGGCTGATCAGGTACGGATGGTCCCGGATGGGGCTGGTATTCACCGCCATTCCATCCATAATACTATTCCCAGTTTCCTTTCTGCCAACGGGTGTGCCTGATTATCTGGAGCCATTACTGCGCAGTAGCTGGTTCTATCTGCATACATCGCTGACCGCTGTATCGGAGGCATTTTTCGCCGTAGCTGCGGGAGTGGGAGTGATCTATCTGTTCAACCGCCGGGGGGATAGTCCAGGCCGGCCCATATTGATGGAAGAGTTTATCCTGAGGATGGTCAGAGGGGGATATCTGCTATTTACAGCTGGAGCGCTATTTGCCGGATCTATATGGAGTTATCAGTCCAAGGGGATGTTCTGGAGCTGGAATTCCAGGGAGGTTGAATTTCTGATCATATGGTTGCTTTACACTGTGATACTTCACCGGGCAGGTGGGGGAAGATGGGGCGGAAGGGCTCTGGCTATATGCTCCCTGGCGGTGTTTATTCTGTGGATCTTCTTCTTTCTTAACGGCTTGCACCGGTATTCATAAAGTCCAATCCTGGTCCGAAGCAGTGCTGAATATGATGGCTGGAGAGGAATGATTCTTCCCCCGATTAAATAGCTGTACGGCGGTAAATAATCAGTAAAGGACAAAGGTCCTGGCATGCAGAATGCATTAACCGGGATGGATAACCATACTATCAGCAGGGAGAAAGCATATTGAATTTTAAAAATTGCATAATAGTTTTATTAATGGTCAGTTACGCTTTTTCATGCTTCGGATGCGGAGGTGGGGAGGGAGATGATCCGGAGGGCGGGGGCAAGGAAAGTGTAAACACTGTTGACGTTGATAATGGATCATCCCCCCGGAGGGGGGGGAGGCTGGTCATCGGAATGCAGCAGGAACCGGAGATTCTTAACGACGCGCTCAATTCCATGCTCAGTGCGGTTTACGTTTCCAATCTCATCTTCAGCAAGTTTGTAAAGCACAACCAGGAGATGGAGCTCGTGCCCGACCTTATAACCGGGATTCCCACTGTGGAGAATGGCGGTATCTCGAAGGATTATCTGACCTACCGGTATCATCTCAGACCCGGTGCCAGGTGGCACGACGGTGAGCCGGTAACCTCCCGTGATGTGGAATTCACCTGGAGAGTGCTGACCCATCCGGATGTCAATGTGGAAACCACCCAGGGATGGGATATTGTGGAGAGTGTGGAGACGCCGGATGATCACACGGTAATCTTTCACCTCAGCGAGGTATACTCCAACTTTGCCGGAGACTGTTTCTATGATGAATCCGTTCTACCCGCCCATATGCTGGAGTCGAAGCTGGACCAGGATTTCCACAGTATCGATTTCCACATGAATCCGGTGGGATCGGGTCCCTTCATATTCCACAGTTGGGTGCCCGGTTCACACATGGTGTTAAAGGCTAATCCTGATTATTACGGAGAGGGGCCATATCTGGACGAGATAGTTATCAGGTTTGTACCGGATGGTAACGCCCTGGTGATGCAGCTGGAGACAGGAAAGATCATGGCCATAGATAATGCCCCCAATTCCCTGCTGAAACTGGTGGATAAAATTTCGGGGGTAAAGGTACACCGGAACCCCGCTCTTTTCAATGAACATCTCGATCTCAACACCGAAGATGAAATTCTATCCGACAGAAGGGTGCGCACTGCTGTGGCCCTGTCCATAGACCGGGAGGAAATTTCCAGGAAGATATACGGCGGAGTGTGGGTGCCCGCCTTCAGTGATGAGCATCCCAATTCTCCGTATCACAGCTCCCGGTGGAGGGAGAAGATAGAGTGCAATCCCCGCAAAGCCAGACAGCTCCTCAACCAGGCGGGGTGGATAGACAGGGATGGTGATGGAGTCAGGGAGAGGGATGGAAGGGAATTGATCCTCTCCATATCCACAACCGCCGGCAGGATGAACAGGGAGAGGACGGAAGTGGTGTTGATGGATCAGCTCAAACAGGTGGGCATTAAACTTACCATAAAAAACTATCATCCCACCGTGCTATTCAGCAGCTATGATGCAGGGGGGATACTGAAGAGGGGTGAATTCGATATGGCCCTGTATGCCTTCCTGGCTCCCCCCGATCCGTCTACCAAGGAGGGGAGTTACTCCATGGATTTTATTCCTCCCGCCGGGCAGAATTTCTCCAGGATAAAGAACAGGAGGCTCTCCCGCCTTCTTTCCAGGGGGAGCAGTACGGTTCAATTCGACAGAAGGAAAGCCATATATGACAGTGTGGCTGTTATACTTGTCAGGGAATTGCCTGTTATACCACTCCTCTGGGTAACCCAGCTGGATGTAATGCCCGCCAACCTGCGGAACTACCGGCCCAATCCCACCCAGTCAGGCGATACCTGGAATGCTTCCCGCTGGTGGCTGGAGCAGAAGGATTAACCACAGCAGTGAAGTGGAGGGAGCTGGCAGAATATCTGTGAAGGTGGTGCTGAGTTGAAGAGAATAATCATTCCGGTGATTCTGATAGTGCTGGTAGCGGTAATTTTCCTGGCCCGTCCGGGTGAAAGGGGGGTGAAATATCCCCTGGTGGAGTTCTGTGGAGGTGCCCGTGAGGTGGGGGGGTCCTGTCTCCTCTTTGAAACCAAGGGGACAAGCTGGGTGGTCGACTGCGGGACCATGAGTGATGCCGGGCTGGATATACTCCCTGCGGAGCCGGAAAAGCTTTCCTTCGCCATAATTACACATGCTCACAGTGATCACTGCGGTTACCTTCCCCAGCTATGTCAGAGGGGATTTGAGGGAAAGATATACTGTACTCCCCCCACTGCAGAGATCACTCCGGTAATGCTGAAGATGGCCAGGGGATTCGCTGAGGAGAAGGTATCCCGGAAGGCTTTTAAGAGAACCCTGAGTCTTATTACCCCGGTTGATTTCGGTGAGACAGTGGAGGAAGCGGGAGTATCCTTCAGGTTCGGGAGGGCGGAACATCTTCTGGGAGCGGGATTCGTGGAGCAGTTGATCAGGGGAGAGGATGGCGATACGGTGAGGGTGGTGGTATCCGGTGATCTGGGTGGGGGTAATTCCATACTTCTGCCCCCCCTTGAATATGTTTCCAGGGCTGATTTTGTAATAATGGAATCGACATATGGGGCGGTATCCAGGGAATACCGGAGTGATGATCCGGTGGAGAGGAAGAGTTCCTTCGCCCGCTCGGCAGGAGAGGCATTGAACCGGGGAGGGGATGTGCTGATTCCTTCGTTCGCCCTGGGGCGAACCCAGGAAGTATTGGCAGCCATACATTTTTTCAAGGCCAGGGATGTTATCCCGTCAGGCACGCCGGTTTTCACTGACAGCCCCACTGCTGAGAAGATAACCGGAATATACAGAAAATTCAGAGATCACCTCTCATCCAGGGCGGTGGAATTCTACCAGGACAGGATCCTGTACCACCCTGCACTGAGAGAGGTCAGCAGCAGGACCTCCATGAAGGTGCACCGGAGGAAACACCGGCCCTCCATATTTATCTCCACCAGTGGAAATCTGATGTATGCCAACTCCCCCCGGCATCTGGCCAGAATGTATGACCGAAGGGAGAACCTGATCTGTTTGGTGGGCTGGCAATCCCCCGGTTCGCCGGGATACAGGCTGGAACAGGGGGAAGATCCTCTTCTGATCAAATACCGGCAGGGCAGGAAATTAAAGGAGGAATGGATATCTCCGGTTTTACAGGTTGAGTCATTTCACTCCTTCTCCGGACATGCAGGATGCGGCATACTGCTGGACTGGCTCAAGTCGATCAAGGGGGTCAAACAGGTATTCCTGGTCCACGGAGAGGAGGATCAGGCCCTGGAGCTTAAGGATAAGATCGAGAGGTCAGGGGGAATAGAAGTTGAGGTTCCCCGCCGGGGGGAGCGGAGAGCCCTGACCGGAGCTTCAGGGAATGGGAGCAGAGTACCATGAAAAGATTCCTGCTGCTGAGAATGCTCAAGATAGTGCCCATGATTATTGCTGTATCTGTGATTACTTTTACCTTTATCCACCTTGCTCCGGGAGGGCCGGTGGGGCTGGTATCGGGTAATCCCAAGGTCAGCGGAGAAGATATAGAGCGGATTGCGGAAAATTATGCTTTGGATAAGCCCCTGCCGGTTCAATACTTACACTGGTTCCGGAGGGTTTTTCTCAAATTCGATTTGGGACGAAGCTATGTTACCGGACGTCCGGTGATGGAGATGATAGTCTCGCGGATCCCCGCCACGGTAGAACTTATGGGAACCGCCTTTGTAATCGCGCTGGCAGGAGGGATAATGATGGGGGTGGTGTCGTCGATCCACCGGAATGGTTTCCTGGATCAGCTGTTCTCGGTGATATCCTCGGTTGGTTTATCCATGCCGGTATTCTGGCTGGGATTGATGGCAATTGCGCTCTTCTCCGTACACCTTGGTATTCTTCCTGCGGGGGGGAGGGGGGATACAGGAATCTCTTCTTCAGCGGTGCAGCACATCAGGCATCTTGTCCTTCCGGCTGTGGTCCTCTCTTTCTCGTTTATGGCTTCCTGGAGCAGGTATATGCGTTCCGGCCTGATAGAGGCTATGGATGATGATTATATCACCACCGCCAGGGCCAAAGGACTGCATGACACTTCAGTGATATTCAAGCATGCCTTCAGGAATGCTGTATTGCCGCTGAGTACAGTGGTGGTTCTAAAAATACCTGCCCTTTTCACCGGTGCGGTGATAACGGAAACTGTGTTCTCCTGGCCGGGTATGGGAAGGTTGTTCTACGAGGGGCTCCGCCGGCATGATTATACCAGGGTTCTGGGGATTGTTATAATCTCATGCCTGCTGATAATAATTTTCAATCTAATAGGTGACATTATCTGTTTTATGGTGGATCCCCGCTCCATGGGAAGACTGAAGGATAGAGGAAAAGCGATAAGTGAAGGACCCACCTACGGGAAAGCCATCTGATTGCTGAGGTGAAGACCGAAGTATGGAGACCGAATGGAATAAGCTGCAGTGGAGAATCGATCCGGCCCTCTCCCCGATCCGCCGGGGGGGCAGAAAGCCTCTGGAAATATTTATGGATCAGGGACCCGCTGTTATGTCGCTGGTTCTGATATTGATGATTGCCCTGGTATCCATTCTGGCTCCCCTGTTCACCCCCTATGGAAGGGATGCCATTGATCTTGAAAATATTCTATCGGGATCCTCTCCCTCCCATCTTCTGGGCACTGATGAATTAGGCAGGGATACCTTCACCCGTCTGATCTACGGGGGCAGGTTTACCCTGATGGTTGCCTTCTTTTCAGTATTTATTGCCACCATTACAGGAATAATTCTGGGTTCGCTATCCGGTTATCTGGGAGGATGGATAGACCATGCCATTACCTCCTTGATAGAATTTTTTCTGTCGGTTCCGGTTTTTCCGGTTATCCTTCTGGCCGCATCCATATGGGGCAATTCGCTGTGGGTCATTCCGGTCATCATCGGTTTGACCTCCTGGATGGAGGTGGCCCGGCTGGTCAGGACCAGGGTGCGTTCTCTCCGGACTGAAACCTTCGTGGATGCCGCCCGTACCCTCGGCACCGGCGATTTCTCCCTGCTGGCCAGGCATCTGATCCCGGGTGTTACGGGTACAGTGGCAGCCGCCGTCACCATCGGGTTTGCCAGAGCAATGCTGATAGAGAGTGCTCTGAGCTTCCTGGGATTTGGCATCCAGCCGCCCATTCCCACCTGGGGGAATATGCTGCAGAATGCAGGTCATTTCATGAGGGAATCACGACTGGCTGTGTTCATGCCCGGTTTCATGATATTGATAACCTGCCTGTGTTTTAATCAACTGGGCGAAGGGTTGAGAAGAGCACTTGATAAACCCGGGCAATCCTGTTAACTTCTTTCAGTCAAACAATTTCAAACAAGATTAAGTTTTATTATCCGGAGTGCTGACAGTATGAAAAAAGGTATAAGGGCGCTGGGGCTGGTGTCCGGCGGATTGGACAGCCTTATAGCAGCGGGACTGATGAAATCCCAGGATATAGATGTGGTTTGTGTGAATTTTGAAATCGGCTTCTCCCAGGAGGTGGTGCGGAGGGAGATAGATCCGGGCATTCCCGTTTCCGATCAGGTCAGGGAGAGGGCCGAGAGGATATCCGGAATATTGGATGTACCGGTAGAGGGGATCGATCTGTCGGATGAATACCTCCACATTCTGTTCCTTCCCCGTCACGGCTATGGAGCTAATATAAATCCATGTGTGGATTGTAGAATATTCATGCTGAAGGAGGCCGCAGTGATGATGGAGGAACTGGGTGCGGATTTTATCTTTACCGGTGAGGTTCTGGGCCAGAGGCCCATGTCTCAGCGCAGGGATACCATGAATATTGTGGAGAGGGACAGCGGTTTGAAGGGGCTTCTGGTAAGACCCCTCAGTGCCGGACTGCTCAAACCGACCATCCCCGAAGAGAGAGGCTGGATAGAGAGGAGAGAGATGCTCGATCTGGCGGGACGGGGCAGAAAGAAGCAGCTGGAACTGGCGGGGCGTTGGGGGATAACCGGATTCAAACAGCCGGCGGGGGGATGCCTTCTTACCGACTCGAATTATGCCAGAAGGGTTAAGGACTATTTCAAATACATGGAGCCTTCATCGGTGAAACACCGGGATATGGTTCTTCTCCTGGTGGGAAGGCACATGCGTCTCTCCGGCCGGGTCAAGATTGTAGTGGGCAGAAATGGGGGGGAAAACAGCTATATCAAACGCGAGTGGGGAAATTGCTGGCTGCTTGACACCGTGGATGTACCCGGCCCCACCGTACTGGTACAGGGTGAACCGCTGGAGGATGATCTCGAACTGGCGGCAGCCATCGCTGCCAGATACAGTGACGGAAAGAGGCTTGCCACGGTAGAGGTAGTGGCGGAGAGGGATCACTCCAGGAGGCTTTTTAATGTCAAGCCTGTTCCAGATCAGGAGATAAGAGGCCTGCATATATAATCAATCAGCGTCGAAGAATGATTGAAGGGATACCATGGGAGCAGCTACTCCGGCGTCCCCGGTTTTTCAAAGGGTGTCCATCAGAAATTCCAGACAAAATCTATATAAGGAACGCCCGGGAATATGGCATCATCATCCAGGATATTGAACAGCGCCAGGTCTACCGCGATGCTCTCTCCGAAGAAACGGATTCCGTATGAAACCAGGGGTTCGTCGATTTCCGGGAAGATCCAGTTTTCGCTGACGAATGATAAACGCCTGGAAAAGCGCCATTCTCCCCCCAGTACTACAGCGGGTTTATCGGCGATCTGATCGCCGGCGTAACCAAATCCTGCCCCCGCGGTTACGCTCAGGTTGCCGGTGCCGTATGTTATGAGTCCCGAAAGTGTCCCCACCGTGGGGGGATCCTCATCTGCTATGTCATCATCGTCATCGGGGTCCGGTATACGTATAATAAGCATACTGGCGGCCAAGGCCACTTTGTCACTTACCTGCCAGCCCACCTTGGGGGTGAAATAGAACACCTGTTCGTCAATATTCAGCCCGGGGATCAGGGAGAAGCCTCCCCCTATGCTGAACATATCGGTAAATCCGTAGGTTACGCTGGGAAAGAAGGCATAGATATCCAGGAAATAACCGTCTCCCTTTTCCAGCATACGGGCGGTCTGGCTGAAGAACAGGCGCGATTTATTGGGGTTGGGAAACCAGTATTTGCCTCCCTTCATCTGAGAGCCGTGAAATTCCTCGATCGATTCGATCCTGTCAATGCTGATCTTCATGATCCCGGCCTCCGATTCGAAGGTGACCCGGGATTCTCCGATCCTGGTGATTCTGCCCATTATCACCGATCCGTCCCGCAGGGTGATCTTCTGAATATTTCCCTCATCCGGGATCTTCAGCTCCCCTTTTATATCACCGGCAGAAACAGGCTGTGACAGTAATAGTATCATGGTGAGGAGGGATAAACATAAAGCTACTCTTCCACACCGCACTGTTTCTCTTGTCAGCATAATACTCCCTTTGTTGATATCTTCCTGGATTGACCTGCAGCCATTCTATTTGTAAAGGCAGGCCCCCACAGAATAGATGCTCGGTAAATTTCTGTCAATATTAAAAGTAAGTTTGGAGTTTCCCCGATTTTTACTCGATCCGCATTGTTCCGGTGCCCGGTGTTTCAGAATCGCTGTCGATTTCTCGCCGGCCGCGGAAATCTTAAGCTCTGCGCCCCGGGCTCGCTCTTTCAGCCCCTTCCGGGGCAGAAAACCATGCCCGCTCGACAGGTGAGGGGATTTTAGAACACCGGGCAGCGGATGAAAAAACGCCGCGTATACATATTCCAATTATAAATATTAACAACTGATAGTCATATATAATCTTATTAAATTCCCGGATAATTTTTCGGGGAAACTCCACTGAAAGTAATAGTTTATTTCGCTGCCCACTCCCGCCAGAGCGACGGTCTTCCCTTTATAGAAGGGAGCATTAAAGGTTGAACAGTAACTTACCCCTTTTCCCAGAAGTTCCTCTTCGCCGGGGAATTTTCTGCTTCCCAGCATGGCACCGATGGAGATTATCACCGCCCTTCCCCTGTACTCATTCCCGTATGTTCTTATTGCTTTTTCATCAGCGCGGTTGCCCCGGTCAGACCGTTTATTTTTTTGCTCCATACAGATGATTCCGGATTTTGATACGAAGTGATCTTAAAAAGGCATTTTCCTAATTTCCCTCTTCACCATGATTAAATCAACTATGCCTTGCAAAGATTTCAAAACTGTTAAATAATCACGCAGGCAAATATTCCGGTCATATGTGGCCGGAAGATTTAAAAAGAGGGGAGGTTGTCTGCTTCCGGGAATCCTACTATGAGATCCGGCCCCTCGATCAGAGGTGCGGCGGGGTGGAAGAATGCAATTATATTCGTCTTAAACAGGGGAGGCATAAATGGCTGATTTAACCACAAGTTACATGGGGATAAAGCTGAAGAATCCGGTTATCGCGGGAGCCAGCGAATTAACCTCGGATATGGATAAATTAAAGGAGATAGAGGATGGCGGCGCAGGTGCGGTGGTTACCAAATCCCTCTTCGAGGAGCAGATCCAGCTGGAGAAGTTCAAGATGGAGGAGCAGCTGGAGAAATCCAGCTACCGCTACGCCGAGATGATAACCGTCCTTCCGGAGCAGGAGCACGCCGGCCCCCGGGAACACCTCTACTGGGTGGAAAAAGCAAAGAAGAGCCTCTCCATCCCTGTAATAGCCAGCCTGAATGCGGTAACCGATGAGACCTGGATCGAGTATGCCGGTCTCCTGGAGGAGACCGGGGTGGACGGACTGGAACTGAACTTCTACGCCACCCCTGATTTTTTCGAACCGGATTCCGGATCGATCGAAGATGATCAGCTCTCCGTGCTGAGACAGATTGTGGAGAAGGTCTCCATACCGGTATCGGTGAAGCTGAGTTTCTTCTATACCAATCCCTTGAATTTTATCTCCCGGGTGGACAAGAAGGGGGCAGAGGGGGTAGTACTGTTCAACCGGCTCTTTCAACCGGACATAGACGTAGCCGGCCAGAAGAACACCTTCCCTTATAATTTAAGTGAGCGCAAGGACAACCGGCTTCCACTCAGATTTACCGGCCTGTTATCCGGAAATATAGATGCGGACATATGCAGCAGCACCGGTATAATGGAGGGGGAGGATGTTATCAAGATGATCCTGGCCGGAGCTGGTTCGGTTCAGACCGTGAGCACACTCTACAAGAATGGGACCAATCATACAGGCAGTATGCTGGAGGATATGGAATCGTGGATGGATGAGAAGGGATACGGATCCCTGGATGATTTCAGGGGCAAGATGAACAGGAAGAACAGCCGGGATCCCTGGATATACACCAGGGCCCAGTATGTTAAATTACTCATGGACCCCGGTGATCTGATAAGAGATTACCCGGCTACCTGAAGGTAATTTTGTTTATGATATCAATTCCTGTTTGATGAAAATGCTGTGAATATACGGCCAGCCCGTGAAATTTCAGCTCCGCCGCCGGGCCTGCTACTGGTGGTTTAGCCCGGGAAGATCGAGAAAGTATAGCCTGCCGCCAGGAGCAGGGTTGTGAATGTAGAATCGCCGGCTTTATGGCGGCCGTTTGGAAATTGGACAAGTTCCGGGACTCTTCGCGGTTGACATAGATATACCGATAGGGTATCATCCTCTCAGGCCGGGGTTTAAATAATATGTAACAGGTATGTCTTCTGTTAGAGGGACAGGATAGGCTGGCAGGTTTTATTTGTCCCTTAAGGGGGAATTGCATGATGGTGGTAACCGGACGAATTCCTCTTTGATTACCCGGCTTAACCCGGAGGGTTAAGATAATGGATCCGGAAGTTTCATCTTCAGCAGAGAAGAAAGAACTTTCAAAATGTAAGACCGGGATATGTGGTCTGGATGAGATCACAGCGGGAGGGTTGCCAGAGGGCCGCCACGCACTTATTTGCGGTGACCCGGGGTGTGGCAAGACTGTTATGGCAATGGAATTTATTGCCAGGGGAGCCGGCTGTTTCGATGACCCCGGTGTTTATATGGCCTTCGAGGAGAACGAGCGGGAGTTGCGGAAGAATTCTGCGGGCCGAATTGCGGCGGCTGTTCCCACTCCGGTTAGAAAAATTCCCCCGCCGCTCAAGAAGATAATAGGTGATCTTCCGGATACCGAAAAGGTGCTGGTGGAACTGGACATTATACCCGGGCAGTGAGTATGAGCGAATCTAAAAAAGACACAGAGGGGAAACTTCGAAATCAAGCTGAAAGGGGGGAGGGAGATAAGTACGTACTCCGCCTTTTCGTGGCGGGGATATCTACCAGCTCCCGGAAAGCTATTGAGAATATGAGGAAGCTGTGCGACAGGTATCTCCAGGGCAGGTATAAGCTGGAGATTATCGATATCTATCAGAATCCCGTAATTGCCAGGGACGGGCAGATCATTGCAACCCCCACCCTGATCAAGGAACTGCCCGAACCAATCAGAAGATTTGTGGGGGATATGTCGGATACACGCAAACTTCTTCTGGGCCTGGATCTTGTATCGGAGGAAGAGTAAAAGTCTGAGATGAAGCAGCCGGAAGATGATAAGAAAACGCATCAACAGCTGATAAATGAAAATGAAGAATTGCGAATGAAGCTGGCCGAGGCGGAAGAGACCCTGAATGCTATAATAGATGGGAAGATAGATGCTATAGTTACCCCCGGGCTGGAGGGTGACCAGGTGTTTACCCTGAAGGGAGCCGATTATGCCTACCGTCTCCTGGTAGAGGCCATGAACGAAGGAGCGGCCACCCTCACCCCCGATGGTATCCTGATGTACAGTAACAGCCGGTTTGCCGGAATGCTGGGAGTATCCACCAGAGATATCATCGGACGTTCCATCTTTGATTTTATTAATCCGGATGAATTACATGATTTCAGCCCCTTTCTGGAGAGGGGGATGAAGGGAACCGAACAGGCTGAATTCCATTTAAGGAGCAAGGATGAACAACTCATACCTGTTCTGGTCTCCTGCAATCCACTGAAACTGGATGACACCGGCCTGAGTATAGTGATAACCAACCTGAGTGAAATAAAGGAGGCACAGAGGAAACTCCAGCGTTCTCACCGTGAACTGGAGAAGAAGGTTCAGGAGCGCACCAGGGAACTCAAGGAGAGCGAGGACCGTTTCAGGAATTTCATGGATAACAGTCCGGGTATCGCCTGGATAAAGGATCAGGAGGGCCGGTATGTATATGTAAGCAGGTCCTACGAGCGTCAGTTTGGTATCGGGCCGGATGAATGGCTGGGGAAGACCGATTTTGATATATGGCCGGATGATATCGCAAGGACCATATGGAACAACGATCTGGCGGTTATGAGGGGGGGAGAGATCAGAAAGGTGGTGGAAACAACCCGTAGCCGGGATGGAAGCTGCACCTACTGGTGGAAATTCAAGTTTCTGATCTGGGACAGCAGCGGACAGAAGTTCGTTGCCGGTTCAGGTATGGACATAACCGACCGGAAGAGGGCCGAAGCTAAGCTGGCCAGAGCCCACGCTATCCTGGAGACCCTGGTAACCAAGGCACCTATTGGTATTGCGTATTTCGACCGGGAACTGCGCTTTTTGATGATAAATGACCGCCTGGCGGATATTAACGGTATCCCCGCTGCAGACCATATTGGAAAACGGATCCGGGATGTGGCTCCTGCCCTTGACAAATCCGCCAGAGAAATCACCCGGCAGATTCTGGATACCGGCCAGCCGGTGGAGAACCGCCAGGTTAGCGGCGAGACACCCCTGGCTCCCGGGATAACCCGTTACTGGAGTGAGAGCTGGTTTCCGGTGCGGGACAACACCGGTGAAATAATAGGCTTCGGTTCTATCGTCGAAGAGATTACCGATCGCAGGAAGGCTGAAGAAATACTCAAGAGAGACAGGGAAACCCTCTCCAGGATGGTAAACAGCCAGGCTGAAAAACTGGTAGATACCGCCACCGAACTGGAAAAGGCCAAACGGCTATCCGATATCGGGGCGCTCGCTGCCACAGTGGCGCACGAACTGCGCAACCCCCTGGCTGCAATAGGTATGGCAGCACACAATATTGGGAGGAAGACAGATTTGCCCTATATCCATAAGCGTCTGAAAAAGATAAAAAATAAGGTAAATGAAAGTGATCATATTATCAATAATCTGCTGTTCTACTCCAGAATCAGGCCGCCTCACCGGGAAGATGTAAATATAAATCAAATACTGAATAACTGTTTGGCAACAGTTGAAAATCAATCTAGGAAGGAGGTTTCCCTGGTCCCGGACCTGGATTCCATCAGGGATGTAGTGATAGAGGCCGACGGCATTCAGTTGAAAGAGGTATTCAACAATATACTGAATAACGCCCTGCATGCGATACCTTCACAGGGGGGAGTGATTAAGATTACCGGGAGGAATGGGAATGGTTATATCGAGATCGATATAACCGATAACGGTGATGGTATGGATAAGGACACCGTAGACAAGATATTCGATCCCTTCTTTACCACCAAGGCGAGGGGTACCGGGCTGGGGCTTTCTGTATCCAGACAGATAATCAAGCTGCACAGGGGGGATATAGAGGTGAGCAGCGAACCGGGGGAATATACCTCCGTTTTAGTAAGGTTGCCACGAAAGGAATAGATGCCTGCCGCAATTCTGATAATAGACGATGATTCGGTGCTTTGTGAAGAACTGGCGGAATCACTGAGTTATGAAGGCTACCAGGCGGATTATATTGTTGATCCATCCAATGGAGCGGATCTGATCAGAGAGGGGAATTATGATGTAATCCTGCTGGATTACAAGATGCCCGGCATCACCGGTGTGGATATTCTGGAAAGCCTGGCAGGGGAAAAGCTGGAAAGCCGTATATTTATTCTCACCGGAAGGCCCTTCGTGAAGAAGCTGCTGGAGAGTGAGGGGCTTGCCGGAATGATAAGCGGTATCATAGACAAACCGGTTGATTTTGGACAACTCCTGGAAAGCATAAAATAATATGCTCCGGAGAAACTGCGGGAAACAGCGCCGGTTTTAACCGAAATTTCCACCTGTAACCGCAAATAAAGAGTTCTCTATCAGTTGAACCGTCCGGGTATGCCGGCAAGGGGATAAGACTTGAGGATATTCCAGGTATCTCACATTTCACCAGCTTACAGGTGTACACCGGAAGGTTTGATAAAGGCGATTAACCGGTCCGGTTAATCTGCCGGCGGGATACGAAGACTTTTCCCCGCGAACCGGAGTGGGAAGATTTTCCGAAAGAAGGGTTTTTATCTTCTTTCGAGTTTCCGGTAACCGTATATCAACCTCTGCAATGCCATCAAGGTCACTCCCAATGCCATAATTGAAAGCACCACCCCCAGAAGGGTGGCTTCGCTGAAGAATACGGAATCTTTCAACCAGCCGGTTGGTGGTACCAGCCGGTAACCTATACCCGCTAATCCAATAAGGAGAACTCTTTCCGGGCGCTCCCACAGGCCTGAAGAAGCTGATGTTCCTTTGCTCTCAGCCCGGATCTGTACATAATCCACCATCAGATTCCCGAATATCAGCACTATTATAATTATGATACCGGTAATATCCAGAGCATTCTTCCGGTGGTAGTACAGCAGTATCCCGAACATAACGAAGAAATCAGAATAGCGGTCCAGCACCGAATCCAGAAACGCACCCGCCCGGCTATCCCGATCAGACCTGCGTGACATCTCACCATCAAGGGTATCCAGAAATCCGGATATGAGAAAACCAATCCCTCCCCAGAAGGGACTGAATACAAACAGTACACCTGAAACCCCGGATAATGCCAGTGCAGATATGGAGACCTGGTTGGGTTTCCATCCCGCTGACAGGAGCATTACGGCAAAGGGACGCAAGGCCTTCTCCCGGTATATCTTTTCTATGCGGCTGGCTCTGATCATGAATAAAAATTAAATTTAAAAGCTTAGCAGAATAATCTTCCCATTTCCTCATGCCAGAAATGTCAGCACAATTTTTCAGTCGTGATCATTCCCGGATCAGAAGGCGGCTAATTCCTGATCTTACGTATTTAATCATACTGTTCTCTCCGGTTGCAATGTGCAGTATCCTCTTTTAACTGATTCGATTCCATAAAGCTCTCTCTATGTCATTTGCAGGGAGGTTAGTAAAACGGCACTGTTTGATCCGGAGGAATAGTTCTGTTTTAGATTAAGAACCCTCAATAGCGGGAGTATAATTAGCGAAGCCGGTATTTTGATTAAGTGCCACGGGCTTGGCCGTGGGTACCTGCTAACCCGGCATTTCTATGACCCGGACGGAGGTTGCCTGAGGCCCCTTTTCACCCATCTCTTCGGTGTAATGTACTCCCGCGCCAGGTCTTAGCCGGTCGAACATGTCGTTTAGAACACTGTTCTGGTGGAAGTAAACCTGGTGACCCTCCAGAGCTTTCAGGAATCCGTATCCCCGGTCATGAAAGATCTTCTCCACGAACGCGTTGACCTCCTGATCGGGGTGAGACTTGGTTTTGCCCTGCTGTTTGTCCACCAGTTCCCTAAGTTGTTTTCTGGCTGCTTCGAAGGCGTCGTTTATCACACTGTTGAGGGGATCGTGCATATCTCCTCTGCTGGGTTCCTTGCGCACCGCTATCTCGTGTCCCGGGGTAACGGTAAGGTCGATTCGAACCCGGTACGGATTTCCCCTATCCTGGTGTTTCTGTGTTTTTTCCACAGCGATATGTGCACTGTTTATATGATCGCACACCTTCTCCAGATCTTCCAGCCATTCCCTGATCATATTCTCTATGGCAGTATTTGATTCAACTCCCCGGAAACTGATTTCGGGTGGAACTTGCATGGTATCACTCCTGGTTTTCCTGAAAATACTTTAATTAATACTGATCAAATTAGCTGTTCGATTAAATCTTCCGGCCGGCTTACTCCTTGCTGTATCTTCCCATCAGCTGGCACTGCTCAAGAATGTGGCCTTCCATGGCCTCCTCCATTTCCTGCCGGCTGGTTTCCTCCTCCAGCTCCAGCATATCATCCAGAGCATAGGCCCTGAAGAAATAGCGATGTTCTCCTGACGGGGGGCAGGGTCCCCCGTAGTCCTTCTTCCGGAAGCTGTTCATCCCCTCCTTCCCGGGAACACTGTTTTCCTCGATAACCCTCTTGTCAGGGGGGATATCGTAAACCAGCCAGTGAAGCCACGTTCCTCCCGGGGCGTCCGGGTCATCCATAATAAGAGCCAGGCTCCTGGTCCCCTCCGGTACATCCTCAAACTCCAGGCGGGGATTGATATCCTCCCCCTGGCAGGTAAATTTTGACGGAATACTATCATTCTGTTCGAATTCCGGGCTCCTTATATCCATATCAATTCCTCCCCAGTTATAACTTCATAAGGCGGTTATCCTTCACCCGCCGGAGACGGATGCCCTCTCCTGAAAGACAATATACGGCGGGCTCCTGTTTAACTCCTACCAGATAAACAGTGGGGCGGACAATTGGTATGTTCCGTATTTTGTTGACGTTTTTCTACATGAGACAGCTACAGTCCGGGAACCGGAGATAGACCCCCGAATTTCAGAAAATTGCAGCTGTAATATTTAAAATCGGCATAATTCATCCACATCCCAGTCTTCACATTGACATGGTAATTATATTTTGGGTTGTAGTCTGACAAGCCCCTGAACTTATAACCCGGTTAAATTAGCGGGAGTTCTGCATCCCCCGCATTTAAGGGATTATCTCTTCTGTAATTTTCCAAGAAGGAATATGGCATAAATTGCTGAGAGTCCCACCAGTATGTATACAATCCTTGAAACTATCGACATCTCGCCGAATATTGCGGAAACCAGGTTGAAGCTGAAAATCCCGACCAGCAGCCAGTTCAATCCGCCGATAATTATAAGGATCAACACTATCCAATCCAGAGTATTCAGTTTATTCATCTTTATCACCTCCTTTTTAGGTTTTATAAATCAAAGTAAATATATATTGCAAGCAAATAATTACGGGGGGGATTTTGTTTTTCCGGAATAATTGATAAACCAGATCGACGATCAGGGAATTTGGCGGGATAATAAAGATTTTCCGGCCAGGATTCTTTCTGAATGAAATAAGAACAGTAAGGCGAAAAACTTTATAAATATTATTAATTTTATAATAATCAGGCATGAATGATATTTTTATGAATTATTCGGCTAACTCTTACCCTGTGCATCTGATAACCTGCAGGGCAGAGTTCCACGGGCTTGCCCGTGGGTGAATGTGAACTCCGCCCGGATGGGCGGCGAGCGAAGCCGGTATTCTGATTAAGTGCCATGGGCTTGCCCATGGTTATCTACTAATCCAGCCTGACCTACGTTTTTATCTGATGTGCTGATTATTGAATTTGATTATAATTAATAGTACCGGTCGATATATGCCAACTGTGGAAATGAACATCGGGGAGGGAACTTCAAACCGGAGGTTGAATTTATTATGAATAAAATCCTGGTGCTGAAGAATCCCGAATTAACCGCCCGCAAATCCGAGGAGATGCACCGTAATCTTAAAGAATTCTTCGGGGAAGAAGCACTTTTAAATATTCATACCGTGGAATCCTTCTCCAGGGCGGAAGTGATAGTGAGGAGACAGATTGGAGAGGGCATCGATCTCTGTATTGCAGCCGGTGGTGACAGTACAATAGCTACCGCCGCAGGGGGTCTTGCAGGCAGTGATGTTCCCCTGGGTATTATCCCTCTTGGTACCGGAAACATGATCGCCAGGGAACTGGGAATACCCCTGCAAATGGAAAAGGCCATTGGTGTGATTTCCGGAAGCCACCGGACCAGAACCATCGATGCAATGAAAGTCGGAGAGAGAATCTTTGTTCTGACTGTGGGGGCAGGGGTAAGTTCTCTGGCGGTTAAGGCTCTGACCAGGAGGGAGAAAAAACTTTTCGGTATGCTGGCTTATGTGGGGTCCGCCCTCAGGCAGCTGATCACCTTTAGACCACATCGTTTCAAGATTACAGTGGACGGCAGGTATATGGAGATTCGGTCGCCGGAGGTATCTGTAGCCAACGGTGGTATTATCAGCGAGATGATTCTTCCCCGTTCTCCCAGGATCGAAATTGACGATGGTGTTCTGGATGTAATCTATGTAAAGGCTGATTCAATAAAAGATTATCCCACACTAATTCTCAATGTTCTGGGAAGAAAACCACCCCAGCGCAGTATAAAAAGGATAGGAGCTACAGATAGAATAACCATAGATGCTGAGAAACCTATCAAGGTGCAGGCTGACGGAGAGATGGTTGGTGAAACTCCCGTATCGGTGGAGTTGATACCGGGTGCCTTCCGTGTAATTGTACCAGTGTGAGAATTATCCCCACATTTAACCCGATTAATTCGTGAACCCGCTCTCGCATGGAGGGATGATAGAGATAATAAAATTTTACCGACACAAGTTGATATTTCCTGGATGTGCGCAGGTTGCTGCCTGCTGTCACTTATAATACTCTTACATGAATTTTTGCCATATGCTCTCTCCGCCCCGGGTTTGTTATATTTCCGGCAGAGCAACCTCAGGTTATCAGGTAAATTGCCGCTGGCGGTGATCATACCGCTACTTTGAAAATTAACAGACACTTGTCAGGAGTGTTGCTGTTTTCATTACCCGTCCGGCTTGGACAACTGGGTAATGATTATTCCATTCCCAGCAGGCAAATTAAATTACAGGTATCCTTTCAACGTTGAAATTAAAATGATCAAATGGAATTGTCTTTCAATAAAGCAGCCTGGTTCTTATAATATTTATTGAGAGAAAGCTTATATGTACCGGTAACAGCAAATGGGGAGAATCTGGCGGAAGGAGGGAATAACCATGAAAAAAAGTATAACGATGGTGCTTGTTACCCTCCTTTTTGCATCCGGATTTTTATTTATCGGAGAGCCGGAGGAGGAACACGCCGGTTCACCCGCCTTCACCCTGTCACTCAAGCGGGCGATAAGGGAACTTGAAGACTCAGGGATAAAGACAGGCGGAATGATTTCAGCTCCTGTTAAAGCCGGGCCGCCCAATATGTCTACCCCTCAGTTGAAACAATCGCATTCGGTTCCTGCCGATATAACCGCAAACTCCGGTCAGCCTACCTGTACTTCCGGAGATCAGACCTGCGATGGTGGATTGACCTGTTCGGAAACCTGCAGCGGATTTGCGTTATGTAATAGCCCCCCCGGGGAAACCCCCACCACCCAGTCTACCTGCGGTGAAACTCCCACCTGTCATGACGGTACAACCTGTGATGCTTCACCAACCTGCGGTGGTTACGGTACTTGCCTTTGGAATGCTCCCACCTGCAGCTTCACCTGTGAAGGACTGCCTACCTGCAGCAGTACCTGTTCTGACAGGATGCCAACCTGTGTATCCAACTGTGCTCCCACCTTGGAGGGTGGCTTCACCTGCAGCAATCCAACCTGCTACGGAGGTGAATGTGACTGGGATCCCACCTTTGACTATAATATCACCTGTGGAGGCGGGCCTACCGGTGATTTATCCCCTACCTGTTATTCTGTTCCCACCTGCGGCGAATACTGGACCTGCATCGGAACCAATACCTGTGAACAGCAGACTCCCACCTGCGATATCACCTGTTCCTCATATCCCACCTGTGACGGTACGGAGACATGCTCCAACACCTGCAGCGGCCATCCGGGATGCAGGACTACCTACCATGGTTCCTTTACCTGCGACAGTACATCACCCACCTGCACCAGAACCTGCGGGATATGGCCGACCTGCCAACCGGGCCGGCGGTGCGGCATAACCTATGACGGGAATCCAACCTGCGATGGACTGGAGACATGTTCAAGCACCTGCAGCGGTGAATGGCCCACCTGTGGCGATGAATTCACCTGTGCTGAGGATGGACGTGCTACCTGTGATCCTCAGAGCCGGGCATGCGGAACATCTCCCGGCCGGACCACCTGGGGACAGAAGTGATAATATTTTCCGGAAGTATAACCGGGATTCAGAAGAATTAGTACATTCATCCTTACCACGGAGGCAGACTGCTGTCAGAAGTGCTTAATTCCTGCCGGTAACCGTAGCAGTAGGTTTTGAGGGATAATTAACCTCGATCCGTCGAAATGATCCTGGCCGGACCAGATATACAGGCTGTGGGACCGGCGGCGTACCCGCACCATGCTGCAGTTCATTCCACCACTGCCGGCGGTGTTAACAAATTTCCGGGATCACATAGATAGAGGTATGGATTAACCGGAATGAAGCCGGGAGCAAAAATATTATTGACGAATTGAGGTTATGTTTTAAGAAGGTTCTTATAGATCTGATCCACCAACTGACGATGGCTCTGGAAAGCCAGCTCAGGTAGGTCTCCGTATTCGAAGAAAGCGGCTTTGTCGGCATCATCACCCGCCTGTATATTTCCAGTATAACTTCCGAAACGATAACCAATTATAAGGAGTGCTGTTTTGTAAAAATCACTTTCCTGGTATATCACATTAATCAGTTTTCCAGGTGAGGCGATCAATCCGGTCTCTTCCTCCAGTTCCCGTGCCGCCGCCTCTGCAGGGCTTTCCCCGTTTTCCACGAATCCGCCGGGCAGACCCCATTTATGGATGCCCGGCTGGCGGTTTCTCAACACCAGCAGAATACGCTTTTCAGCGTCGGTCAGCAGAGCGGTAGCTGCAGGTATGGGATTTTCATATACGAATCGCTTCTCCCTTCTGCAGTAAAGGCGGGGGCGTCCTTCGTTCTCCCGGGTATTCAGGTTTGCGCCGCAGAAGGGACAGAATTTCTTTTCACTTTCCATGTTGAAATGTTTCCTTTCCTTTTGAATCAACATAAATAAAAAGCAATTATTATGACAAGTGAGAATTAACCTCGACCCGTCAAAATGATCCTGGCCGGACCAGAGATACAGGCTGTAGATCCGGCGGCGTACCCGCACCATGCTGCAGTTTATTCCACCACAGCCGGTGGTGTTAACAAATTTCCGGGATCACATGGGAAAAGGTATGGATTGACCGGAATGAAGCCGGGGGCAAAAATATTATTGACGGATTGAGGTTAATAATCCGGGGATTG
Source organism: uncultured bacterium (assembly GCA_964613215.1). GTDB lineage: Bacteria > Krumholzibacteriota > Krumholzibacteriia > Krumholzibacteriales > CAZTHK01 > CAZTHK01. The sequence goes on along the minus strand of CAZTHK010000004.1, from coordinate 106,610 downwards.
GGGTTGTCTAAGGCGTCTCAGTTGATTTAATATAATAACCTGCGGGGCGGAGGTCCAATGACTTGCCCGTGGGTGAATGTGAACTCGGCCCGAATGAGCGGCGGGCGAAGCTTGTATTTTAGTTAAGTGCCATGGACTTGCCCATGGTTATCTACAATTTAATGACAGGATTGCACTTATCAGATGAAAGTGTTCTGGTTGTACTTGTGATGATTGCCAGTACGGCAGCCGGGCAGGCTGATTCCGGCTTTTAACCTGAACCTTGGTTAATATGAATACATTACGCCGTAATAAAATTGACATAGTGGGATTGGGATATACCGCCCTGGATTATCTCTGCAAGGTCCCGGCCATTCCCCGTAAGAATCTCAAACTGGAGATGAGCGATTTCATGATTCAGGGTGGAGGGCCCGCCGCCACGGCGATGGTGACGGTTGGGCGGCTGGGCCTTAATTCCGCCTATATGGGGAAGGTGGGGGATGATCAGTTTGGAGAGAGAATGATGGAGGAACTGGCCGGTGAGGATGTTGATACTTCGGGTGTAGTAACAGAGAGGGGTGAGAGATCACAGTTCGCCTTCATAATGGTGGACGAAAAAACGGCTGAAAGAACCATAGTATGGACCAGGGGTACACTTTCTCACATGCAACCGGGAGAAGTTGATCTGGATATGATAGGGGAGGCTGGTGTTCTGCTGATAGATTCCCTGGAGCCTGCAGCCGCTATGCATGCCGCCAGATTTGCCAGGGAGAATAATATCCCGGTGGTAATAGATGCCGGAACCCTGAGGGAGGGAGTGGATAAGTTGCTTCCCCTCTGTGATTATATCGTGGCCAGCGAGGTCTTCTCTGACCAGATATCTAAGAAGGGAAGCCCGGTGGAGGGTCTGAAGGCCATCATGGATTATAACCCCGTGGCGGGAGTTGTTACCCTTGGTGAGAGGGGATGTAGTGCTGTTACGGAGGGGAAGATCATTGAAGTAGAACCCTTCCCTGTGGATGCGGAGGATACCACCGGGGCGGGGGATGTCTTCCACGGGGCATTCTGCTACGGAGTATACAGAGGCTGGCCGCTGAGGGAGATCTGTGTATTTTCCAATGCGGTGGCGGCACTGAAGTGCAGGAGGATGGGGGGGAGGTCGGGCATTCCGGATATTGAGACAGCCATTAGTTTCATAGAGGACAGTCCGGTCGACTGGGATGTGGAAGTGGAGTGATTAATGCACAATCCGTTGTTTTACAGATAGTGAAAGCGGCATCATTCTGTAGAAATGATGCTGACCGGTACCGGTCAGGGGCGATTTGCTTTATCCTTTCCCTTCCAATCGAGAGAGAATCTATCCCATCTGTCCCACCACTTTCAATCCAGGGCGAATTTATCCCCCCGGTGCTCCCCCTTTCAGTCGAGTGAAAATCTTTCCCATTTGTCCTCTCCGGGGATGTACAGAACCCATCCCGGCTTTTCATGGAGTCCCATGATATCACCCGGATTGATCAACCGGGTTCCATTTATCTTCTCTGATTTGTGCCGGTGGCTGTGCCCGCAGAATACTGCATGGTATCTCTTTTCCGAAGCCAGCCCCGTGGCAAATACCGGCTTATGGGTGAATGCAATATCACCTGAATCCGTTTCGATGGTGCCCATCTCTCCATGCAGGGTCAGTGAGGGGTATTTATTGGCGAAGGAACTTATGGTGAATTTATCTCCCTCATTGTTCCCGAATACTATATGCACCGGCCCCCGGAAGATAGAGAGACTGTCCAGCATAAAGGGTGACACCAGATCACCACAATGAATCAGAATATCGGGGTCACTCTGATTTATCTGTCCGATGGCCAGATCTGTTTTATCGATGTGATCGTGAGTGTCACTGATTATGGCTATTTTCATATTCCCCCTTCCTGAATATGGTTTGTTTTTTCCCTCATCCTTCAGAATCTAATCCGGTTTACCGGGAGGGTATCAGAAATTGATTCCGGGTTACAGCATATAATAATCTTCAGTGGGATATCTCCAGAAACTGATCCACTGGAATTACCCACCTTTCCGGCATGCTGGTTTCTATCACCGGCTCAGATCCGGCCGGTATGATTTGCCTTGAAGAAAATATTCAATCTATCTTTTTCCGGGATACTGATCAATCAGGGAATATTTTTCGGGGGAGGGGAGAAAAAGCGGCATAATCCAAGGGACGGGATGACAGCAGGGCGGTGTAACGAACGTTCTTCCGCTTTCCAGCTATCCCTTTGCTGTTACTTGAATTGCTTCCGGATATTACAGCCGGCTCAACCGGGTTCATCCGCTGGAATTAATGGCATATCTCTTGAATGCAGGATTCCAATGAGTGGAACTGCTGATTTGACCGAAAGGCCGGGCTGGTATGCAATATCACGATAATGACGGTGAAGTAATTGAAATAAAAAGGAATAGCGAGAGGAAGAATTCCATCAGCTGCTGTATGATCACCAGGGATGAGGAGGATTTCATTGTGGATGCGGTTGAAAGTGTCAGGAATCTTGCCGATGAAGTAGTAATAATTGACACCGGTTCGAGTGACAGGACAGTGGAACTTGCCAGGGAGTGCGGGGCCAGAGTCTACCGGAAGGACTGGGATAACAGTTTCAGCAATGCCAGAAATGAATCCATATCAAGGGCTGGAATGGAATGGATACTGATTCTGGATGCAGATGAATATGTTTCTGAAGAGAGCTGCAATATTATCAGGGAGATGATAGAGAAAGATCCGGAGTGTTCCTTCAAGCTGGAGCAACGTACCTACTGTGAAGACTCCGCCTTTATCGGGTGGAAGAAGGTGAGTGCGGATGCCAGATATAACCGGGGACAGCCGGGATACTTCAGCACCTCCCAGATAAGGCTGTTCAGAAATGATTCCCGGGTACGGTACCGGGGCGAGGTACACGAGAATGTGGAACAGTCTCTGAAAGATGCCGGTATAAGGATTTTAACCGGAGAGGCAGTAATACATCACTACGGAAGAATGATGAATTCGGAGAGGGTGTACCGTAAATATCAGATGTACCGCTCCCCGGGTGAGAAGAAGCTGGAGTTTAATTCGGACAATATCCATTACATATTCGAGATGGCTGTCCAGCTTCTGGCTCTGGAGCATACCGAGGAGGCTCTCCGGCACGTAGAGAAGGGGCTGGAGCTGGACCCGGATAACTGGCAGTTGTTGAATATGGGGGGGCTGGCCTGTACCAGGCTGGGCGAGCTGAACAGGGCCACCGGCTATCTTCGGCGGGCGGTTGAGTTGAATGACCGGAATCCTGATCTGTATAATAATCTGGGAGTAGCGCTGATAGAGAAGAATATGTTCCGCCGGGCCATGGAGATTCTCCGGGAGGGGATCGAGCTGGACAGTGAAAATGTCAATTTGCTCCGGAATGCTGCTTCGGTATCCCTGGCTGCGGGTAAACCGGATGAAGCCTGTGAATATATAAAGCGGTCTCTGAAGGGCGATCCCTATTCTTCCCATTCCCATGTAATTAACGCCGAAGCTATGATCCGGAAAAGGGATTATGGCTGTGCAGAGGAATCTCTGGAAAAGATAAGATTCCTCCCGGGAACCCCCCTGAAGGTTTATGTAAAGGCAATACAGCTATACATCAGAATGAATAAGACGGATGAGGCTGAGAGAATCCTGGACAGAGCCGGGAAGGATTATCCGGAGAATAATGCTCTTCAGTTTCTTTCAGGCAAACTGTGGGAATTGAAGGGTAATGATGACAAGGCAATCTCGGCTTACCGGAAACTGTTGTCCTCCGAACCCGGGAATCCTGAAGTTATAAACAGTATCGGCTGTGCATATGAACGAAAGGGCAATTTCAAGAAGGCCCTGGGGAGTTTCAGGGATGCTTTCAAGTTGTCTCCCCGGGACGACAGGATCGAGGTAAACATGGGGGTGGTGATGAGTAAACTGGGGATGAATGAAGAGGCTGAGAAGCATATCAGGAATGTGATCGACCGGGATAGAAAAAACAGTAAGGCCTGTAATGCTCTGGCCTGCCATCTGGCCAACCACGGCAGGTTCAGGGAAGCCCTGACCCATTTTACCAGAGCCATCGAGATCGAGCCCGATAATGTTGAGTATTATCTGAATCTTGGCCTCCTGATGGAGCAGTACGGACTGCCCGAGAAGGCCGCCCAGATCTATGAGAAGGTGACTGTGGTCAATCCATCCGCATCGGAAATTGTACGCTCCAGAATGAACAGGCTGGGGTCAGGGGTTTAAACGGTTAAGCATATATTCTGGCGGCCGCTAAAGTTCTTCACAAAAAATGCGAACTATTATAATAACCCGGAGGGCAGAGTTCCTGTATCTGCAGGCGGGTAAATGGTATCCCCCCGAAGGGCGTCTGGCCAGGCTGACAGTGTTGCAGCCGGTTTCAGGGGTTCGCTCCTGTGTGTCTTCTTAACAGTATCATCCAGCAGGATTCCCCGCCGGAATGTAAATAGCAATTTAGGTTGGATGCTCCCGGCCACTCCTGTTCTCTGTTTGTGATTATGGAATGTTTCATGCAGGTATAATTATGTCGGGAAAATATCGCCCTTTGGTCCCGGTTCAGGGGTGATATGTATGCATCTTGCGAGAACAACAAGGACTGGTTTGGAATGAATGATAAGGAAATTATTCTGATCGTCGATGATTCCGAGTTTATAAGAGACCGAATGGAGAGTATTCTAACCAGAAATGGTTACCATGTAGTTCTTAGAAAGAACGGTGAAGAGGGTGTACTGGCCGCTCTGGAATATAGTCCGGATGTTATTGTTATGGATCTGAACATGCCCGGAATGGATGGTTATAAAGCCTGCCGTATACTCAAACGCTATCCCCAGACAAAGTCCATTCCCCTGGCTATGTTTACCGATACCAGGGAAACTGATCAGAAGGTAAAATTCTTCGAGATGGGAGTGGAAGATTTTATAGTAAAGGATGCCGATGAGGAAGAGGTGGTAGCCAGAATAGCGGGATTGTTGAGATGGAGGAGCAGCAGGGACAGGATACTCAGGGAGAAGGAGAAACTGAGTAATCTTCTGGACAGCCTTAGTGATGCGGTAATGATAGTGGATAATGCGGGCAAGCTGGTATTCTATAATCATCTGGCCTCTGAGCGGTTCGGACTGATCCCCGAAATTCTGGGGGAGAAGCACCTGAGGGATATTCTTCCCGAATCTGAAGAAGTGATGGATCTGCTCTCTGTAATAGAGAGCCATCACGAATCGGAGGGGAGGGAAATAGAGATCCAGCGGGATGGAGAAAAAAGGATATATATAGCCAGTGTATGCAGGGTATTTATCGAATTCAGCGATGATGTAGGGGGAGCCCTGGTTCTCAAGGATGTTACCGTAGAGAGGGAGTCTGAGAAGATGAAGGCGGAGTTCTACTCCATGATAGCTCACGAACTGAGAACTCCGATAAGTGTAATACTCGGTTATACCGAGCTGATGCTCAAGGGCAAGTCAGGGGAGATTAGTGGGCTTCAGGAGGAATTTCTCTCGGGAGTTGAACACAAGAGCAGGAAACTATTGAAGCTGGTTAACGATTTTCTGGAAGTTTCCAGGCTGGAGGGCAGATTCGTCAATCTGGACAGGGAGGTGTTCGATGTTATTCCCCTGGTGGGGGAGACGGTGGATGGATTGAAACTGCTGGCTGGTGATAAGAATATCGAATTGAAATTTCAGCCCGGTGACCAGCCCGTGATGGTAAATGCAGACAGGGATAAACTGGAGCAGGTTCTGATTAATCTGGTAGAGAACGGCATTAAATATACTCAGGAGGAGGGGAATATAGAAGTCACTCTGAATGGTGATGATGATATGGCGGAGATCAGAGTGGAGGATGACGGGATGGGTATGTCGGAGGAGGAGCTGGAGAATATCTTTGACCGGTTCAAACGGCTGGGAAGGGCGGAGAAGAATAAGATCAAGGGCACCGGCCTTGGACTGGCTATAGTCAAGGAGATAGTGGATGCCCACCAGGGGGAGATAGATGTGCAGAGCGAACAGGACCATGGGTCTGTTTTCAGAGTGAGGATACCCCTCTATAATGAAAGCGAAACTCCTGAACGGAAGGCAATGCCCCGGGAAGGCTCCAGGGTTAGCAGCAGCCATCTTACCACCTACCCGGAGGGGAGCAATTAATTCAAGGGGCTGCTTTGACCTGATGATATATTCTTTGGTCTTATCAGGCTAAGATACTTTTTAAATTGCTCTGGTATTACACCAGGCTTAAGTGCCGGGGGTTACCTGATATTCAATCTCCATCAGCCGGGTTAGTTCTGGATATACCCAAGGTATTTTCCTTTGTTAAGCTGCCTTTAAAGCTCCGGACCACTTTGTTTCATCCACCGTCAGCGAATTTATCAAGGAACCGGCCAGCCTGTTGAATGTGCTATCAATAAACGACAACTTATCCCATTTCCAATATTTTACTTTACCACTCATGCTGTCTGCTCCTTTCTCTTTTTTACTCCGGGCCGTTTTATGGTAAAGCGACTTCAGGAGCGGACAACAACTATTTGAACTCAAATATCAAATGCCGTACCTTTTGAACGTTACGAATATTTTACTGACGGGTTGAGATTAATATTATCCCGACTTAAAACCAGAACAATTTTCCCTGCCCAATCCGAAAAATATTCCTCTCCCAGGTATAATCCGTTCACATGATCAATAAACCGTCAAATTGGGCAACCTTGCTAATTGATATTATTATAAGAACTTGTTACGCCCATATATCGATAGTGGGACTAAAGTCACAGGGGGCACGCCTCTTGCCGGATGGGAAGATAAGTAAAACGGAGGATTACCATGTTAAAGGGAATATCTCTGGCCGCAAGGTCTATGAAAAATCAAACCCTCCGCCAGGATGTGCTTTCCAACAACCTGGCCAATGTTAACACAGAAGGATTCAAGAAGGACATATCCTTATTTACCCGGAGGGCGAATGGAAATAACCGGAGCGAGAGCGGGGTCAGGGTGGCCACCTCATTCAAGCAGGGGCCCCTTACCAGAACGGACCGTCAGATGGATGTGGCTATGCAGGGCGAAGGCTTTTTTGTGATCGAAACCGGAGAGGGTGAAAGATACACCAGGAGGGGAGTTTTTGTTAGGGATTCGGAGGGATATATGGTAACTCCCGAAGGCAACCAGGTAGTCTCCACCGGCGGTGATCTACAGCTTCCCCCTGGCAAGGTGACCATTTCCGGCGAGGGAACAGTGGAGGTCAATGATCAGCCGGTGGGAAGAATCAAGGTGGTCAGGTTCGATGACAGTTCCGCTCTGCAGAAGATCGGATCCTCCATGTTCAGAGCAGAGGCAGGCAATTCGCCCACTGAAATGGACACAGCTGAGATTAATATGGTACAGGGCTTCGTGGAGGAGAGTAATGTAAACGTAATCCAGGAAATGACTGAAATGATAAGAGCACTTAAAGCTTATGAAATCAGCCAGAAGGCAATAAAGGCCAATCAGGAAGTTATCCAGATGATAACCGGTAAAGTCGGAAGGGTGAGTATGTAGTTATGAAGCTGTGTAGACAGTCCGGCAGGGTTATTGAAGGAGGGATGGATAAAGATGATTAGAGCATTGTCCACCGCGTCTTCGGGAATGAGGGCGCAGCAGGTAACTATAGATAATATCTCCAATAATCTGGCCAATGTTAACACCGCAGGATTCAAGAAGAGCAGGGTGGAGTTTCAGGATCTGCTTTATGAACAGGTGGGACCGGTAGGGGGGTCCCGGATGACCGGCGAATCAGAGCCCGCATTCAGCCAGGTGGGGCACGGGGTGAGACTGGCGGCTACCACCAGGATTTACAATCAGGGCTCATCCAAGGTGACCGAAAACCCTCTGGATATGATGATTGACGGGGATGGATTCTTTCAGGTGCTGCTGCCCGACGGGACCTACGCCTATACCAGGGATGGGACCCTCAAACTCGACTCCGAGGGAGATATGGTAACTACGGCGGGCTACCGGATCGAGCCGACCATGACCCTTCCCCGGGAGTCCGAGGAACTGATGGTGTCGGGGGACGGCAATATTTCCGTTCTGCTTCAGGGGGAAGAAGAACCCACGGAACTGGGCAGGTTCGAGCTGGTTCGTTTTCAGAATCCCAGCGGATTGAGAAGTATAGGCCATAACATGTACAAGGAAACCGCAGCCAGTGGTCCTCCCATAATGGGAAACCCCGGGGAAGAAGGTCTGGGCGCGGTTCAGATGGGTTATCTGGAGATGAGCAATGTCAGTGTAATCGAGGAAATGATTGGAATGATTACCGCGCAGAGGGCTTATGAGATAAATTCCAAGGCGGTCAAAACAGCAGAGGAGATGCTCAGTATCGCCACTAATCTGAAGAGGTAAATAGATTGAGCAAGCTTATAGTTATAATAATCTTAACCCCGGCCATGCTGCTGCAGGCACATACTGAAGTAACTGCCGGTGAGGTGCTGCAGCTGAAGGATACCGTGGTAGTGCAGAAGGCAAGGGTGTATCTGAGTGATATGGTTTCGGGTAAGTTAGACGGTATAGAGAATTATTATATCGTAAGCAGTCCCAGGTGGGGTGGCGACAAGATCGTAACCCTCAATTATATAAATAACCGGCTGAGACATGAGGATATATCGGTAAAGGGCCCGGCCAGAATTATAGTAGACAGAAGAGCGCTGGACCGTTCCGAAGAGATTAAAACAATATTAATCCAGAGGCTTACCCTGAAGCTGGAGGAGTTGATTGGAGAAAATGGGATTGATTCCACCGGCATCGATCTGCGAAATTTTCCCTCTACCCTGGAAGTGCCCCCCGGCGACATCCTGGTCAAATGCAATTTGCCCCCGCGGCTGAACGGGTTGCGGAGTGTATCGTTTATCGTAAGTAATGATAAGGGATTCAGCAGAAGATTCACCGCACAGTGTAAATTCCGTCTCTTCGGCAGCTATGCCGTGGCAGCCAGGGATCTGGATAAGCACAGCATTATAGAGGAGGAGGACATTAGGTGGGCCAGGGGGGATATGGGAAGCTGTTACGTGCCTCCGGCAACCCCGGCAACCCTGGAATACGGAGTCAGGGTAGACCGGTTGGTGAAAGCAGGGAAACCTGTTCCCCGGAGTGCTCTGGAGAGGAAACCGGATGTCAGAAGGGGAGAGGTGGTAAGGGTTAAGATTACCCGGGGGGCATTGTGCGTTACAGCAGAGGGCCGCTCACTGGAGGATGGCTGGATGGGCGACCGTATACTGGTGCGGAACAGGGTCAGTGGGAGGATAGAGAAATACTTTGTAGTGGGACCTTCAGAAGTAGCACCTAATTAAAGGAGAACAGTGTGATGTTCAGGAGAGTAATATCTGTTTTGATGCTGATAGCGGGATTATCCCGGCCGGTAGCAGGCCAGTTGGCACTGTGGGAGGATGACAGGGGTTCTCTTTACTCCAACCTGAAGGCCTACCGGGTGGGGGATGTGGTAACGGTTATTATAAGGGAAGAGAGCTCCGCATCCAGTAAGTCCAAGACCGATACCAAGGTCAAATCAGAGATGAGCAGCGGGCCGGGTCTGGGAACCCTCGATTTTGTCTCCCTCTGGGGACTGGAAAGTGAGAATAAGTATAAGGGAGATGCTAAAACCCAGAGGAGCGGACAGTTGGTTACCAGAATTTCGGTGAGGATCGTAGAAATCCTTCCCGGGGGAGATTACCGGATAGAGGGCCAGAGGGAGATAAATATCAACGGAGAGAGGGAGAGGATTGCTATGAGCGGAATAATAAGGTCCAGGGATATCAGGCCTGACAACACCATTATTTCCACCAATGTGGCTAATGCACAGATTATGTACGACGGCAAGGGCCCCGTGGATGCCGGGCACGAACCGGGAATTCTGACCAAATTGTTTAACTGGATACTGTGATTTATGCGGGCTATGGAGGAGAATGTTCTGTGATAAAGGGCTTTAATCTAAATAAAAAGATCCAGGCTGTAACAGCAGCTGCAATTATGATCCTGGCAGTGTTTTCGGGATACCCCCGGGCTGCGGTCAGGATAAAGGATGTGACCGGCATAGCCGGGATGGAGAACAAGCAGCTGATAGGATACGGACTGGTGGTGGGGTTGAGCGGTACCGGTGACGGAAAGAAGAGTACTTTTACGGTAAATTCCATCGTCAGCATGCTGGAGAAGTTCGGGATCACTGTATCCGCATCAGAGATACAGGTTAAGAATGTCGCAGCGGTGGTGGTAACTGCAGATGTGGAACCCTTCACTACGGTTGGTACCAGGATCGATGTTACCGTTTCCTCTATTGGGGATGCCTCCAGTCTGGAGGGAGGGATGCTGCTGTTGACCCCGCTTAGAAGTCAGGAGGGCAGTACCTATGCAGTGGCCCAGGGGCCTGTCTCCATCGGAGGATTCAATATAGATGCAGGGGCGGGGAATGTGATACGAAAGAATCATTCCACCATAGGCAGGGTTCCCGGTGGCGCTTTAATTAAAAAGAGAGCCGGTACCCGGCTGGCCGGCGATAATCATTTTACCATAACCCTGGATAATGCTGATTTCCAGTCCGCTACCAACATCGCCAATCATATTAACATACTCTATCAGATGAAACTTGCCTCAGCTGTTAACTCCCGTGAGATAGAGGTGGAGATTCCCCGGGGATATACCAGCAATCCGGTGGCTTTTATCGCCCGGGTGGGAAAGATGGAGGTAGAGCTGGATAATGTAGCCAGGGTGGTTATCAATGAAAGAACCGGAACGGTAGTGGTGGGTGAGCAGGTCACCATAGATGAGGTGGCGGTAGCACATGGTAACCTCAAGGTAGAGATCAAATCCAGATATGCAGTAAGTCAACCCAGCCCTCTGGGTATGGGCGAGTCGCTGGTGGTGCCGGAGGTGGAGACCAGGGTTGAAGACAGGGAAGCACGCCTGCTTACTGTTCGCAACTCCAGAACAGTCAGTGAGATAGCTTCAGCCCTGAATGAGCTGGGAGTATCCCCCCGGGATATTATCGCTATCTTTCAGGCCATCAAGGAAGCCGGTGCGCTGAAGGCCGAACTGGTTATTATGTAAGGCAGGAAAAATGAGTGTGAACGGTACCGATACAGGTTCGATGAAGATAAATCCGGGAAATTACCGGAGAGGTCCGGCTGAAGCAAGGGAACTGAGCGAGGCAGCTCGAAAATTCGAAGCTGTGCTGATAGGACAGTTTTTTAAATTAATGCACTCCACCGTGGTCAGAAGGGGAGCGCTGGATAAATCATTTCAGAGGGGAATGTATGAGGAGATGCTTCAGACGGAATTTGCCAGATCCTTCAGCCGGAGGGGCGGGTTCGGACTGCATCGCCAGATGGTTGAACGGCTGGACAACTTAACAGAAGGGAAGGCAGGAGAAGGGATGAAGGATAAAGAAGCTGATAATAGTTTTCAGAAGATAGAAAGTAATGAGTCAATTAGAATTTCCCCCCGGAGTAAACCACTCCAGATTGAGAAACCAACCGGGGGAAGGCTTAACATTGATCCCGCCAATGAAATTATCCAGAGAGGGGCGGGAGAAAGCGAGGAATAATACCATGGCTATGCGAGTACAGGCGGATAATACAGTTGAGGGAATGGTCTCCAGTCTATACGGGGCCATTATGCGAGAGGTAAGCAGCTGCCGAAAACTTCTTGATCTTTCCAAGGCGGAGCAGAAGTTCCTGATGGAGAATGATGTAGAAAGCCTCTCCGCCAACACCGGGGAGATCAGGGAGATAGTATTGAAATTGAAGAGCAATCAAAAGAAGAGAAAAGAACTGATGAGCAAAATAGGAGTTGAACTGGATCTTCAACCGGAAGAGCTGTCCCTGATAAATATCGGGGAACTGATAAAGCCAGAACTGAGTAAACGCCTCCAGGAGGCTGGAAAGAAGCTGTTAGAGGTGGGGGAGAAGTTATACCGCTCCAATCACAATACCATTTACATGGTCAAGTTTTCGCTGGATTTGCTTCAGCAGCAGAGCAAGATGTGGGCTGAGCTGGCTGCCGAGGAGGAGGTATACGGGCAGGGAGGAGAGCAGTCCGAAAATGAGGTAGATCCCTTGTTCGTACAGGAGAAGGTTTAGCTGATTCCGGCGGATCCGGTGCCGGTCTAAGGAGAGGTTTGATATGGTAACTTTATTCGGAATGCTGGAGTTGAACAGGAGGAGCCTTTTCTCTTCCCAGTTTGCTCTGCAGACTACCAACCATAACATATCCAATATTAACACTCCCGGCTATTCCCGCCAGGAGGCTTTGTTCGAAACGAATTATCCCACTGTAACCTCAAATGGGATACTGGGTAACGGAGTATCTGTTACCACAGTGAGAAGGGCCACTGCGGAGTTCTATTCCAGGCAGATCAGGGATGAGAGTGCCAGGCTGTCTCAGTGGCAGTCCATAAATAACAGTCTTTCGGAGATGGAGATAGTATTCAACGAGACCAACGATACCGGAATGACCAACGCCCTGGCCGAGTTCTTCGAATCATGGAATGACCTGGCCGGCAATCCGGAGAACAGCGCATTCAAAAACGGAGTAGTCGAATCTGCCAGGATGCTGTGCAATAAATTCCACTCCATGGATCAATCTATGGATGAGTTCGAAGACAATATCAATCAGCAGGTGGTGGATAACATAGAAAACTTCAACCGGAAACTTTCCAAAGTAGCAGCGTTGAACAAAAAGATAGTCGAAATGGAGACCGGGAATAAGAATGCAGGGGACCTGAGGGATGAGAGGGACAGAATACTGATGGAGATTTCCGAGATAATAAACATCAAGGTCAAGGAGGACAAACTTGGTTCGGTGGATGTATATATCCAGGGAATCAATGTAGTCCACAGGGCAGAAACTACTTCTCTAAGTGAGTATTATACCGGATCCGGGGGAGAAGGGTTGATCCAGGTGGTAATGGAGGGAAGCAACAAGCCTCTGGAACTGAAAGAGGGCAAAATCGCCGGTCTTATAAACACCAGGGATGGTTATCTCAAGGACGCCAGGGAATCCCTAGATTTTCTGGCGGAAGTGTTGATAGAGAAAACCAACCGGATACACAGCAGGGGCTGGACCCCCCAGGGGAGTGGTTTTGATTTCTTCCGGGGCGATGATGCCGGGACCATTTCGGTTTCCACACCCATCAATGATAACTGCAATCTGGTTGCCACATCATATGATGGAGCGGTAGGGGACAACTCCCTGGCCAACGATATCTGTGATCTCACCACCGAGGAAATATCCCCGGAAAATTCAATGACCATAAATGACTATTACGAATCGGTGGTGGCGGCAATAGGAATCCAGACCAGAAACTCCGGGGAAATGGTCAAGAATGAGGAGCTGATTCTGCAGAGCCTGGAAATGCGCAAGGAGAGCATTACCGGGGTTAATATGGATGAGGAACTGATGAATCTTACCAGGTATCAATCTTCTTATGAAGCGGCAGCCAGAGTTACCCAGGTGGTGGACAGCCTGGTGCAGACGGTTCTGAATATGCCGCTGGGAGGATAGTTAGATGAGAATATCTTTTCAAATGCTGAGCAGGGAGCCCATGAGGAATATCATGGAGAGCCTGGAGAGGTATACCAGGTTGCAGACCCGGGCAGGTTCCGGCAAGAGGATTCAGAAACCCTCCGATGATCCCCTGGCAGCCACCAAGGCGATGGGATACAAGACCCTGTTGAAGCAGAATAAGATGTTTGCATCCAATGCCGGGGATGCCGGAATGTATCTTAACATGGTCGATTCCAGCATCATATCGGTCAAAAATGTGGTGGACAAGGCCAAGGCCCTGGCTCTGGAGATGAGAAGCTCCACCTCCGATGTGGGTGAGGTGCGCCAGTCGTCGGCTGCGGAGGTGGAGGGAATGATAGGAGATCTGAAAGATCTGCTCAACACCGAGTTCAACGACAAGTACCTGTTCGCCGGACATATGACCACTACCAAGCCTTTCGTGGAGGGGGAGAACGGTATCCGGTATATGGGCGATGATAATCCGGTTCAGTTCAGAGTGGCTCCCAACCGCAGGATCGATGCCACCATTCCCGGATCGGTATTTCTGAACCTGGGAGAGGGGCATATCATGCATTCCGGGTCCATGGAGCCTGATCTGACCCAGAATACCGGGATTGAACTGCTCAATGAAGGGGAGGGCATAAATGAAGGGACCATAATCATAACCGATGATTCCGGCACCTCGGAGGATATTGATCTTACCGGGGTGGAGGATATACACGATATAGTAGACCGGATCAATGCCAGCGGTTTGAACATAATGGCGGGTATCAATGCCGCCACCACCGGACTGAGCCTGTTTGAAACCACCGGGGGTGCGATTACTGTCGAGGAAGCGGGGGAAGGAACCACAGCAGCTGATCTGGGGATACTGGGAACCAGTACCACCGACACTTTAGTTGGAAGTGACCTTAATCCTATTATTTCCAGGGAAACCAGACTGATAAATATCGACTCGGTCAGCCGGTTCTTTCTGGAGAGAATGAGGATTAATACTACAGATGGGTCCTACCTGGTTGATTTATCCAGCCCCTCCATGCCGGAGACGGTGGGGGATATTCTGGACCGGATAAATAATACCGTACCGGGACTGGAAGCAAGGATAAATTCAGCAGGAGATGGAATAGAGCTTGTATCCGATCAGCCCATCACCATAGAGGAGGATGGCGGGAGCACCGCTGATGAGCTGGGACTGCTGGGTGAATCTTCCCGGTTCGGACCATACAGTCTGTTCGGAAGCATGGAAAGTCTCAGGGAGGCTTTGCTGGACAACGATGCCGATGCCCTGGACTCCATAATCGGGGAGCTGCAGGTAATAATCGACCGGCTTATGGAGATAGAGGCTGAAGTGGGGGCAAAGGGAAAGAATATAGATATGATAGAAACACAGTTGGAGGATTCCAGGACTCATCTGACCGGAAATCTTTCCAGAGTCGAAGATGTGGAAATGAGTGAGGTTCTCACTGAGCTGGCCCAGGCACAGGTGGCCTACCAGGCTGCTCTTCAGACAGCTTCACTCATATATGATATCAGTTTGCTTGATTATTTCGGACCATAAACTAAACCATGGAGGTTGTAACCATGAAAATCAAACCGTCTCTCTTTGAAGAGGTTGAGTATGATGAGAAGGATATAATTCTCATCGAACAGGGGCTGATTGGAATGCCCGAACTGAAGGAATTCATACTGATGGATTTCCCCGGAGAAGTGGCTCTGCACTGGCTCCAGTCACTGGATAACCCGGATATCGGGTTCATGGTGTCTGAACCAAAACTGTTCGACGGTGACTACACCATAACGGTGGACAGGGAGACCAGGAATTTTCTGCAGATCGAGAAGAATGATGACCTGGTCACTATGGTAATTGTTACGGTAAAGCAGAAGGGAGCCAGGATTACCGGCAATCTGCTGGGACCCATCCTGGTGAATGCATCCAAGAGGATCGGCTGCCAGATGACTCTGGATTCCAGCAGTTACAGCGCCAATGTTCCCATCCGGAAGCTGGAGGATATCGAGCAGGATATCAAACTGACTGCTTCGGTATGATGGAGTCCGGAGATGTTGGTTCTAAGCAGGAAGATAAGTGAGAAGATAGTTATATCCACTGATATCGTGGTGACTGTGCTGAATGTGGATGGGGACCAGGTTAAACTGGGAATCGAAGCCCCCCGGGAGATCAGCATTCACAGGCAGGAGGTATTCGATGATATCATGAAGTCCAACCGGGATGCTCTGGCCAGCTCGGGCCAGAAGGATGATCTGTTTCTATCTGTTGTCAGGAACAGGAAGGACGGGGACCATATATAGGTATGCCCCAATAATCAGGGAAGTTTAAGAAGTTGATAGGTGTAGTTTTCAGAACGGTGAGGGAGAGACAGGAAGGGATAAGAATGGTTTAGTTTTTCAGGCAGGGAAGCCACCAATAAGCAGATAAAGTTGAAAGGAAAGGAGTCCTTATGAGTTTTCGAATCAATCACAACATCGGAAGTATTAATGCTCTCAGAAATCTCAGTTCCACCGAAAGCAACGTGTCCAAATCGCTGGAGCGCCTGAGCTCCGGTCTCCGGGTCAACCGGGGTGCCGATGATCCGGCCGGACTGGTAATTTCAGAGAGTATGAGATCACAGATAACAGGTATCAGGCAGGCGGTTGAAAATGCCGAGACAGCTACCTCCATGGTACAGACCGCAGAAGGTTCCATGAATGAGATCCACACCCTGCTCAACAGTATCAGGGAGCTGGCCATACACGCAGCCAACACCGGAACCAATGATTCGGTAATGCTGGAAGCGGATCAGGATGAGATCAACAATGCCATTGCAACTATCGACCGTATTGCCAGCCAGACCCAGTTCGGGGTCAAGAAGCTGCTGGACGGCTCCTGCGGGGTCAGCGGTTCTACCAGTGATACCGATGTCACCTTTATGAATGCCACTACCAGCAGTGTGGAGGGGACCTACAATATTAACATTACCACCCAGGCGGAGCAGGGGGTTGTCTCGGCCGGCACCGATCAGACTACCAACCTGGGTCAGGATGAAACCCTGACCATAAATGGAGTGGTTGTTGAATTGACCTCCGGTATGACCCAGGCACAGGTGGTAGACCAGATAAATAATTACACCGACAGAACCGGAGTGGTGGCAAGTGTGGCTGGGAGTACCCTGACCCTTACCACTGAAGCCTACGGATCCACGGCCAACGTCACGGTAGTCTCGAATGTGGCGGCAGCCGGGGATACCGCCGGAATTGGTACCACCGCGCTGAGTCAGAGCGGGGTTGATATAGCCGGAACCATAGGGGGGCTTGCCGCTACCGGAAGGGGTACCATCCTGACTGGTGATGACGGAACCGTAGTGGAAGGTATAGCTGTCTCGACCACTGCCACCGGGGCCCAGGGGAGTGTTACTATCGTGGACAATTCGCTGGTCTTCCAGGTGGGAGCGAACAAGGGACAGACCGTTAAGATCGCCTTGAATGAGATGAGTGCCAACAGTATCGGAACCAACATTACCGGTAACATGTTCAACAATCTGGATGAAATAGACGTTACTACCGCTGCAGGGGCCCAGGATGCCATTGAGGTGATCGACAGGGCTATCCAGCAGGTTTCCTCCAAACGTGGTGAACTGGGGGTGTTTCAGAAGAACACCCTGGAGAGCAGCACCGCCAATCTGGCCATTGCCGAGGAAAACCTGGTTGCCGCCGAGTCGGTGATCAGGGATACTGATTTTGCCCAGGAGATGGCCGAGCTGACCAAGAACCAGATACTTCTGCAGTCAGGTACCGCTATGCTGGTGCAGGCCAACCAGATTCCACAGGTGGTCCTGCAGCTGCTGGGTCAGTAGTATTTTTGGGATTCCCGCCGGGTTTTTTTCCTCTCTGACGGGGAAGTTCCCGGCGGGGAAAGCCCGCCTGCAACAGATTATTCCCCGGTCAGAGGGATCCCGCAGACACTGTCTGCAGGGTCCCTTTTTTGATACTATTTCAAGTCTTACCTTAATATGAATAAGAAACAGGGAATAATATTTTCATCCCCCCCGGAAAAATTTTCTCAAGTAATATCATTATCCTCCGATAAATGTGATTGAAGAAAGGAAAGTCTCCGGTACCGGTAAAGGTTTTCGAGAAAGGGGGGATGCTCAGGATACCGGTACACAGGGAAGTAGGGAGGCTGATTAAGATCCTGTAACCATGGAAGGAGGAACCATATGAGCTTCAGGATCAATCACAATATAAGCAGTATTAACGCCCTGAGAAACCTGGGCAGGACAGAGGACACCGTATCAAAGTCCCTGGAACGCCTCAGTTCAGGTCTCCGGGTTAACAGGGGATCGGACGATCCCGCCGGACTGGTGATTTCAGAGAATATGAGATCACAGATTGCCGGTATCAGACAGGCTATCGAGAATGCCGAAACGGCTACCTCGATGGTCCAGACCGCCGAGGGGGCCATGAACGAGATTCACAACCTCCTCAATAATATAAGGGAGCTGGCTGTTCACGCCGCCAATACAGGTGCCAACGATTCCACCATGTTATCAGCGGATCAGGACGAGATAGATAACGCCATCTCCACCATTAGCCGAATAGCCAACCAGTCGCAGTTCGGTCAGAAGAGCCTGCTGGACGGCAGCAGTGGTATTACCGGTTCGGTGAATGATTCGGATGTCACCTTCATTACCGCCACCACCGACAGTGTGGAGGGAAGCTACGCCATTACCGTCAGTACCCAGGCGGAGCAGGCGGTGGTGTCTGCTGGTACCGATCAGACCACCAACCTGAGTGCCGATGAGACCCTCACCCTCAACGGTGTGACCATCGAACTTACCTCAGGTATGACCCAGACCCAGGTAGTGGATGAAATCAACGAGTACACCGACCAGACAGATGTGGTCGCTTCCGTAGACGGAAGTACTCTCACTCTGACCACTCAGGAGTACGGGTCCAATGCGGACATATCGGTGGTATCCGATGTGGCCGGCGCAGGTGACAGCAGTGGAATAGGTACCAGCACAGTCACCGACAGCGGTGTGGATATAGCCGGTACCATAGGCGGCCTTTCCGCCACCGGCAGCGGCACGGTGCTGACCGGTGATGCCGGAACAACGGTCGCCGGTATTGCCATTTCCACCGCTGCTGCCACCGGAGCTCAGGGAAGTGTCACCATCGTGGATAATTCCCTGGTGTTCCAGGTAGGCGCCAATGCCAACCAGACGGTGGAGATAGCTCTCAATTCCATGACCGCCACCGATCTGGGAACCAATGTTAGCGGAAACCAGTTCAACAATCTGAGCGAGATCGACGTAACCACAGCCGAGGGCGCTCAGGATACCATCGAGCTGGTGGATGAGGCTATCGAACAGGTATCGGCGGAGAGAGGCGAGCTGGGTGTGTTCCAGAAGAACACCCTGGAATCCAACACCGCCAACCTGCAGATTGCCGAAGAGAACCTGGTGGCTGCCGAGTCGGTTATCAGGGATACCGACTTTGCCAGTGAGATGGCAAAGATGACCAAGAACCAGATACTGCTACAGTCTGGTACGGCTATGTTGGTGCAGGCCAACCAGATACCTCAGGTAGTACTGCAGCTGCTGCAGTAGTTCCCGGGTATAGATTCGATTGGTGGGGTCCCCCCTTCAGGGGGGGACCCCGTCTGGAAGGAAGAAAGAAGAGCGGTATGAAGGTTGGCAGTATAGAAAATAAGATTATCGCTCCGGATAAGGCCAGCCGTAGTTCCGGAACCACGGGCAGGGAGACTGCTTCCGGCAGGAACAGGCTTGAAGAAACTAAATTGAGAACCCGCCTGGAGAAGCGGAGCCGGAGGGAGAAGCTGAAGCGGGAGGAGAAGGTCAGGAAGCTGAGGCAGAAAGCCAGAGAAACCAGGATGGAGTATTCCGGCTACAGCAGGAAGTTAAATTACAAGAAGCATAAAGCGACCGACCGGTATTTTGTAAGGGTCATAGATGAATCTTCCAACGAGGTGGTAAGGGAGGTTCCTCCCAGGGAAGAACTGGACCGGATCGCCAAAATGCTTCAGTATCTCAGAACCAAGTACGGAATGAATGTATAGGATTAATGTTTTTCTTCCCCCCGGCTGTCTGCAGGCCATCTATATTCTCACCGGATAAAAATTTTTGAGTAAAGCATATCCCCACTCTGCCGATAATATTCATAGATGATACAGAATGCACGCAGTGCATGAAGGGTATGAGATATGAAACCGGAAAGGAAAAAATATCATGGCTGGTATTGACGGAATCGATGGAATAATAAGTGGTCTGGACACCACTGAAATGATAAAGGCTCTGCTGGAGCTGGAGCGGCAGCCGATAAAGGCTGCCAACGCCAGGATAGCGGAGATGAACAGTGTGATCAGCGCTTACGGTGCGCTGGAGGCCAGCGTTCTGGCCTTGAAGATGGATTGCCAGTCTCTCTACCGCAGGGACAGGCTGGTAAGCTATACCTCCAATGTATCCAATGAGGATGTACTATCCGTAACCGCAGGGAGTAATGCTGCGGTGGGAAGTTACAACGTTACTGTCTCCCAGCTGGCCCACGCCCATCAGATAGCCTCCGGAGCGATGGATGATACGGACAGCACCTCGGTGGGAACCGGTACCATTACCCTTACCGTGGGAGATTCTTCTCCGGTGGATATAAATATCGATTCCAGCAACAGTACCCTTCAGGGTGTGGCGGATGCCATTAACAGCTCGGATGCCGGAGTCAGGGCTGTGGTGGTAAATGTGGGAGGAGAGGATGCTTCCTACAGGCTTCTGCTGTCCGGGGAGGATACCGGAGCCTCGGAGCGGATAGTGGTAGAGAGTGACCTGACCGGGGGGAGCGGGCTGGAATTCGGGCAGGTGAGCGCTGTTTCCTATGGAACATGGGGAGGATCTTCTACCGCCGTATCCAGCGGGAGCTATACCGGAAACTCCAATGAAAGCTTTACCTTTACCGTTACTTCGGGTGGTGATGTTGGAACCGACGATATCGTTCTGAGCTATGATAACGGAGACGGAATATCTGGGGAGATAACCATAGCGGAGGCCGATACGGAATACCATGTATACGGAGGAATGAAGATATCGCTGGGAGCCGGCACTGTTAATGCCGGAGATACATTAACCGTAGACACTACCTCATCTACTATACAGTCTCCCGCCAATGCGCAACTCACTCTGGGAAGTACCTCCGGCGGTTCTAACCCAATAGAGATTCAGAGTGCCACCAACACCATCACAGATGTTATAAGCGGGGTGACCCTGGAGCTGGACCAGGCTGCCCCCTCCGAGACCATCTCTATAGATATCGGATTGGATCAGGATGACATGATCTCCAAAATCGAAAATTTTATTAACCGTTACAACAAACTGATCAAGTTCTTTAACCAGCAGTTCTCCTACAGCAAGACTGAGGGAGAGGGAGGAGAGCTGTTCGGAGATTCCACCGCCATGAGCCTGAGCCAGTCGCTGAGAGACCGGATAACCGGGATGGTAAACGGGCTGGATCAGGATTTGACCAGCCTGGCTGCTCTGGGCATAACTTCCCTGCAGGATGGCACTCTCAGTATAGACCGGTCCGAACTCGAATCCGCCCTGAGTGAGAATCCGGAAGGAATTATCAAACTCTTCTCTACCTCCGGAGCCACCACCGACCAGGATATTGAGTTCAGATTTGCCTCATCCAGGACCAGGGCTTCCTATCCGGTGAGCCAGGACGGATATGCGGTAAATATTACCCGGGCGGCTGAAAGAGCGACTCTCACCGGCGGCTCCATCAGCTCACCTTCGGAGTCTTCCCCCCTGGCCATCGATGATACCAATAATTCCCTGCAGATAAGTGTGGATGGCGATGTCAGCGGTGAACTTCAGATCACCAACGGATCCTATACCTCCGGGGCGGAGCTGGCAGAGGAAATTCAGGATACCATAAACGCAGACGGATCTTCAGGTACCACCGTGATAGTAGACTATGTGGAGGAGGGAGGAGGGATGGGGCATTTTGAAATCTCTACTTCCACCTACGGATCAAATTCCTCGGTCCAATTGATGGCGGCGGATAATTCAATATACTCAGATATTTCAGTGAGTAGTGGTGTTGAGGAGACCGGAATGGATGTGGCCGGAACCATAAACGGAGAGGAAGCCAGTGGTAACGGCAGGGTCCTGACCGGAGAGAATGGTAATGAGTACACCGACTCTCTGGAGGTGTTGGTTAAACTGACTCCCGACCAGTTGACCGCCCAGGGGAGTGATCAGGGATACGTAACTGTGGCCAAGGGTGTGGCCAGCAAGACCATGGAGTATATCGACGATATCACCAGCATAGAAGGCGGGGCCATCACCGGAAGAAAGGAAGCCCTGAATAATTCCAAGGAAGGTATGCAGGACAGGATAGATTACCTGGAGGAGAGGATAGCCAAGAAGGAAAAGAGGCTGGTGAAGCAATTTATAGAACTGGAAAGGAAACTTTCCGAGTTCCAGTCTCAGGAGTCGTTCATCAAGGATATGTTAAACAAGATAAAGGGAAACACCGGTTCGATTCTGGGCAATTAGCATCTCACAGGAGGTAAGATGGAGTTAGTTGAGAACAATCCCGGCTTAGTAAACAAATACAGGAAGGTAGAGGTCGAAACGGCTGATCAGCTTTCCCTTATCAACATGCTGTACGATGGACTGGTCAGGTTTCTCAAGGGAGCCGTGAATGATCTGGAAAATGGCAGGCCTCATCACCAGAACTGTGTCCGGGCCAGGGATATTGCTTTCCACCTGTTTAACACTGCCCGTGATGACGGCAGTGAGATATCCAGGAATCTGAGATCCCTGCTGTTCTTTATCTACAAGAATGTTGTTACAGCACATATGGAAAAATCTTCCGCCAGGATAGAAGAAATATTACCGGTGGCAGAAAAATTGCGTTCAGCCTGGTATGAGCTTAAATCGAAGGAGGAGGACAGGGGTAATGAAAAATAAGCCATTGAAAGCAAACAAGTTAAAAGAAGAGATAAGGAGAAAAACCGGTGAGCTCGAAGAGCTGGTGGGAAATATGGAGCTGAATTTGCTCAGCACAGTTCTCAGGGAGAGGAATGAACTGTTGAACATTCTTCCCGCTGTCTGTGATAACAGGCATGATATGGTCGATTTCCTGGAGGGGATACTGGAAAGAGACATGATGATGAGAGCCAGGATTGGCATAGAGTACCGCAGCACCGGCGAGAAGATCAGAAACCTGAGAAGCGAAAAGAAGGTTGCGGTCAAGTACAGTATCTTCATGAATTGAGATTGACTGGAATTTAGCAATTCTGCTACCCTTATTGGAGGAGAGAGATCATGAAAATTAATAACATCAGCAGGGGTAGAATAAAGGAACTGGATGACCGGAAGAACATCCAGCCTGGTGAGGTGGAGAGGGGAAGGAGTGAAAGTGGTGAGGCAAGAAAAGCTTCCCGGGGAATAAGCAGGCTGGGCCGGATTTTATCCGCGGCCAGGATCGAAGCGGAGAAGATAGAAGAGGTCAGACAGGACAAGGTAGCACGGGCCAGAGAGCGCCTGGAATCCGGCTATTACGACAGGGAGGAAGTAAGGGATAAGATTGCTTCCCGCCTGGCTGACAAATTGAAGGGACTTGACAAGTAGACCGGGTTATCTCCGCCCCTTTACCTTCCTGACAAGTTTTTTTTCATTACAGGCTGATATTTTTACCACCGGAATCTGCCGCTGGTTTTTATTAAACTGATTGGTATGATTTCGTGTGCCCGGACCGGCTGTCTCCGGGGCCGGATTAACGGATCTACAGCTGCCGGAGCATTTATAGGGGTTAAAAATTCCCTTCACCAGAACAAATTTCCGCATAAATGGAAGAGACCGGCTGGTGGCACGCTGGTTGCGGAATGTTTCCCAGAAAAAAGAAGAAGGAGTAATAGTGTTGAGGAGATCGTTTTTACCTGTTCTGATTCTGTTGGTAACCTTCAGTCCGGTTAAAGCGGATGAGAGTTGCCGGGAGTACGTACAGCTGATTCTGAGGTCGGCGGACTGTTTTATTAGCCGGGATGAGAGTGGGGAAAACGGCCAGCCTGATGATATGAATATCATTCTGGATGAATACATGGATAACTGCAGGAAGCTTGATTCACTTCAGAATGTTTTTCTTCCCATGGATACACTCAGTGGATGGATTGGGTTGAGCCGGGTGAAGGAAATAGGCAGTTTGTGCAACAGTCTGGGTATGTATAAGCGGGGGAGGAGCTGGTGGAAACTTCTGGACCGGACCGACGGAAAGGGATTTTTCACCAGGGAAATATACCGCGGGCTGATGAGGGCGGGGGTAGAGTTATCCGATTCCCTTCTGCTGGTGGAGGTATTAAACCGGGTAGAGCTATGGAAATCCCCATCCAGAGGGGAAATTTCGGAAGAAATAATTTCCGCCATCGATGCACTCCACTTCATGGGAACCGGTCCGGAATGGCTTTGGAAGAAATTTAACCGGATGGAGAGGTTCCTGCCCCGTCCCCGTTCGCATTTTCTCGCTATCAGGATTCTGTACCGGTGGGAACGGTGGAGTAAGGTCAATGAGTTATGCAGCCGGATAGTAGAAAAATACGAATATTCAGAGCTTACTCCCTGCCAGATGAGGCAGTTGCTTGAAGCAAGCTACAAATCTGCTTTTCTGAGCGGGAGGGTCTCCCGGGCGGAAGATATTCTGGAGATGATGATGGAGTACGGGAAGGGCGAGCAGATAAGCCGGGCCAAGCTCTGGTTAACCGGTATCCACATGGCAAAGGGAGAGCTGGACCGGGCGGCAAAGGAATTCGGGCTGCTGTGCGATGAAGGAGTGGAAGAGGATATTACCTGTTTCTGGAACAATTATATCAGTGAATACAAGGAGATCGTGTCAGGTGCTGAACAGTGATAAGCTGATAAGGGGATACCGTAAAGAGATGCAGTGCTACCGGGAGATTCTGGAACTCTCCGGAAAACTCCGCCTGGCCTTCAGGAATGGCCGGCCTCTGGAGGAGATAGTCAACATTCTGAATGGCAAGAAAAAGATTATGGAGGATGTGGATAAGATAGAAAGGTGGATGGCGGAAGATAAGAGAACTTACCGGGCGGCAGAAGAAAAGCCGGAAGATGTGGTAGCGGTCATCGATGAGCTATCTCAACTGATTGGAGAGATACTGGAGATGGAGAGGGAAAATGAGATTCTGTTTAATAGCGGAGGAAAGATGAACCATCATTCCAGTGAAATGATAATGGAGTCTCCTGCTTACGCCATTGGCAGATACTCCGGAACCGGGAGAGGTGATCGATAATGGTGATGAAACATATCATGCCCAGAACAGGAATCAGAAAGTTAAACCGGGCCCTGGATGCCTACTCCCTGCGCCAGCGTGTAATCGCTGAGAATGTGGCCAACATAGATACTGCCGGATACAGGTGCAAGGGGATCGCTTTCGAGGAGAACCTGGAGAAAGCTTTCCGGCACAGGATTAAACTTGCTCCGGTAAGCAGGCATTCCCGGCATATCCCCCTGGGCAGAGAGATGGAGACGGTCGCTTCGGTTAAACAGAGGAACAGCGATTATTTCAACGGAACCAATAACGTAAATATTTCCAGAGAGATGACCAATCTGGCCAAAGCTACTATGGCTTACAATCTTGCTGCGAATCTGGTCAGTGGAAGAATCAGGGGGATCAGATCGGCTATAACCGGAAAACATGGTTGATAATCAGGAACCAGGAGAGGTGTAAACAATGAATGGAATCAAGTTGTTCAGAGCGATGGATATCAGCTCGGCCGGTCTTACTGTCCAGAGGATGAAACTGGATGTGACCGCTGAGAATCTGGCAAACAGCGAAACAACCAGGACGCCGGAGGGAGGGCCGTACCGTAGAAAAACGGTCCGGGTAGAGGTTTCCGGAGAAAAGCGATCTGCTAATCCGGTGGAGAGTGAGTTTCCCCGGGACCTGTTCAACCGTTTCAGGAGCCGCCGTGCCAGCCGGGCATCCAGGCCTCTGGAATTGCCCCAGCCGGTGGTGGAGCAGGATGATAATACGCCATTTTCCCTGGTGTACCGGCCCGACCATCCTGATGCAGATCCTGATGGGATGGTAAAGATGCCCAATATTAATGTGGTGGATGAGATGGTCCGGATGATAACAGCTACCCGGGCTTACGAAGCCAATGTTACCGCCATTCAGTCCGCCAAGGAGATGTTCATGAAGGCTCTGGAGATATGAATAAATGAAGGGAGCAGTTTGAAATGAAGATAAATCCGGCAAGCAGGGCACTGATTCAGAGAGCATATCAGGGGAAGGAATCCAGCCGGACCTCCCCGGCCGGATTCGCCAGAATGCTGGGCCAGATGATAAACGATACCAATTCCCTGCAGGAGAATGCATCCGCAGCGGCGCAATCCGCAATCGCAGGCGGTTCGGTGGAAGCACACGATGTGATGATTGCCTCACAGGAGGCCAGGCTGGCCTTCGATCTTATGCTGGAGGTAAGAAACAAGATGATAGATGCATATAAGGAACTGATGCAGATGCGGATGTAGGTGATCTGCCGGAAGGGAACATTCCCCGGGAGATCAATCGAGTGATCTTCCGGGATGAAGATTTTTGTGAAAGGAGAACTATTTTGGCCGGGTTGGAAGATATTCTGGGAAGGATACAGAATGCCTGGAACAGTTTCAGTTTCAGTCAGAAGATAGTTATTTCCGGGGTGGTGGTTGCTGTGATATTGAGTCTGGTTATCTTCTCTTTCTGGCTGAGAAGGCCCAGCTTCGGTGTGCTCTTCTCCGATCTGGATATAGCCAGCGCAGGCGATGTATCAGCAGAACTGGAGAAGATGGGAGTGGAGTACAAGGTAGAGGGAGGGGGAACCACCATTCTGGTGCCGGCAGAGAAGATAGCCCAGCTCCGGATTAATCTGGCCTCGGAGGGTGTGATAACATCGGGCGGGGTTGGTTACGAGATATTCGACAACAACGAGATAGGGGTTACCGATTTCGTTCAGAGGGTAAACATGCGGCGGGCATTGGAGGGAGAACTCTCCAGAACCATTACCAGCCTGAATGCAGTGGACAAGGCCAGAGTTCATATAGTATTTCCCAAGGTGAGCATATTCAAGGACAAGAGCAGGGAAGCCACTGCGTCGGTGGTAATAAGGATGGGGAGGGGAAAGATGCTGGCTCCCCCTCAGGTCAGAGGTATATCCAACCTGGTGGCATACAGTGTTCAGGGATTAAAACAGGAGAATGTCACTGTCATCGATCAGTCTGGTAATACCCTCTCCGAAGCGGTGCCGGACGATGTGGCGGGGATGGATAATGCCCGGATAGGGGTTAAGAAGAAGCTGGAGAATTATCTGAGCAAGAAGGCTGAGGATATGCTATCCAGCGTACTGGGTCCCGGGAGAGCCATAGTCCGGGTGGATGCGGAGATAGACTACCGGAGCATAGAAACCATGAGGGAGAGCTATGATCCCAACACCGTGGTCCGAAGCGAAGAGGTTACCACCGAATCCAATACTCAGGAAGGATCGGAGAGCGAAAATATAACATCCAATTATGAAGTTAACCGGACGGTGGAGACCATAGTGGGAAGCGGA
This sequence comes from uncultured bacterium, assembly GCA_964613215.1. Taxonomy (GTDB): domain Bacteria; phylum Krumholzibacteriota; class Krumholzibacteriia; order Krumholzibacteriales; family CAZTHK01; genus CAZTHK01. Next base: position 79,461 of record CAZTHK010000004.1, on the reverse strand, counting down.
GGAGGAATAAAAACGCTCTCAGTGGCTGCATTTGTGGATGGGCATTATAACCAGGGGGATAATGGCCAGATGGAATATCAGCCCCTCTCCGGCCAGGAAGTCAAGGAGCTGGAGGACGTGATAAAAAGTGCGGTAGGATTCGATCCCTCCAGGAACGATGCAATAAAGGTGGTAAATCTACCCTTCTATTCCGGAGGGATGGAGAGAACCGATCTGAGTACTCCCCTGGTGGAATGGTTGCCTCAGGTAATTGCCAAGGTGGCTGCTGCGGGAATTCTGGTGTTTCTTTTCCTGATGTTCAGGAAGAACATGGGTAAGTTATTGAGCGGAGAAGGGGGGGGATTCCCTTCCTTCGGGAGAACCAAAACCGGAGGCGGCGGAGCTATAGCGGGGGTTCCCCAGCGTGAACCCTCCCTGGAGGAGCGTACCAAACAGGTTTCCATGGAGGAACCCGAACAGGTGGTTAAACTGGTGAAAACCTGGATGGCCGAGGAATAGATCAGCATGAGCAGAGGTGTAAATTGGCCCGTGAAATAGACAGTGTGGATATCGACAATCTCAACGGCAGGAAGAAAGCGGCAGTTCTATTAATTGCCCTTGGTACAGAAGTATCCAGTATGATTTTCAAAAAGTTATCCGACAAGGAGATAGAAGAACTAAGTTCGGAGATATCTGCCATCGGAACCGTGAGTGCCGAGGTTAAGGGGAAGGTGCTGAAGCAATTCTATCAGATGATGCTGGCACAGGGATACATCTCCCAGGGAGGTATGGGTTATGCCAGAGATGTCCTCAAGAAAGCTTTGGGAGAGAGCAGGAGCGAGCGGATACTTAACAGGGTTCAGGGGTTCGGTGAGGGTACTTCCTTCGAAATGCTGAGGAAAGTGGATGCCGGTACCATAGCCAACTTTCTTAAGAATGAGCATATTCAGACCATCTCACTTGTACTGGCAAACCTGGAATCTGATCTGGCAGGCCCGGTGCTGGCCAATCTGCCCGAAGAGATACAGCCGGGGATAGCCTACCGGATAGCTACCATGGACAAACCCAGCCCCGAAGTTCTATCGGAAGTGGAACAGGTGCTGGAGAAGCATATATCCAGCGGATTCGAACAGATGGGTGGAAAGATAGGGGGAACCAAGAAGATGGCCGAGTCCCTGAACGAAATCAACTCGGAGAAGTGGCAGGATATTCTGGAAGGTCTGGAGGAAATTGATCCCGCTATAGCACAGGAGATAAAGAATCAGATGTTCGTATTCGGGGATATCGTTCTGCTGGATAACCGGTCGGTTCAGGAGTTGCTGAAGGAGATCGAAACCGCTGATCTGGCCATAGCGTTGAAGGCGGCCAGTGAGGAGGTCAAGGAGAAGATATTCAATAATATGTCGAAACGTGCCGCCGCCAGTCTGAAGGAGGAGCTGGAATATCTTGGTCCCATGAGGCTTTCTGAGGTGGAGGCGATGCAGCAGAGAATAGCGGATACGGTCAGAAGGCTGGAAATGGAAGGGACCATAGTGATTGCGGGACGTGGCGGAGCTGCAGCTGAGATAGTGGAGTAGCAGGAATCATGGATAATGGAGAGGAAAAATTTGTTCCGGATGTTTCCCGGCCGGAGGACCAACATGGTTTCGAGGCCCTGGAAGGTATCCAGGGGGTATTGACCACCCAGGTGTATCCCTCCCGGGAGAGGATCAGAGAGGAGGAGCAGCAGAGGGAGATAAATAAGAAGATCCGGGATGCCTACCGGAGGGGGGTGGAGGAATCCCGGTGCCGGGAGATGGAAGTGAAGCAGTATTTTGCCGGGGTGGTAAAGGAAATATTGGATTCCAGATCCTCCATGCTGCTGATGCTGGAGAATGAAGTGCGCGAACTTTCTGTGAGTATTGCAGAACAGGTTTTAAAGAGAGAGATAGAGGCCAATGTAGCCGAGTGCCTCAAAGAGCAGGTTAATGCATGTATCCAGTCTCTGGATGGGGAAGTGCCGGTGATTCTGCGGGTAAACCCCTCAGAGGCGGATCTGCTCAATGAGATTCTGCAGGATGATCAGGATATCCCGGAGCAGCTGGAAGGGGTGAAAATCTGCGGGGACAGCAGGGTGGAGCGCGGAGGATGTGTGATGGAAACTGACAGGAGTATGCTCAGAGCAGAGCTGTCCAGAGGGTTGAATGCAATTTCAGAAGCTCTGAAGGGGGAGTATGAAAAATCAATTGCAGAGGAGATGGAGTCATCTCCGCAGGACGGTTAACCGGACCGGCACAATTCAGAGAGTGGGAAGAGTATCTTCAGTTGTGGGATTGGTGGCGGAAGTGGAGGGGATCAGGGCCAGGGTGGGGGAAATGTGCAAGCTGGTCACCGGATATGATCAGGAGGCGGTGGTGGCGGAGGTGGTCGGGTTCAGGGATAACCGGCTTCTGTTGATGCCTTTCCAGAAAACCTCAGGGATAGGAGAGGGATGTGAGGTAATTCCCACCGGAATGCAGCTCAGGGTACCGGTAGGTGATGCCCTGCTGGGGAGGGTGATCGGGGCGGTGGGTGAGCCGGTGGATGGGCTGGGAAGTATCCCCGCCTCAGGCCTCATGGATTTGCAGAATATCGCTCCTCCTCCCATGGAGAGGAGGCCCATAGACACAATCCTGGAGACCGGTATCAAGATCATAGATACGGTTGTACCGTGTGGTATCGGTCAGAGGATGGGTATATTCTCAGGTAGCGGAGTAGGCAAGAGTGTACTTCTGGGGATGATATGCCGGCATGCTTCCAGCGATGTGAATGTGGTTGCTCTAATCGGGGAGAGGGGAAGGGAAGTAGGTGAGTTTGTCAATAATGTTCTGGGAAGAGAAGGTTTAAAGAAGTCGGTGGTGGTGGCGGTTACTTCAGATCGCAGCCCCGTGTTAAGGGTCAAGGGGGCTGAAAGTGCTATGGCCATAGCGGAGTATTTCCGCAACCAGGGCCTCGATGTGCTCTTCCTTATGGATTCTATTACCAGGTATGCCATGGCACAGCGGGAGATCGGACTCTCCATCGGGGAACCTCCCACCTCCAGGGGTTATACCACCTCTGTTTTTGCCAAGCTCCCTGCACTGCTGGAGAGGGCCGGAAGGGCCAGGAGGGGAAGTATTACCGGCCTGTATTCCGTGCTGGTGGAGGGTGATGATGTTAGTGCAGACCCGCTTACCGATTCTATCAGGGCGATCCTGGATGGTCATGTTGTTCTTTCCAGGAGCATTGCCAATTCAGGGATATATCCGGCTGTGGATATTCTCAACAGTGTATCCAGACTGGCTCCGGTCCTGCATAACCGGGAGCAATCCATTCGGAGGGATAAAGTGATAAAGTGGTATTCGGACTACCGGGAGGCGGAGGATCTTATAAATATCGGGGCATACCAGAGGGGAAGCAGTCCGGAAATAGACCAGGCCATCGATATGACCTCAAGGTTGAACCGGTTCTTCGGTCAGAGGATAGATGAATCGTTCTCCTTTCAGGAGTCCGAGCGGGAACTGGCCGGTTTGATTCAGGGATCTGAAGGAACTTCAGCTGATCCCCCTTCCGGTAGCAGGGAATGATTATAATGGATAAGAAAGTTAAAAAGATAGAGAGGATAACCCGCTATCACCAGCAGAGGAAGAACCAGCAGGTAATCCGCCTCAAACGTGCCAGCATGAAGCGGTTATCCATACAGAAGAGTCTCTCTGCCGCCGCGGTGCAAAGGGGTAAGTTCAGCCATGATTGCCTCTCCTCACTCACCGGTAATGTTAGCATGGCGGAGGTGTTATATATGGAGGGAGGAAGCAGATCTATCAGGGCTGAAATCGATCAGATAGGAGCAAGGCTGGCGGATGCCCGGAAGGCGGAGGAGGAAAGACGCAGGGTTCTGGCCGATGCCGTGACCACCCACCGGGTGTGGGAGAAGGTACTATACCGTAACCGGGCCAGGACGAAAAAGCGGGAGGAGCTCAAACAGAGAAGGATCACTGATGATATGGCCCTTCGAAAACTCCAATCTCCACATGGAATGAAAGGGGACAGCTGAGATAAGAAAATGGTGCCTCCACGGCGGTAATTTTTTCCCCTCCGGACAGTAATATCCATTGAATATACATATCGGCTGAAAACCCAGGAAGCTTTAACTATTTCTATAATAAAACTTTCCGGCGTTGTTTCCTCATATGGTTCACTGCCGGAGCTATGGCATATGCCTTGCGGTAAAGGGGCTGGTAAGTCGGAGTTTATATTTTTGAGGTCTTTGTAAATGAAAGAAATAATACTGATCTCCATAATGAGTTTCTTCCTGATACTGTTCGGTGCCCTCTATACCACGGGGTATCTGGATATCGGGCCTCCCGCTGAGCAGGATGAGGGCAGCAGGATAGAGGAGAACAGATCCCTGATCAGAACTCAGCTTACCACCCTGGAGAAGCTCAGGGAGCAGGTGAAACGGAAGAAGGTGGAGATTCAGAGTATGGAGAATAACCTGGCTCTGGAAAGAAATATGTTGGGAGACCAGCGGGAGCTGCTCAGCAACAATCTTAATCAGATAGAGAAATCGATTCAGGAGCTGAAGGAGGACAGGAAGAAGAGGGTTGCATCACTGGCCGATCTGTACGAATCCATGGATCCCCAACAGGCTGCCAGAATAGCTTCCTCCCTGGATCTGGATCTTCTGGTTGAGATAGTAGTGAAGATGAAATCCAGGCAGGCGGCCAAGATGATGGAGGAGCTGCCTTCTGCCATCGGTACCAGTATCAGCAGAAAACTGGGAGAGCGCGGACTGAAATGAACCAGATGACTGAGATATCTCACATAGCAGGTAAGGTCCGGGAGGGGGAATCCTTATTCAGCAGGGTGAATAATGGTGAATCCGGATTCGACACCCTGCTGGGAATGATCGGTCTTCTGCTTAAGGGAGATGGGGCCGGAGGAAATAATCCCGATATCTCCAGGCTGCCGATTCTGGAATCTCTGCTCAGCGGTAATAACAAAGCTGTCAGTGGGGAAGAGCAGGATAATGTGAATTCACAGGGAGATATATTTAAGAATAATCCGGAATCCCGGCCGGTTATGGAAACCGGAGGGGATGTATTTAAAAACAGGGAAACTGATAATTCCGTTAATACCGGATACAAAATAAAACCATGCCGGGGAAACTTTAATAACCGGGATAATAGAGATCCCGGGACAAAGAGAATAGATCCGGAGGCGGATAATGCAGTCAGGAATTCCGGAGTGAGTGATCTGTTCTTTCCGGAGAGGGGGCATTCCGGGTTGATCAGGGAAGGGCGGCAACATGTCTCCCCGCATGGGAAAGACGGCTTGACCGGGGCAAAGCTGAGTTCCGGAGGGCAAGCCGGATTTATCCCGGAAGAAAATATCGACAGCGGACCTGCTGTTAAAAGTCTTTTTTCCGCAGGACTTGCGGAGAGTATAACTGTTGATGAACTGCTTGATAGCCGGGGGGAAGATCTAAAATTAAGGGGGAATTTTCCGGGGGTGGATAAACCGGGTCTGGAACAGAATCAACCGGATAGATCATCATTTCTCCAAAACCCACCGGAACGGAAGATTCCGGATGGATATGGCGGCAGAGTGGCGGGTGTGGAAGAAATGCCCGTTGAAGATGATATTTGGGGAGAGAAAAGGATTCTGAAGGAGGATGTTCGAATTTCTTCGAACCATTCTGAGATGAGAGATTCGGAGATGGACCCTGACAGCGCTTTTAAGCCATGGGCGGACGGGAGAAAAAACATGAACGCCTGCATGGGAGAGAGGAACCGGCAGCAGAACTTCATGGAGATAAGAAGGGGAGGTAACAGTTTTAATCCCGGAGTAAAAACGGAGGAAGAGTTAACGAAAATTTCATTTAACCTGAAGGAACAGAATGGCAGTGGCAGAGGGGCGGGGGACTTTCATGGTTCCCCGGAATCGGGGTGGGGAATGGAAATGGAGATGGTGAAGGAGCCTGCTGTACCGGGAGGGGAGATGCCCGGCGAAAAGATAAGAAAGAATATCATCAGATCGGTGAGGGATTCGGTGGTGGATGAAATAAAGGTTATGAGGGACCGGGGTCGGTCTGAACATGAAGTCCGGCTGAAACTGCATCCCCCCCGTATGGGAGAGGTCAGGGTCAGGGTTTCCATGGAGGGGGAGAACCTGAGGGTTTCCCTGCTGGTGGACTCTGATACGGTAAGGCAGGTAATGGAAAATGGTTCGGAAAGGCTTGCCCAGGCTGTATCCCGTGAGGGCTTCATTCTGGAGGATCTGGATGTTTCCACCGGGCAGTGGGGTGGAAGAGATGAATGGGAAGGTATGGATGAAGATTTTGGTGGTTTTTCCGGGGAATCCACCGGCAAACCGCAATCCGGGAAAATGAATATAAATCAGATTAGCCGGAGTGACAGAATAAACATTTTTGCTTAAAGGAGGGTTATCTTGTTTGTGAACAATGTTGGTTCCACTATAGAACATATCTCAGACCCCAGCTCGATTCAGGACCTGGGGAAGAATGATTTTCTCAAACTTCTGATCACCCAGCTTACCAATCAGGATCCCATGAAGCCGATGAATAATAATGAATTCATAAGTCAGATGACCCAGTTCACCTCGGTGGAACAGCTTCAGAATCTTAATCAGGGCACCGAGACCTCCAATATGCTGGCCAGGTCGATGAATAATGCCCTTTCCACCAATCTGATTGGAAGAGAGGTGGTGGTGCGGGGAAATACTATGGTAGTAGACGACGGAAATGTTCAGAACGGCTCATTCCGGGCTCCCGGTGCCGGCACCGCCGAGGTTACCATAAGTGATGGTTCGGGGAGGGTGGTAAATACTCTTCAGGTGGGAGTGGAAGGCAAGGGATTGTGCCGGATAAACTGGGACGGAACCAATCAGAGTGGTGATCAGGTACCTGAAGGAGAGTATACCTTTTCTGTGAATTTTACCGATACCAGTGGAATGGAACAGGCTCTGGACGGATATACCTCCGGCAGGGTTTCTGTGGTCAGATTCGAGAATGGGAATGCAATAATAAGGGTGAGGGGAAATGACTATAATCTTTCCAACGTGATCGAGATAAGAGATTAGAATATGAGGACCCTGAATGGCTTACAGAGGATTGAGAGGTTATCGGGAGGGCGCACCGGCCGGTCAGCCGGCAATACGGCTGAAGGGTTTGAAAACCATCTCAGGGAAGCATGCTCCAGGCACGGAGTGCGCCTTACCGGTCATGCCGGCAGGAGAATGGTGAGCAGAAAGCTTGAGGTAAGTGAACAGGAAGTGGAAAAGATATCGGAAGCAATGAAAAACGTTGAAGCAAAGGGGGGAGGAAAATCAGCCATCTTTATGGATGGAAAGGTCTTTCTTGCTGACATCAGAAACAGATCGATAATAACCGCCATTGAACAGGATAAAGAAGGAGAAAGAGTTTTTACCGGAATCGACAGCGCTGTATTTGTTTGAGGCTGGTCCCCGCAGGGGAAGCCTGTTGCCGTTGATTGTCTGATGCGGTGGCGCTGTGATGAAGAAGAAAGGAGTTTCGAAATGCTAAGATCACTCTTCGCGGGGGTAACCGGACTTACCAATCATCAGGTAAAACTGGATGTGATCGGTAATAACATAGCTAATATAAACACGGTGGGGTTCAAATCCAGCCGGGTTACATTCAGAGAGATGCTTACCCAGACCATAAAGGGTGCTTCTCGTCCATCCGATGAGGGCTCCGGTGGTACCAATCCCCAGCAGATAGGCCTGGGTTGCTCCATCGGAAGCATAGATACCGATTTTTCCCAGGGCAACATGCAGATTACCGGAAACATGACCGACCTGGCCATAGAGGGAGAGGGATTCTTTATTCTGAGCGACGGCAATACCAGGTATTACACCAGGGCTGGTGCTTTCAGCATGGATGGCAGCGGACACATGGTAAATCCCGCCAATGGATATAAATTACAGGGGATTCTGGCTGATGACAACGGACAGATCAATCAGGGAGGCGGAATCGAGGATATCTCCCTTCCCACCTCGCTGGTAATGCCTGCCAGTGCTACCAGTGTACTGGAATTATCAGGCAACATGAATGTCGATTCCGATGCCCAGGCAACTATCACCAGATCTGAAGCCCTTCTTAAAGCCTCCGGCGGAGGTGATGCTCTGGTCTCATTGTATGATCAAAACGGAGTAAGGCTGAATCTCCGGGAGGGAAGCCAGATTCAGATAGACTGCACCGTAGGGGGTACCGATGTAAGCAATGCCTTCGACATTACTTCATCCAGCACCCTGAGTGAGCTGTCCTCTTCGCTTCAGTCCACCCTCAGGGATGTGGATGGCGCCATTACGGTAAATGTGCTCAGCAATGGAGCGTTGCAGGTTTCCGCAGGGGCAAGTGATATAGAAAAAATCAGCCTGCATGTTTCGGGCAATTCTGTGTTCGACAGCGCCTTCTCATTCGACCCCATATCAGCGGGTGGTACCGGGGCCAGCTCCCATCAGCTGCGTTCCCCCGCTACCGGCTCGGACCTGCTGGCAGATCTTTACGACTATCAGGGAAGGCAACTGGAAATAACAGATGATATAGTGATTAACGGCGATCTGGGGGGGACAGCCGTGGATGCAGGGTCTCTCAGTTTTGATCCCGCTTCCACTACAGTGGGTGACCTGCTGGACCAGGTCAGGAGCGCCTTCAGTATAACCCTGGGGGATGTAACCCTGGATGATTACGGAAGAGTAATGGTAACCGGAGACGTGGGAAGCAACCAGGCCATATCCAACATCGATATCGACCAGTTATCAGGCAATTCGGTGTTTGATAATGCCATCAATTTCACCGAGATCCAGGAGGCGGCGGATGCGGATTCCCACAGCATTACCAACATGATCTATGATTCCCTGGGTAATGTCCACCAGTTGAGTATTACCTTCAGTAAACACCACGGAGAGAATGTCTGGGACTGGGAGGCGGCTGTGGATGGTATGGCTCAGATAGTGGACGGAGGTTCGGGAACCGTTCAGTTCGGTCCCGACGGGCTCCTCTCCTCCTTCTCCTGTGAAAGTTCCAACGGAAGGCTGGTAATCGATCCCGGAAACGGAGCTGAAATGATCAATATCAGTCTTGATCCCGGCGAGATTGGTTCGGTGGACGGTATTATTCAGTATAATCAGGCCTTCTCCGTAAGGGCCAGGGATATCGACGGACAGCCCATGGGAACTCTGGTAAACCTCTCCATCGACCGGGAAGGAGTGGTGAATGGCCAGTTTTCCAACGGGACCAACCGGGACCTGGCTCAGATTGCCCTGGCTGATCTGAATAACCCCAGTGGTCTGAGCAGAGTGGGTGAGAATCTGTTTATCGAATCACCCAACAGCGGTATTCCTACGGAAGTGTATGCCGGAAGAAATGCCAGAGGGGTAATTACCCCGGGAGAGCTGGAAATGTCCAATGTGGATCTGGCAAGTGAGTTCACCGAGATGGTGACAGCCCAGAGAGGATTCCAGGCCAATGCCAGAATTATCTCGGTGGGCGATCAGATGCTGGCCGAGCTGGTTAATCTGAAGAAGTAAGCAGGAGTGAGTCATGATAAGAGTTACCAGGCTTGACGGCAGGGAAATAGTGGTAAACGCCGATCTGATCGAAAGTATGGAGGAAACTCCCGACACCATTCTGAGTTTTACCACCGGCCGGAAACTGATGGTAAAGGAGAAGCTGGATGATGTGCTGGACCGGGTTCACCGCTACCGCAGGAAGTTTCCGGTCTATTCCGTGCCGGCCGGTAACCAGAGGGATGAGGAAGATTATTAACGGCGCTGATAATACAGGCAGGTAGATGTAGCTGTGGATATTGCAACAATTTGCGGGATAATTGCGGGTATTTCCCTGATATCGCTGTCTATATTGACCGGTGGTAATGCCAAGGCCTTTGTCAATATACCATCTGTGCTGGCCACCATGGGAGGCACCATCGCGGCCACCTTCATCAGCTTTCCCCTGAAAACAGTATTCAATGTTTTCAATGTGGTCAAGAAGACGGTGCTGCACCAGGAAAGATCCCGGCTGGAGGTAATAGCTTCACTTATAGAATATGCCAAGAAGGCCCGTAAGGAGGGGATGCTTTCACTGGAAGAGGAGGCAGAATCCGAGTCGGACGACTTCATGCAAAAGGGCCTGATGCTGGCTGTGGATGGCACCGAATCCGAATTGATGACCAGGATAATGAACAATGAAATCTCGGCGGTGGAGAACAGGCACGAGGTGGGGCAGAATGTGATGAAGACCATGGGGGCGTTTGCTCCCGCCTTCGGAATGATCGGGACCCTGATAGGACTGGTTCAGATGCTGAGCCAGTTGAATGATCCCTCCAAGATAGGTCCCGGTATGGCGGTGGCTCTGCTGACCACCTTCTACGGAGCCCTGGCGGCCAACCTCTTCTTTCTTCCCATGGCGGAGAAGTTGAAGGACCGTTCCAAGGAAGAGATGGAACGCATGGAGCTTATCATGGAGGGAATAATGGCCATCAAGGCCGGCGATACCCCCAGGGTGGTAAAGGAAAAGCTGAAGTCCTTTATCAAGCCGGGTATGAGGGAAGAGCTGGAAGAGGATAACTTATAATGGGTAGAAGAGACAAAAAGTGTGAATGCGAAGAGGGCTCTCCCAGGTGGATGACTACTTACGGGGACATGATGACCCTGCTGCTGACATTTTTCGTTATGCTGGTGAGTATGTCATCAATTCAGGAGACCAAGTTCCGTAAAGCTATCGGTTCACTGATAGGGGCCCTTGGAGTGATGCGGATGGATAGTGCCATAATCAAGTATGAGAATCCTCCCCTTCCCAAAGACTACCAGAGGGAGATCAAGAAGATACGCCAGCAGTTCAAGAAATTCAAAGGGTATCTGGAGGAGAAAAACCTGGAGGATGATGTGGAGGTGACCGAAACGGAGGAGGGGATGCTGATCAGGATGGCTAATCCGGTCCTGTTTAATTCGGGGGAGGCTGAGATCCGGGAGAAGGGTTTCAATGTCTTGACCAAGCTGTCCACAGTGCTGGCCAGGATGAACGCCAATATCAAGATTGAGGGGCATACCGATAATGTGCCCATCCATACCGATAAGTTCCCCTCTAACTGGGAGCTCTCCGCAGCCAGAGCAGTACGGGTACTGAGACTGTTTGCCAGTCACGATATACCCGGAAAAAGTCTCACCGCGGTGGGAAGGGGTGAATACTTCCCGCTGGTAGATAACAGCACTCCGGAGAACCGCAGTAAGAACAGAAGAGTTGAAATATATGTTAATTACAAGGAAAAGCTTAAGAAAGAGGTAGTCAGGAAAATGCTGGAACAGGAGGAGAATAATGGCGGATGAAGAAGTAAAAAAAGAAGAAAATGGTGAAGAAAAAGGAGAGCAGAAGAAGCGGTCTATCTTCCAGAACAAGATTTTTCTGGTAGGTATCATTCTGGTGGCTCAGCTGGGCATAGCTTTTCTGCTGGGAACCATGCTTTCTGAGCAGAGCAAAAAGGATCAGGAGACAGTCAAGGCGGAGGAGGTAAAGTGGGAGGGCAGCGGAGAGAGGGGCAAGATCGTAATGCTTGAAAATATTGTGCTTAACCTGACCGAGAATGATCGCCTTTATTATCTCAAGGTAACCATGGGGTTGGAGGTTTCCAGCCCGGATATGGAGAAGGAGGTCAAGAACAGGGAGGCTCATCTGAGGGATGTTGTGATATCCTGTATATCCGGCAAGAAGGTGACGGAGCTGGATGATGAGGATGAGAGGAATTCCCTCAAAACCGAGTTATACCGCAAGCTCAACGAAGCTCTAACCAGCGGTGACCTGATCCAGATATACTTTTCGGATTTTGTGATTCAGTAATCAGGGGAGGATAGATATTGTCGGAAACACTGACCGAGGTAGAAATTGAAGCACTGATGGACCCAATCAGTGAAGGTGAGATCGAGCTGGAATCGATCGACCCCTCCCTGTTACAGGATTATGTGCCCTACGATTTCAGCAAACCACATTCACTCTCACCGGTTTTCAGCAGCAATCTGGCTACGGTAAGTGATTCATTCGCCAAGGTTGCCTCCCTTACATTTTCCAGATTCTACCGCTCCACCGTCTCGGTTATTCCCAGCGGGCTGAATCATATTCTGTTCCAGGAGTATATCGATACCCGGGCCAATCCCTCCTGTATGGCCATAATCAACCTGGCTCCCCTGAAGGGTCAGGCTGTCCTGGAGCTGGATCCCCGTATAATATTTTCCCTGGTGGATAAGTTAATGGGGGGTGAGGGAGCAATTCCCGATCAGAAAAGGGAATTTACCGAGATAGAAATGAGGGTTTCCCGGAAGGTAGTGGGAAAACTGCTGGAGGACCTGGCCACCGGATTCAACCGGTTCGCCGAGGTGAACAGCTCTCTCTCCAGGGTGGAGAATAATCCTGATTTCGTAAATATTGTTCATGGCATGGACAGGGTGGTGTTGCTGAAGCTGGCCGTGCAGATAGGTGATTTCTCCGGGATGCTATCTCTGTGCATCCCGGTATCTTCCTTCCAGCCTGTAATCGACCGGTTTGATCCCCGGGATGAGGAACCGGAGCGTTCCAGGAATGAAAGGAAGAAGGATGTAAGAAGGTTGATGGAGACTTTAAATGGACTGGAACTGGAGATCCAGGTGGAGGTGGGCAGAACGGAGATCCCTCTTATGAAGGCCAGGAACCTTAAGGTGGGAGATTTAATCGTTCTGGACAGGAAGGTATCCACTCCGGTGGATGTAAAGGTGGAAGGGTTGCCAAAATTCACCGGGATTCCCGGCAAGTGCAATAAAAAGAAGGCAGTAAGAATAGTATCCAAGTTTCAAGGAGGTTGATGTGGCAGGCAAAAAGAAAACCAGCAAGAAGGATAAAAGCGGTGACACCGGAGAGAAGGTAGCTAACGAAAGCAAAAATGTTAAAAAAGAAGAAAAGAAGAATGCCGGAGGTGAGGAGGCCTCTGGTTCCGGTAAATCTGATGAAGGTAATGATGAGGCGGTTTCCGAGGTCATAAATGAGATAAACAGGGAGGATGGCGAGGATGATTCCGGTGCGGCGGAGGAAGATTTTCAAGCCTCTGCAGGGGGCCGGCCGGTAGGGGAGGCTGGAGGGGATGCCAGCAATATAGATCTGCTGATGGATGTAAATGTTACCGTAAGGGTTGAATTGGGAAGGACCAGGAAGACTATAGAGGATATACTCAAGTTGAGTCCTGGTATGCTGGTAGAGCTGGAGCGGAGTGCCGGTGAGAATGTGGATCTGTATCTCAATGATAAACTCTTCGCCACCGGAGAAGTTACCGTGGTAGGAGGAAACTTTGCCATCAAGATTAACAGCCTGGTAAGCAAAACCGAAAGACTACGGGCAAGTATGTAAGGGAGCCATTATGAAAAGATTCAAGATTATGTCGGTACTGTTTTCAACCATTCTGCTTTCCCCCGCTGTACTGCTGGCATCGGAAAAAGAGAGCATCTTCCCCAGTATGGGAAGATTGACCATAGCTCTGGCAGTGGTACTGGCTCTGGTCTATGTCTGCATCCATCTCTTTCGAAAGTTTATTCTCAAGAGCGGAGGGCCTGCTTCCGGTAATATCAAGCACCGGGGCTCATTTTCATTGAGCCAGAAGGCCAGAATCTGTGTGGTGGATGTGGGGGAGAGAACCTTTCTGCTGGGGGTAACCGACAGCCAGGTTTCCCATATCGCCGAGCTGGACCGGTCGGAACTGTGTGAGGATGAGGATGTTTCAAAGGGGCGCAGTTTCGTCGAGCACCTCGGAATATTCAGAGATAAGAGGGGTGGCAGAGAAGTAGCCACCGGTTAGAAGATTACCCTGCCGTCAGCTCTCCCTTACATGACGGCAGATGATCCCAGCCCCTGTGGAGGCAAGATGTTCCACCCGGCTTTCCGCCATTATTGATCAAGCTCATTACTTATAACGAATTGCAGCGCAGGGAAAAATATTCCTCCTGGCCGCCTCAATATTTCCCTCCTTTTCCCGTGGCATATCAATTGCCCCCTCTGACTATAAGATTTAAGGCAGGATAGCTATTATGAAAAAACAGCATAAAATATTATCTGCGGTTATGGTGATTGTGATTATATCCGGTCTGTTATTCCTCTCCTCCTGTGCACGGGCTCAGGAGGAGGGAGGGGAAGATAATGGTGATATTGTATTCCCTGGAGTCGTGGATGCGGAGGATGATCAGGGGGGCAGGAGGCTCAGCCTCCCCCTGGAGATCCTGCTGGGTCTTACCGTGCTGTCTCTGGCTCCGGCCATACTGATTATGCTGACATCTTTTACCAGGATTATTGTGGTATTCAGCTTCGTGCGCCACGCTCTGGGAACCCAGCAGATGCCTCCTCCCCAGCTCCTGATAGGGCTGGCACTTTTCTTAACGGTGGTAATAATGTTTCCCATATTCAAGCAGGTCTATGATGAAGCCTTGCAGCCGTATCTGAAGGAAGAGATAGGCAGGGAAGCCGCCCTGAAGAAGGGATTCGAACCCATAAGGAAGTTCATGATGGTTCATACCAGGGAAAAGGACATCGCGCTGTTCATGAAGCTAAACCATATCGACCACCCGGTGGAACCTGATTCTGTATCGGCCGGTGTGATAATACCCAGTTTCATTATCAGCGAGTTGAAAACCGCCTTCCAGATGGGATTTCTGATCTATCTGCCCTTCCTGGTGATAGATATGGTAGTGGCCAGCGTGTTGATGTCTATGGGTATGCTGATGCTTCCACCGGTGATGATATCCCTGCCCTTCAAGATTCTGCTGTTTGTCCTGGTGGACGGCTGGCATCTCCTGGTGAAATCTCTGGTTTCAGGATTCCAAGGATAGGAGTAAGGATATGAGTCCGGAAATGGTAGTGGATATAGGAAGGCAGACCCTTTATGTAACCATAATGATCGCCGCTCCCATGCTGCTGTTCGGACTGATAGTGGGGCTGGTGATCGGGATATTTCAGGCGGTAACCCAGGTTAATGAAATGACCCTGGTATTTGTTCCCAAGATACTGGCGGTATCCCTGGCTCTGGTGATATTCATGCCATGGATGCTCCGGGTGATAATAGGATTTGCCACCAGGGTGATTACTCAAATCGGAGCTCTGTAGGAGGACCGGGTTTTGATAGATGTAAGCTATCACATTAACGATGTAATCTGTTTTATGCTGGTACTGCTGAGGGTAGCTACCATTGTGTTTGTGTTCCCTGTTTTTGGAGCCAGCTTCTTTCCCCGGCAGTGGAAGATAGCGCTGGCAGCAGTGTTATCCCTTATGGCCTATGTGGTGGTAAAACCTGCTCTGCCAGGTGGTCAGGGTATCACTGGAGTTTACCTGATCCTGCTTTCCATGCGGGAGGTATTCCTGGGTCTTCTGATCGGGTTAACCAGCAGCCTGGTATTCTATGCGGTTATGCTGTGCAGCCGGGTGGTCAGTACCCAGATGGGCATTGCTATCGCTAATGTGTATGATCCCCAGAGCAAAACCAATATTTCCATAGTGGCCCAGTTTCATTTTCTTCTTGCCCTGGTACTGTTTTTTGCCGTGAACGGCCACCATCTGATCATATCGGGGATGGTGGATATATTCGAATTTTTCCAGGTGGGAGAGCTTTCCCTGCCGGTGAAGAGTGTGGAAGAGCTGATAGTACTGTCCAGCAAGGTTTTTTCGGTGGCGGTGCAGCTGGGGGCTTCGGTAGTGGTAATTCTTCTTCTGACCAGTTTGTCGCTGGCGTTGATCGCCAGAACTACTCCCCAGATAAACATTTTTATTGTGGCATTTCCACTCCGGCTGCTGGTGGGCCTCCTGGCTCTGGGATTTTCCATTCCCTATATGGCCAGGGCTTTGGCGACGTTGTTCAGGAATATACCGGAGGATCTTTCCAGGGTGATAGGAGCTTGAAAGAGAAGGCATTAAGTTATGGCTGAATTTCAGAGTGATGAGCAGAAAACGGAAGAACCCACTCCCCGCAGAAAGAGGCAGGCCAGGGAGAAGGGACAGGTAGCCAGGAGCAGAGAGGTAAATTCCCTGGCCATCCTGCTGGCCGGGACCCTCACCGTGGTGGTGGGACACCGTTATATTTTGAAGGCCATATCCAGAACCTTCCTGCAATTTCTTGATACTTCTCCCCAGGTGGTCAGGGCGGGCAGCATGAATAATATTCTTCTGCTTCTGCTGCGGCTGTTCTTTCCCATTGTGGCACCATTTTTCCTGGCTGCTATCTGTGCCGGTCTGGTATCCAATTTCGCCCAGGTGGGTTTTTACTTCGTTCCCGATGCCCTGGCACCAAAGATGGACCGGATCAATCCGGTCTCCGGTTTCAAGAGGGTATTCTCCTGGAAATCCATATTCGAGGCGTTCAAGGGATTTTTGAAGATAGGGGTGCTGAGTCTGGTTACCTATCTGGTGTTCAAGCCGGCTATCATCTCCATTATGTCCCTCACCCTCAACAGTAATCCGGATGTGGTGGGTATGCTGGTGAAGGTGGGGGGCAGCATTGCCCTCCGGGCACTGATAGTGATGCTGATAATATCCGCACTGGATTACGCATTCCAGCACTGGCAGCACCAGAAATCCATCCGGATGTCCATAAAGGAGGTCCGGGATGAGTTGAAGGAGACAGAGGGTGATCCGCATCTCAGAGAGAGGATCAAGTCCATTCAGAGGGAGATGTCCAGAAACCGGATGTTGAGCGAGGTCCAGGATGCCGATGTAGTGATTACCAACCCCACCGAGCTGGCTATCGCAATCAAGTATAGTCGGGATTTCAAGGCTCCCAAAGTGGTTGCCAAGGGCAGGAAATTCCTGGCCAGGAAGATAAGGGAAACGGCCCGCCGGTTCAAGGTGCCGGTGATAGAGAACCGTCCGCTGGCCTGGGCTCTGTATAAATCCTGTGAGGTGGGGGGATATGTTCCTGTGCACCTGTACCGGGCGGTAGCTGAGATTCTGGCCTATATTTACAGTATGGGTGATAAGTCCCAAGTTAACTGATAGTTAAGGAAGGATAAACAGTTTGGCGGAAAACAGGGAAGATAACTCGATCCTGAGCAGGGTATTCAAGGGTTCCAATATACTCAATTCTTTCGGATTGATTGGTATTCTGGGACTTATGGTTCTACCTGTTCCTCCATCCTTTCTGGATATTCTGCTGACCTTCAATGTAACTTTTGCACTGGTGATTCTGCTGGTCACCATCTACGTAAAAGAACCTCTGGAATTCTCAGTCTTCCCTTCCCTTCTGCTGATGGTAACCCTGTTCCGCCTGGCTCTGAATGTGGCTTCCACCAGGTTGATCCTCTCGGAAGCTTACGCCGGGGAAGTGATCTCTTCCTTCGGCAGTTTTGTGGTGAAGGGTAATTACGTCATCGGGCTGGTGATATTCCTGATCATCGTGGTTATACAGTTTGTGGTAATTACCAAGGGTTCCGGAAGGATCGCCGAAGTGGCGGCCCGGTTTACTCTGGATGCCATGCCGGGAAAGCAGATGAGTATTGATGCCGACCTGAATTCCGGGCTGATCACGGAGGAGGAAGCCAGAGAAAAAAGAAGCAAGATATCCGGAGAGGCTGATTTTTACGGAGCCATGGATGGTGCCAGTAAGTTCGTACGGGGAGATGCAATTGCCGGTATAGTAATAACCCTTATAAATATCATAGGAGGACTGGTTATCGGAATCGTTCAGGTGGGTATGAGTGCCTCGGAGGCAGCCATGACCTATACCACCCTTACCGTGGGGGACGGACTGGTAACCCAGATTCCAGCCCTGATTATCTCCACCGGGGCTGGTATGATCGTTACCAGAACTACCAGTGAGAGCAACTTCGGAACCGATGTGACTTCTCAGATATTCTCCTATTCCAGGGTATTGCTTGTTGTGTCCATTTCACTTCTGGCGCTGGGATTTATTCCCGGTCTTCCTACCGTTCCGTTTTTTATTATGGGTTTGATATTCATGTCGCTGTTTATCCTGGAACGCCGCTCCCGCACCGAAGAGGAGGAGGAAGAAGAGGAGGTTCCTCCGGAGCAGGTTGATCCCATGGAGCAGGACGAGCTCTATTATGTGGACCGCCTGGAGGTTGAGATCGGATACGGTCTGATTCCCCTGGCGAATGAGGAGATGGGGGGAGATTTCCTCAACCGGGTGACCAGTATAAGAAAACAGGCAGCCCTGGAACTGGGTCTGCAGATAGCTCCCATCAGAATTCGTGATAACCTGCAGCTCAAACCCAATCAGTACAGGATAAAACTGAAGGGTATCGACATCGCCACCAATGTAGTACATGTGGACCGGCTTCTGGCCATAGGAGCAGGACGGCCGGATGACAGCATCAGCGGTCTGGAGACCAGGGATCCGGCCTTCAATATGCCGGCTATGTGGATAAGCAGGGAGGATGCAGACATGGCTGAGAACATTGGCTATACCGTGGTCGAACCCAGTGCCGTGATTGCCACTCATCTGAATGAAATCATCCAGAGGCATGCTGATGAAATCATGACCCGCCAGGATGTCAAGGATCTGGTGGACCGGGTGAGGAAGTATGCCCCTGCGGTAGTGGATGACCTGATGCCCGATCAGATAAACTATGCCTTTCTTCAGCAGGTGTTGTCCAACCTGTTGAGGGAGAGGGTTTCCATACGTGACCTGGTCACCATACTGGAAACCATAGGCTATTATATCAATCAGACCAGGGATGTGGACTACATTTCAGAGAGGGTCCGGGAAGCTCTGGGCCGTTCCATTATAGACCATTATCTGGATAGCGAAGACCAGCTGTCTGTTATAACCGTTCATCCAGCCATTGAGGAAGCATTCATGCAGGCACTGGAGAAGTCTTCCCAGACCAAGGTTCTGGAACTGCCCCCCGATTTTACCCGGGCGGTGCTGGAATCGGTCAGGGATGAGGTGGAGGGGGTTAATCAGATGGGCCTTCATCCGGTAGTTCTTTGTTCTTCCGGGATAAGGCTGGCTTTCAAGAGATTTGCAGAACCGACCTATCCCTATCTGACCGTGATAGGATATTCAGAAGTTGATAGAGACGTTAAGGTAAGAGCAGTAGGAATGGTGAGTATAAATGAAACAGAAAGTGCACAAGATTCAGGCAGAGTCGCTTGAAGCGGCTATGAGTAAGGTAAAAAGCGCCTTCGGGCCGGATGTTCTGATCCTGGATGTAAGGGAGAGGAAGGAAAAGAGGGCGGATTCCATGGGAATGAATAACATCTTCGAGATAAGAGTGGCGGAATCGGATAATGAAAGCACCACCCCCCCGACGGAAAGGAGTTTTCCTCCCCCCGGGAGAAACAGGATCAATGTTCCCGCAGGCGGAGAAGCCGCCGGGAAGTATTCGCAGGAGAGAGATAACGGCAAGCTGGAAGAAGAACTGGAAAGGATAGACCATATAATAAACAGGGTTAAATCCACCAAGAAGCAGCTGGCCGGAGTGCTGCAGTCCGGCGGAAACTATCCCCTGGCGGATATTCTGACGGAGGCTGGCGCCAGCGTCAGGACTATCACCAGACTGTCCCATTCGCTGACCTCAGATGATTCTTCACGGAGGGGAGATAACTTCAGTAAGGCAGTCAGTCACCTGAGGGGTTATATGAATGTAGTTAGTGCTGATAGCTGGGATGATATGGCGGGGATGCATTTGTTTATGGGTTCTGGTGGATGCGGTAAGACCAGTCTGTTGGTCAAACTGGCGGGCATATTGGCTGAGCAGGGGAAGAAGATTGATGTCCATCCCCTCTTTCCCCGTCATAATGGGGAAATTGAGCGGTTGAAGATGGTGGCCAGAACTCTGGGAGCCGGATTTAAACCGCTCTTCAATATAGAAGAATTGAAACATCTGCACGATAAATCAGGGGAGAATGAGGTTATTCTGGTGGATAGCCCATGTATACTGAGTGATCGTTACCTTCAGGATAAGGGGATACGGGACTGTATATCGAAATGCGACTATATCTATAAGCATTTTGTCTTTGACCTTAATGCCAGCAGGGTGAGGCTGGAGAGGGAGATGGAACTGTACAGCCTGCTCTCCTTTGATTTCGCAGTGTTGACCAAGTTTGATATGACATGGAAAAAGGGAAGATTGCTGGATCTGGCCCTCGCTATCCCTGTGGTATTTTCATTTATCAATGAAGTCAACCATTTTGACGGGGGGCTGGATATTGCAACAGTGCCGAAATTGATGATGAACATTTCACCCCGTTTGTTAGCAGAACAGGGTGAAGATAGGAATATTTTGGTTAAAAATGACTCCCTTTCTGTCGAAGATAATATTAGAAAAAGTGAAGATACACCGGTTGAAATTGCCGCTACGGAATGATTGACGGGGTAGTTAGCAGGTAAAGAACAGGAGAGATGAAAGTTTTTCTGAATACTGTGATCCTGGGAGCCGGGCTTGCTGCCGGGTTAATAAGCCTCTTTCAGAATGTCCCGCTTATGGTGTTTGTGAAGAGGGTCGGATTTACCATTCTGGCCTTTTATCTGGTGACAATAGTGCTGAATATTGCCTGGGACGCTGCTTCGGTAAACTTCGGATATATACAGGAGAGGGACAGAAATGCCGGGAATGATAAGAAGGAGGCAGCGGAGAATGTAGATTAACCGCTCTGGAGGTGAGTAGATATGCCGGATAGAATTATCAGAGCAGATTTAACCGATATATCGAATATTGTAACACCTCCGGGACATTCTCACAGAAAGAGAAAGAAAAAGAAAACCAGCGACACTGACAAAGCTGCCGGGAGAAAGAGGAAGAAAAAGAAAAAGGATGGAGAAGAACATCAGGTGGATAAACTCGCCTGAACCGAAAATTTAATAAACTCTGGTTGAATGGCTGGAAAAGCCGGGGAGTGCATCATGAACCTTCACATTTTTGAATCGTTGTCTTTTCTGGAAGCGGTGTTGTGGTCATCGGGAGTGGCATCTGTATCAGCTTTAGCCTTTGCTGTATTTCTGATCAGAAGAAAGAGAAAGAATGGTGGGAATTCCAGTGGGAGGCCGGTGTTACAATCCCGGATCCGGAGGATGAACAGTTATCCGCGGGAAAACAGAATCCGGCAGAGCGGGGCCATGCCTTCTTCATTGAGGCGGAAACTGGATGAACTGGATAGTGAGATTTCCGGATGCCTGGAGATGATACGCAGTGTGGTCAACCGGGAAAACATGGATGAAGATGCGGGCGGGTATGTCCAGAGTGAAAATGAAAGGGGTTCCGGGGTGGTAAGCGAAATCAGAAGATTGAGAGACCGGGGGATGGATGAGAAGGAGATGGGCAAACGGTTGAATGTCAGCAGTGAGATGCTGGAAATATATCTCCGTAAGGAACGGAGTGGCACAGGATAAAATTGCTATAATGCCGGTAACCAGGAAGAGGTAGATAATGCCGCGGGAAATTACTGCTGATAAAATGATAATGCTTACCAGGGATCTTCCCCCCATGCCGGTAGTGGCAAAACGGGTGATGAGCGTGGTTAATGATCCCTCCACCGATGCCACTCAGCTCCAGGAGATAATATCCAAGGATCAGGCCATGACCAGCCAGATTCTCAAAATCGCCAATTCGGCACTTTATTCCTGCAGCAGGAAGATAGAGAAACTCAGTGATGCCATCGTAATGCTGGGATTTAATTCCATCAGAAGCCTGTCTATTATGAATGCCACCAGCAAGCTCTACACCATGACCGGAGGGGGCAGGGTGATGGGGCTGAAGGACAAATTGCTGTGGGAACATTCCCTGGGGGCGGCCGTAGCGGCAAAACTGGCTGCCATGAAGGTTAAACCGTCCTATGCCGAACAGGCCTTTATGGGTGGGCTGATGCATGATCTAGGAAAGCTGGTTTTTCACCAGAAGATTCCCGGCGAATTCGATCAGATAGTGGAGGAGGTTTATAATACCGGCAGGCATTTCGCCGAAGTTGAAAATGAAAAACTGGGATTCACCCACGCCGAGGTGGGAGCCCGGCTGATCAAGAAGTGGAAACTTACCGAAGATTTTGAACGGGCGGTAGGGGAGCATCACAATATAGAGCCGGAGATGGAGACTGACAGCGATCTGGTTTACTATATCGACTTTGCCAACAATTTCTGTCACAAGTTCAACATCGGTTTTCTTAACGAACCGGATATGGATCTTGCCGGGGAGATATCCAGTATCACCCTGGGGATTACCGGTGATTTTATAGAGGAGCTGGAAGAATCTGTGAAAAATATTCTAAGGGAGGAATTTTCTCTGTTCAAGTAGTCGAGGCAGGGGCTGGTGGAAGAGAAATAAACTTGTCAAATGTCAAACATGTCTATTACCGGTGAAAAAAAGGCAGGATCGCCAGAGGAAATCGATGAGAGATGCCGGGAGTACATTGGTAAGGTGCGGGATCTACCCACGATTCCCAACGTCCTTATGAAAATAATGACTCTGCTGGAATCTCCCGATACCTCCTCCCGCGATCTGGAAAAGGTAATTTCTCTCGATCAGTCCCTGGCCTCCAAGGTGATCAGGCTGGCCAATTCCCCCTTTTACTACTCCGCATCTGATGTAAGCAGTGTGAAGAGCGCGGTGGTAAATATCGGTTTTACCGCGGTTAAGAATCTGGTAACGGCGGTATCGGTAATCTCCATGTTCAAGAAGGTAAAATCCTACAACCGTTATTTCTCACTCCGGGAGTTCTGGAAGCACTGTGTGGGGGTGGGGGTGGCATCCAGGACCCTGGCGGAAAATGTTAAGGGAGTGAATGAAGAGGACTGTTTCTGCGCCGGAATCCTTCATGATATAGGAAAACTGGTGATGAACCTTCTATTCCCGGAGGAATTTTCCCGGGCTCTGATGAAATCCGCTTCGGAGAATATACTGATCCGCCGTGCCGAGGAGGAGGTATTATCGCTGGATCACTCTCAGTTCGGAGAGATGTTTGCCCGGCACTGGAATTTCTCCGATAAGCTTGCCCGGATAATAGGAGGCCATCATCTTCACCCGGATCAAATGAATGAGATTTATCTTATAGAAACCTCTGTGGTTAAGTTCTCAGACAGTCTGATCAGGAAGCTGGGTTTCGGTTTTCCCGGGGATTTCCTTCAGACTCCCCCGGAAAAGGAGATCGAAGATCTGTTCAATGTTACCGATGAATCCCTGAAAGAGTTCACCCCCCGGGTGGAGAAGAATATCCAGGATGCCGCAGAGCTGATTAATCTTATAAATTAAAATTATTATTTTTTATCCCGAATAATTCAGCTTGAACTCTAAATACCACTGTTCCTCCGGTCGACATTCATCGGGAAATAGTTGGTTGCTTTTTATCGATTATCCGGGCCGCTTGTTCTAATATCCCGCCGGGCGGAGTTCCACGTGCCTGCCCGTGGGTGAATGTGAACTCCGCCCGAATGGGCGGCGAGCGAAGCCCGTAATTTTGCAGTCAGTGCCACGGGATTGCACGTGGGTATCTATTAACCCTTCAATCAGGGTTCCATGAGCCTGCCCGTGGATGAATTTTATCGCCGCCCTTAGGTGACATGGGCTTTCCCATGATTATCCGGTCAACGCCGGTACAGGCTTCTGAGTACCTCCAGATTTCTGATATCTTCTTTGAGGTCCTTGCCCTTGGGGGTTTCAAGTATCATGGGGATTCCGCTGAATCTGGAATCATTAACCAGGTAACCGAATGGTCTCAGCCCCAGTTCGCCCTCTCCGATGTGGGTGTGCCTGTCTCTCATGGAGCCCAGGCCGGTGAGTGAGTCGTTCAGATGGAAGAGTGCAAGTCTGGCCAGCCCTATCACCCGGTCGAACTCATCCCAGGTCTCTTCATATTTCTTCCGGGTTCTTATATCATAGCCGGCGGCAAAGGAATGACAGGTATCGTAGCAGACTCCAATCCTGTCTTTATGATCTATCCCGCTTATTATACCGGCCAGATGTTCGAATCTATGACCCAGTGTATTACCCTGCCCGGCGGTGGATTCCAGCAGTATCCTGGTGTTGCCCGTATCGGCTCCGTCTAAAATGCTGTTTATGTTGGATGCGATTCTTTCTATTCCCTCCTTCTCGCCGGCACCCCGGTGGCTGCCCGGATGTATCACCAGAGCGGGTATGCCCAGCCGGACACAGCGGGATATCTCATCCCGCAGAGCGGCTGCGGATTTATCCATCAGGGGTTTCTCCGGCGAAGCCAGATTGATCAGATAACCTGAATGCGCCACTATGAAGTCGGGTCTGAAATTTTCGCAGCGCTTCCGGAAGAGTCGGATATGTTCATCCTTGAGAGGAGGGCTTTTCCAGCGGTTGTTGTTCTTTACAAACAGCTGTACCGCCCTGCACCCTATGCTCAATCCCCTCTCCATGGCCAGATGAACTCCCCCGGCGATGGACATATGGGCTCCGGCATTCCGGGGTTCCGGTTTGTGATTGCCTGCATTACTGGCTGTCATACTGGAATAATCCTGTGTTAATAAGTAACCGGGGCCGATTATTTCGGCAATAACCGCTGAAATATATCAGATATCCGGTTGAAATAAAACCTGAAATGGCCGGCGGGATGAATAATAAGTAGTTACATAATTATAATTAATATATTATTATAAATACAGCACTCTTATACCGGCAGGATCAGTTATCCGGTTATTTCAATAAGATTGGAGAACCCGCAGATATGGAGGATGATAACAGGGAAGAGTTCGTTGAGCTGGTTTCGGTGCAGGGTGAGATGGAGGCTCAGGTAATCAGGGGCGTTCTGGAATCCGAGGATGTAAGGGTCTCTCTGAATATGCACATATCCCAGAGTGTATATCCCCTCACCGTGGACGGCCTGGGAAAGGTAGACATTCTGGTCCACCGGGATGACCTGGAGAAAGCCAGAGGGGTCATCCGGGAGTACCGGCGGCGGGAAGAATAGAATTATGGTTAACCTCAATTTGTCAAAATTATAATGACCTGACTGAAGATTCTTTCCGTTGATAGGCCAACTTGCCCGCACTAAGCCTCCTTTTATTCATCCACAGGTGGTGGAGTTGCCAAATTCCATGAATGGGAGAAAAAGCAGCGTCAATCAGCCACCAGGCCAACCGGCATCGATGGTGTTATTGACGGATCGAGGTTAACAGCCGGGTTCGAATTATGGTAATCTGCCTTCCGTAAATTTTTGTAATTCAGAGTTCTTGACTGAGACCGCTGCACTTCCACGCTAACCGGTTATGCCGGCAGGATGAATTATAAAAACTCCCGTTTGATTCTCATCCTTGATAATGTTATTAAAAGTGATTATAGTTAGTAACCGGGTGGGAGCTTAACTCAGTGGTCAGAGTGCTACCTTCACACGGTAGAAGTCACAGGTTCAAGTCCTGTAGCTCCCACCATTATTTATTTATAAGTCCACCTTCTTAGAAGGTGGACTTTGACTTATTTGCCGCTCCCGATAGCTTTCATTAAGTTCCTGTTGCGAAAACACAAATTATTGATACAGACCATGGTAACATACTGGAAATTCTACCTAGTTTAAAGTTATCAATGTGAAAATCCTCTTTCCGCAACAGCTACTGGTTATTTGTTGCTCCTGAAACCGGCTGGTTGAATATTCATCTGTTCATATGGAAATCTGTAATTTCTCTACCATCCGGCGCCGGTGTTATTTTCCAACGGAATATTAATAAACGGTGAAAAAATCAAGTGACCTTACAGTATATCATTTATCCCGGTTAATTCATAAACTCATTCCGGTGGTTAAAATAATATCAGTTCCAGTGGTGGAACCGGTGAATTGAAAAATTCAACTATAGCTCATGCAATTTACATCAATATTTTGATTGTTGGAAGTTATCCGACATTGGTTAACATAATATCAGTTCCGACGCCGGGAGTAGAATTAAGTCAATCAAGAATAAAATTAATGGAGTTTCCCTAAAAATTGGTGAAAGAACTTCATAATACCATAGATGACAAGCAATTATTAATATTGATAAATGGAATAGGTATTCCAGCCGTTTTTTCAGCCGGTGCCCGGTGTTTCAAAAGCCTCCCCCTGGCGAGCGGGCATGGTTTTCTGCCCCGCAGGGGCAGAAAGAGCGATGTGGGAGGCGGAAGATTAAGATTTCCCCGGCTGGCGAGAAATCGACAGCGATTTTGAAACACCAGGCACCGGTACATACTGAATAAATGAAAATTGGGAAAACTCCAGAAATAAAATTAGTTTGTCAGCCCTTTAGTGATTATCAAAAAGTGTAACAGTGTTCATTTCGGGTGTTCAACCTGTTCAACAGTATAATTGATTTTATATCAATTAATTGCAATGATCTTTATAAATATGAAGAAAAATGTGTTACAGGCTGGTGAACAGTTTTATGAAAAACAGGTATACCGGGGGATATTCTCATAGTTGATAAATTGAGAATTCTTGAACACTAATAAACTCCCTAACCTATTTTCAAAAAAGAAGATATGATAGAGTGAACGCTTGCCGACTAAACCCTTACCCTTTATAAAATCTCCTGGTGGAATATAATCTGCAATATATTAGCGATGAACGGCGGTTAACTGCAAGAGGAAGCAGGAAGATTTAAACTGGCTGATTTAAAAAAGGGGGGGATATGTTTAAAAAAAGCACAGTCGCAGTAATTCTTATTTCGTTTATCTGGATGTCCTATTTTTCCTGCACTGGAGAATATGAAGTTGTTAACCCGGAAGATCAATCAGATGGTAACAGGGGAATGGTAAAGAAGGTGATCGGAATAGAAGATGTGGGTAAGCTGCACAATCAGGTATTAACGGAATTTAATGACAGGATTCCGTTGAAGAGCGGGAACAAGGTAGATATTGAAACCTTTGTAAGACACTTTATTGAATCGGCTAATAAGATTCTGGAAAGGGAGGATTATGTAAATAGAGTGAACCAACAAGATGTCGCAAGAGTTCTTAAGAAATTTCTTGAGTTAAAGTCAGAGGGTACTATTAACTTTTTTGACCTGCCGGAAGATATCCCTGAGGAGAGCATGAAAAATCTGGTAGAGAAGGGATATTTTCCAAAAAAGAGCGCTGAAAAATATCTGCGAGTGTTCAGGGAAATAAAAGCCGAGGGCAGGAATTCAGCCATTTTTCATCAGAACACCAATCTATTTCCGGGTTCATCCCGTGGAGAAAATGAACGGTATGAAATGTTTGTTGATGTTTCAAAGCATTCCTATACCCTCTGGTCTTCCCTGTACGACAGTGACGATGAAGATACCACGGTGATAGTCCCAGAAAAAATTGAACAGATAGAGACTATATACTGGGATGCAGTTGGTGCCCTGGCCGGGGTCATGATCACCGGTGGTGCCGGCTGTGGAGTTGGCGGGATACTGGGCGGTTTGCTGGGATCAATAGTGTTCATTGTCTGGGGAGATGATGTTGAAGATTGGACCAACGAGCATGTATTTTGATCACCATGTCTCTTGGTTTAGGCTGGAGTAGATATACTGGACCACTATTTCCTGGGGTTAACCGTATGCCCGGTTGGAATATAATTAATATGCAGATTACACCGGCATGGGATGTAACTGCATCTCAGGTTGACGTCAGATTGGAGTCTAATAACCCGCAGGGCAGAATTCCGCGTGTTTGCACGTGGGTGAATGGAATCAGCCCGAAGGGCTTCCAGCGAAGCTGGTATTTTATAGCTAGTGCCACGGGCTTGCTCGTGGGCATCTACCAAAAATGCACATTAAGGCGGAGGGATTTGTCGATTCCCGTTTTGTGAGAAATAAAAAATATTGACTGCTGTGATGAATTATCTGAAACTCAGAATAAATCGTTTCAGCCCAAAGCGGAATTGTTTAAGTTTTCTATATTGAGAGGAGGACCAAAATGATTGAAGAAATCATTGCGATTGTATTAACCTGCGGGGGCATCTGGGCCATCTCCTATGTTCTGCACCGTACCAAGGGTCTGAAATTAAAATACGGGGTTGTGGGGATGATATTGATGTTCATGCCGTATTCTCTCGGTATCGGGACAGCTTCATCGAATGGAGAGGCTCTTTATAGCGCAATTATGCTTATCAGCGTTATCGCCGGGTTTACCATATTTGTCAGTGAGGTTCCCGGAAGACAGGTTGCGGATCAGGAGCTGCATTCTGAAGAAGATTGAGCATCACATCCTGAGCTCCATTACAATATTTTATGGTAAAATATCCTGGTATCTGTTGAATCTGTTACCTCATATATAGAAATATTCAGCGGTGAAACCAGCGCTCCGGATAACTGCCTGCGGTCAACTCCAGTTACCGGAAAAGTACCCCGAACAGGAAAACATCAGACACTGGTTAACATAATACCAGTTCCGACGTCGGAACTGGAGTCAGATTAGTTTATAAATCTTAGTTTCCGGTTAATTCTGCCTGAGGCAACTTATCCGGCATCTGGTTTCACCGCTGAAACCGGAAAAAGTCAATTAGTTTATTATAATAGTAATTCAGGTATCAACGCTGGTACCGGTAGCCCTGGATACTATAATAATCCTGCCAATGTCACATATAAGCAGGATCCCATAGAAAATTAATATTCATAATTATATCAGTTCGGGCGCCGGAACTGGACGTATAATAATTATAATCCGGTGGGTATATCCAGGAATGACACCGGGAGGCCGAACTCGTTCTTCAGCTTTTCACCCACTGCCTTGACCCCGGCCTTCTCGGTGGCGTAGTGGCCCGCGCATATCAGGTTGACTTTGTATTCCATTGCAGTGTGATAGGCGGGGTGGTTTGGTTCGCCGGTAAGCAGTGTCCCTGCTCCTGCTTCCACCGCCTGCGGGATAAGGGCGGAGCCGTCTCCCGACACAATGGCGATTCTGTCTATTTTATCCGGGCCGAATGGAAAGCTCTGGGTGCTTGAGTTAAGGAGCTTGTCTATCTTACGGGTGAAGCCATTTACCGTCATGGGGCGGGGGAGATTACCGGCAAAGCCTATCTCCTTGCCGTGGTATTCACCGAAGGCCTCCCTCGCCTTTAACTCGAGCATTTCAGCCAGCTGTGCATTATTGCCGATTTCGGGATGGCAGTCCAGGGGCAGGTGGGCGGCGTAGAGGGATATCCCGTTCTTGAGCAGAATCCCCACCCGCTTTGCAATAATTCCGGTTAAAGGGGTAGGACCTCCCCAGAAGAGGCCGTGATGAACGATCAGGATATTGGCCCTCTTCTTTCTGGTTCCCTGTATCGATTTATAGCATGCATCCACCGCTATAACCGCCTTCTTTACCGTGCGAGCCCCCTCCACCTGCAGGCCGTTGAGGGATGCGTCATCAGAAAAATCATCTATACGCAGAGTTTGATTCAGGTATTCAACCAGGGTTTTTAGATACATAATTACAATTCACCTTTCTCATTGACCGCTTGCTCTCTGTATGATCGAACATGCTTAATCCACATGATACAATTTATTGCACCGGCCGGGTCAGGATGATCAGAGCTGGCGGGGTTCTTTCTCTTATTACACAGGAACCATTGATGCAACTACTGCATTTCCCCTTATCAGCCGTGGATTATAAGCATATGCCGGTCTCTTCCACCCAGCGGAGGGGAATCATTCTCGATGTTAGCTGCCTCCGCTCCTTAAGGGGAAGACATAATTAAACAAACTTTACTATAGCAAAAATCACCCCGGTGGTAAACGGGGATTTGCTTATGACTTTAATTAACTCACTGCCCGGATTAATGAGCCATTTGAATTAATGCTTCTGTTGACTTAACTTTAAGTAATCGGTTGAACCGCCTGGGCCGTTGGGACCGGCTAGTTGCCCGGACCGGCTTGTGGCCTGGTGTTCTTCTTCCTGGCCAGTTCTTTCTTTTTCTTTTCCAGTTCCTCCTCCAGTTCGACCAGGCGGGGGTGGCGCCGGTATTTTATTGTCTCAGAGCCCCTGTCGAAAGCCTTGATCTCAGGCCCCTCCTCCCCGAACTCTACTACAATCTCGGTAAAGGAAACCCGTTTCACACCGGTGTCGACCACCAGGGTGCTGTCAATCATGGTGGAGTGGGTGCGGGAGTGTGATCTGGGGCTGTTGATCAGGATATCTATGCCGGGAACCTCTCCGGCCAGTTTCCTGCTTTTACTCCATCCCAGGTGGGAAAGCCCCACTATCAGGTCGCATCCCTCTTTTCTGAGGCTGGTGACACTCTCCAGAGCGGAAATCTTGGGATTTACCACCCGGTAGTATTCAGAGGCCTCCGGGTCGAGTTGGTACACGAACACCGGCAGCACTACACTGAAGATACCCACTCTGATCTCTCCCCTCTTGCCGGTAATGGTCCAGTTGCCCCCGGCTTCGGCTATCAGGTGTGGTTGGGCCAGCAGTTCTCTGGTCCTCCGGTCATAAAGGTTAGCTGAGACCAGGGGCAGGGCGGCTTCACGGGCAAAACTCAGCAGCCTGTCCCTGCCCAGCATGAGATCCTTCTCCCCGATTGCGGCGGCGGTATAGTTCATCTCATCCATTACCTGCCGGTAGTAGGTTTCCTCCAGTTCCATCCATTCCGATTTATGGAATTCGGAGAAATCGCCGGCATCCAGCAGAATAACCGGATGAGATTCCTTTATCTTTTCAATCAGGGAAGCCCGCCGGGCCATCCCGAAGTAAACATTTTTCTTTCAACCGCAGGGTTTCCAGTCGCCCCTCAGTTCGCTGGTGACCAGTATGCTGAGTTTCCGGCCCAGCAGCCGGTTCTCCTTCTGATCTTCTTCGGACCGGGCTATATACAGTTTGAGTGGGATGTATATGGCCACCAGTATGACCAGAAGTATGAATGCTGCCCGGATTAGCAGGGTATTTCTCTCTTTAACGTTCATTTCTGTTTTTCCTCAGTTTGGAGTACAGAGTCGGCTTGGATATGCCCAGCAGTTTTGCAGCCCTGGTCTTGTCCTTGGTCTGCTCCACTATCTTCTCCACCAGCATGCCCTCCACCTTGGGCAGGATGGGATCGCCTTTGGAGAACCGAAGGTATTTCAGAAGAGCCTGGATGGTCTCCTCGAGGTTTTCATCGGTATCCATCTGCATGGTCTGGGGCCGCTTTACTATGTAGTCTGGGAGATCCTCGGGAAGTATGGTATCCCTCTTCGAGATTATAATCAGGCGGTTTATGGTATTCTCAAGCTCCCTGACATTGCCGGGCCAGTCGAAAGATTTCAGATATGCCATGGCCTCGGGCGAAATCTTCTTCCGCGGTATGTTATACAGCCGGCAGAAGGTTGACAGAGCGTAATTGCAGAGAGGCTCTATATCCTCCCGCCTCTCCTTCAACGGTGGTATCCGTATGGGGAATATGTTAATCCGGTAGTAGAGATCCTCCCTGAATTTCCCCTCCTTTACCAGGTTGAAAAGGTCCCTGTTGGTAGCAGCGATTATTCTTACATCGGTGGTGATCTCGGCAGTTCCTCCTACCCGGTAGAATTTCTGATTTTCCAGCACCTTGAGCAGTTTCGGCTGGAGGGAGAGGGGTAGCTCGCCTATTTCGTTTAGGAAGATGGTGCCGTGGTTGGCCAACTCGAAGTGCCCTATCTTCCTGCGGTGGGCTCCGGTGAAAGCACCCTTCTCATGCCCGAACAGCTCGCTCTCCAGCAGGGAATGTGGGATGGCAGAGCAGTTTATGGAGTGGAAGGGTTTGTCGCTGCGGGGGCTGTTGTAATGAATCGTTTTGGCTACCAGGTCCTTGCCCGACCCGCTGGCTCCGGTCAGCAGTACGGTGGTATTCATCTCTTTGATACCAGAGATAAGATCGATTACCCTCTTGATGGAGGGTGAGTTTCCAATGATCCCCTCGGTGTTGATATCCTCCTTATTCCCTGGTTTAGCTTTAATGCCGGTTACCGGTTTTTCTGTCTCTGGTATCTTCTCTGACAGCAGGATTCTCTCCAGGGCCAGAGCTATCTGCTGGCTGATGGCGGTGAGGAAGATCCTGGTCTTATCCGAAGTATCAGACGACCGGCTGGAGGAATCCATATAAAGAAATCCATTTATCTCCTCGTGAATATAGAGGGGAGTGCATATTATACTGGGATGTTCCTTTATGAACCGGGGGCTCACCTTGTCCCGTGGTAGCGATTGAGGAGATATCTCCAGGGGGTAGCCAAGCCGTTTGGTTAACTCCAGGATGGCTAGAATATCCTTGTTTCTGAGTGCTTTCTGACAGTCGAAGTTGTCCGAAGCTGCCAGGATATTGTACCGGCCGTCATCTTTGCCCCTGCTGGTGATTAAGACGGCCCGATCCATACTGGTTATCTTCCTGGCTGTTTCGGTAAGGGTTCTGTGCAGCTTTTCGGGATCATGAATGGTTCTTATTATTGAGGTTATGTAGCAGAGGGCTCTGAACCTGTCGAAATCCGAGCTGATATCATCCATGGAAAACCTGGTTCTCTTCTCCAGGGTCTCTTTCAATTTCCGTATCTGATGCGGCAGGTTCTGATCCTCGTGGATCAGGGTCAGAGCCCGGTTCAGATACTCCCTGGCCAGCGGTTCATTCTCCTCCTCCAGATAGAGTTCTCCTATCTCCGCAGATACCTCCGCCGCTATATTCTTCCTTCCCAGCAGCATCAATTCTATACCACTGCTCTCCAGTTTTCGCTTTCCCTCCTCCCTCTTTCCTTCGGCGATCCTTATCTTGGCATCCAGGATGTTGAGGAGGTTCATCTCCAGCCGGGAATCTATCTTCTGGCTCAACTCCCTGGCCTGAGCGAGAAGTTCCTTTGCCTCGGTAATCTTGCCTTCAGCAAAACAAAGATCGGCCAGCCTCCGGAAGGTTACCCCCTTCTCGCGGAGAGACATGGTTCTGTGACAGATGTGAAGGCTTCTGAAGAATCCCTCCCTGGCTTTATCAAAGTTACCCCTCCGGAAGTTTATTTCGCCCATAGTTCCGTAAACCTCCGCCAGAAGCTGTTGATTGCCGGTATCTTCGGCCAGCTTGGCTGCTGTGGCAGCATTCCTGTACGCCTGATTTAATTTTTCTATATCCAGATAGGTCAGGGCAAGGTTGAGGTGTGCTGCGGCCAGTCCCGACATATTGTTGTGTTTCTTCTTTATCTCCATGCTCTTCTTGAAGTATTCCAGCGCCTGATTGAACTTGCCCATGGAACGGTTGACCAGACCCAGATTATTGTAGCTGGCGGCAATTCCTATAGGGTCGTTGAATTCCTCCCGAAGGGAGAGGCATCTCTTGTGACAGAGGACTGCGTCTTCGTACTTGCTGCGGTTCCAGTTTATCGCCCCCATCAGATTGTAAGCCTGTGCTATCTCGGCGGGATGCTGTTTGTCGGACAGAAGCTTGTGAACCAGCAGGCAGTTTTCCCAGGAGCGGTTGTACTGGCCGATACGGTAGTGGATCCACGCCAGATCATTGTATAGCCTTGCCCTCTCGTAAGAGGGTAAATATTTTCCGTAGGAATCCAGCGCATCCTGGAGCAGGTTTTCACCCCTCAGGAATTCACCCTTCTTCTCCAGAATTTCACATTCCTTGCGGACCGACTCTACCGCGATGCCTCTGAATTCTGCCGAATCATCCGAGGCGTCTGCTTCATCACTGCAGAGCCGGAAAAGCTTTTCCGATTCATCAACGTCCCCGGTAAGGGCAAAGTGATTACCCAGGTCCAGAAGCAGCTTGCAGCGGGTTAACCGGGGCAGGGCAGAATCAAGTTCTGCCTCCCTGAAGTTGTAATAAAAACATCTGATAGCACAGCTGCACTTTCTCTGAAACAACTTTTTGAAAAGCCGGTATCCAATACCGGCAGCATCTTCTTTCTTGCCCGAACAGGCCAGATGGTAAAACATATAGATCACCGGGACCTGCTCGATTTCCCTCAGAATTAAAGCTATGTTCTGGTGTATTCTCTTCCTTCTGGATGAATCTATCTCCTTCTTTAACAGGGAGGCAATTCCGTATCCGGCCAATCCGTAGATGACTGAGAGCTCCCCCCCGGCCAGCATGGATTTTTCCGCTTTTGCCCTTACCAGGCCGATTGCCCGGAGATTCTGAAGAGCCCGGTAGATACCGTTATCCTCGGTTATATATACCTTCTCCAGAATGGACAGTGGCATCTGATGATTAAACACAGCCATGAAGGTCAAAATTGATCTTTCATTTTCGTCCAGCCGGGAAAGTATGTTGCTGCCATCTCCCCCGGTTTTGTTGCGGGCTCTCATCCGTGCTGACATGATCTTGCCGCCCAGGCTTTCCGGAGAATCCGGGATTCCTGAATCTGAAGACGTGATGTAGGAGAGTATTTTATCCTTTTTATCATCTTCATAGAAGGGCAGTCTGATTCTGTTTATGTTGAACTCTGTTTTCTCAGCCATATCACAGATAGCATCAATATATCTGGATGAAGTTCCGCTGTTGGTTACGATCATGACCAGCCGGCAGTTATCAAGTTCGGTAAAGACCCTCTCGATAACGAAACTCTCCAGAAGCTGGTGGTATCCGTGATCGTCTACCAGAAGAAATTCGAATTCATCCCCGGAGTCCAGCTCTTCACCGTTTTCGAAGATTTGTGGATCACTCAGTATGGTTCCGCTCTTGAGGCCCCATTCCTCTTTCATTTTACCATAGGTATATTCCAGAAAAGAGGTCTTGCCCTCGCCGGTCTTTCCCTTCAGAATTATCAGCTGCCTTTCGCCGTTTGAAGCCCTGAGAGCCGCTTTCTTTATCCTGTTCTCCAGGTTGGGGTGGGGTGTGTAGGGGGGATTTCTCATTGAAAGTATTAAGCTGGTGTCTGCCTCTGAACCGCTGAATGCGGCCAGCTCATCCAGTAGTCTTTTGAATTCCTTCCCGCTGGTGTTTTGATCCAGTTTTATAAGCCCTTCAGCCAGAAGGGCGCATTTCTCTCCATGCTTATTATCCAGGTATCTGGAGAAGAGTTTCAGTATTCTGCCCAGATTGTTCAGGTCCCTATTCAGCGGCGCTCTCTGATCAAAGAGTTCTGTTTCTTTCTCCCTGAAATAACGCAGAATATGGAAGGGGATAAGATATGTTGTGGGAAGAATGAGAAGTTTCCCCCCGGCAAAGAATATCGAATCAGAAGTAAGGTTGTTGAATACAAGTCCACTGCTGAGGCAGGCCAGTATCTGGGAGGTAAGAATGTTTAAGTTTGTTGAAATTTCCTTGTTCTGCATGGAGGGAAGGAATTTCTTCAAAGGTATCAGATCACTGTATGGTAACAGGAAGATTATCGATTCCCCTGTTTTGTGTAATGAAAGGGGTTCCCTGATGATTTTATTTTCAGCGGTGAAGAGGTTTACCCTCATTCTAAGATCGTTCAGGGAGGGAGAGATATGAGGGGGAGCAGGGAGAATGAAGCGAAGATACTTCTTGCCGCAGAGTGCATCGGAAACCACATCTCCCCTCCAGGGAGGGAACTCACCGAGATTTTTCTCACTAATATATCTGCTGGATTCTTCTTCGCTGTTATTTGCCATGATCTTCCGCCTGTAAAAATTTTTACCTGGTTAAATTACTTTACACCAAACCTCGGGGGGGCACAAGAAAAATATTTATATCAATGATGTTAATTATAGCTGAAATATTATCCTGAAATGGAGAGGCTGGCCTGCTGGTGAATTTGATTTAACCGGTTATCATGGTATATAGAGCATCCTGCCGCAATTCTCACAGGTCAGCAGTTCATCCGAATGAGTGGCTGAGAAGAAGGATGTGGGCAATTTTACAAAACAGCCCAGGCATTTGTTGCCGGTTACTGGTAATATGGCCATGGAGTAATGCCGGGAAAGCTTGTTGTATCTTATCAGCAACTGATTCGGTATCTTGGCTTCCAGTTCCTTCCGGGCCTCCTGCAGCTCTTCCAGGCCGGAAAGTTCGAATCCCATATTCTTAAGTTCCCGGGAGGTGGATTTATCCTTGGCCTCCTTGATCATCTGATCGAGGTCCTGAAGGGCTATGAGAAGCCTGTACTCCTCTTTCAAATGAATTACTCCTTTATTATTTCCTGGAAAGTTTCGAAATCCTTGACTTGATAGAGTTTTTTCAGCTTTTTCTTATTCTGTACCAGCCCAATCAATTCACTCAGCAGTTCCAGATATATGTGTGCTCCCTTATCGGAGGGGGCCAGAACCAGGAAAAAGATTTTGGTTGGTTTGCTGTCCATGGCATCGAAATCCACTCCTCCGGGGGAGCGGGCGAATAGCAGGGTCAACTGCTGAATAGCCAGAGATCTGCCATGGGGGAAGGCCACCCCGCTACCCAGCCCCGTGCTGCCGAGACTCTCCCGGTTTCTGAGCATTTCGATGGTAAAGTCTTTATCCCTGATCTTATCCTTCTCAACCAGATGATTTACCATCTCGTTGAGAGCGGACATCTTCTTGCGTGAGCGAAGGTTGAATATACAGAGCTCTTCATCAAAGAATTCAGCCAGTTTCTCCGGTGTCATTTTAAGCATAACCTCTCTCAGTATTTTCATCTCTAATTACTGTATAACAGTTTAATCTTTTAAAGACAATCATTTTTTGATAATCTCCATTATATTTTATTGAAATTATGGAGAGGTCAAATTGGAAATAATTTCGGGTACTGTAATCAGGATAAAAGGAGCAGACTATTATGTGATTTGTGAAGGGGAGGAGGTCAGGTGTTCCCTGCGGGGCCGCCTCAGAATAGAGGGGAAGCCGGAGGATGTTTTGCCGGTGGTGGGTGACTTTGTGGATATTCGCAGAGATGAAGTGAACCCGCGTGAGGGCACCGGTTCCATCCAGAAAGTTCATCCCCGCAGCTCCTTATTCGCCCGTGCCGACACATCTGGCAGAAGAAGTTATAAACTGCTGGGTGCTAATCTGGATTTTGTGCTGCTTGTTTTTGCCCGGAGGGAGCCTCAGCTCAATCTGGGTTTGCTGGACCGTATGCTGGTAGCTTCCGAGAGGGGGGGGATGGACCCGGTGATATGTATAAATAAGATGGATCTGGTTGAACATAGCAGTATGGTGGAAGAAGAATTGAGAGTTTACCGGGATATGGATTACCGGGTGGTGCTCTGCAGTGTTAAGGAAGGGACCAACCTGGGTAGCCTGAAGAATATGATGAAGGGAAAGATATCCATTATGACAGGACCCTCCGGGACGGGGAAAACCTCCATGGTTAACGCAATTCACCCGGAGGTGGAGGTCAAGATCGGGATGGTCAGCAGTAAAACCGGCAAGGGAAGGCATACAACCTCTCACTTCGAGCTTCATCCTCTTCCGGAGGGGGGTTATCTGGGGGATACTCCAGGGTTGAGGGAATTCGGCATATGGGGAGTCTCTCAGGTAACCCTGGGTGATTATTTCAGGGATTTCAGGGAATATCAGCAGTACTGTCATTTCAAAGGCTGTACCCACAGCCATGAGCCGAAATGTGGAGTGAAGGAAGCAGTGGAAAATGGTAAGATAGACTCCGGCCGGTATCACAGATATTTGAGAATTCTCCAAACCCTGCCCAGGAGAAACGAATGAAAAAGGGGTGATCTGCCGATCACCCCCCACAAGGAGGATTGAAGTGCGTCGGGGCAAACAATCCGCTCTCTGACTGTTATTACGCAGGAGCCGGCGGAAATGTTCCGCTTTTTTATAAAATAATCAGTTTTGGTAATGCTTGAGAAGATTGAAAAGAGGGGCAAATTACTCCTGCCCCCCTTCCAGTTTTGCAAAGGTTATAAAGCGGTTGCGCCGAATACAGCCTCTCGGTGTGATAGTGGTGGGAGGACCGGTTGCCCGGCCTCGTGTGGATGAATTTCTGCGATCCTATGGACAGGCTGAGGCGGTAATCTACCATCCCCCGGTGGGAATGCTTGGTGGGATTATGAGGAAAGCCCTCCTGACTCTCTGTAACGACACAGGGATTATGCATATCGCCGGTGGGGTGGGGGCCCGGTGTGTGGCTGTTTTCGGTCCTACCGCTTCTTCCAGATGGAAGCCGGCAGGGGAAAATGTGGTGGCGGTCAGGCAGGATGATTCCCGAATCGAATCGGTTACCGTGGAACAGGCGTTCTCCGCCTCCCGGGATTCAATGGGGTGTTCTCAGCCTGGTCAGACTGATATTTAAACGAACGGTGTCATTTTCCGCCAGGTTTATCTTGTTGGTCCAATGGCGGAATCCGGTCTTTTTAAGCTGAATGGAGTGATAACCCACCGGAAGATTGAAGGGGGAATTTAACGGGGTGATCCCTCTATACTCTCCATTAATATACACACTGACACCTTGAATGGTATTTATGGCCACTGTCCCGGTCTTCTTCTGAAGTATAATATGCCTCCGGGAAAGTTCCGATTTCTGAATGTGGAGTATTTCCCGGTAAGTACGGTAATCGATCTTACGGCAAATGATTTCATGTTCTCCAACCGGCAACTCTGCCGGTCCGAACCGGTTCCCATAGGCTCTTTGCTTCCCGTCAACTTCGATATCGGCCTCCGGAGTGATGTATATATCGATATAACCGGTGGCCGCCCTCTGGGATTCCCCGGCGGGTCTGACTGCCGTACTGGTGGTTTCACCGGTCCCGGTTGTATCAACCGGTTCGGAGGAGGCAGGGGGCGAAGATGCATTGTCCGGTACTGCCTCTGAAGATCCGGGCGGCGTGGAGGTTTGATTCGATACGGTATCTTTGGCTGCTTCCCCGGCGGGGGGGACGGTTGCCCTGGCGGGGGACGGGGCGGGATCTTCCCGGTTGAAAATTTCAACCCGGTTTCCCGGACCGCCTCCACCGGCCGCTTCCATAAGTTGACCCGGAGGGGGTGAGGGGTTTGCTCCGAATACTGAATTAATTTTATTTTTTATCCTGTGCCATCCGGAGGGATTTAATCCCAGCAGAACAGCGGCAAGCACTACCGCCGCCACCGCGATGCCAAATGGCACAAACGACTTTTTTCTCTTCTCTGATTCAGATTTCCTGTCGTTTTGTTTAACCGTTCTGTCCGGTTTGCCTCTGATCAGTGAAGCAATCCTATCCCGCGAAGATGATATTTCTTCATGCCCCAGGAAGGATTCGATAGCCCTGGCCATCTCCAGAGCTGTTCTGTATCTTCTGGAAGGATCCCGGTTCAATGTTTTCATCACAATGGATTCCGCCTCTGCACCGGGGTGCGAACCTATGGCAGAGGGGGGAGGCGGTTTCCTGTTAATAATATTCTGTATTACCGCTGCATAGTTATCTCCCCCGAAGGGCTGGACCCCGGTGAGCATTTCATAACAGATGGTGCCTACGGAGAAGATATCGCTCCTTCCGTCTATATTATCGCCGATGGCCTGTTCCGGAGACATGTACAGGGGAGTGCCTATCAGCGAGTCAGCAACGGTATGGTTGCTCTTGCTCTGGTGTAACTTTACCAGGCCAAAGTCAGTAATCTTGATCTGGCCCTGGTTTGTGATCATGATGTTGGCCGGTTTGATATCCCGGTGAATTATACCCCTCTGGTGGGCATGGTCCAATCCCATGCAGATATGATAGCATATCATCAGGGCAGCTTTTTCATCCAGGTATCCCCAATGTTCTATTATCTTTTTCAGACTGATGCCCTGAATGTATTCCATTACTATGTAGTAACCGTTACCGGATGATCCGAAGTCAATAATTGTTACTATATTTTCATGGTCCAGGCTGGCGGCTGCCTTGGCCTCCAGCTCGAATCTTCCGGTAAAACTGGCATCCGAGGTAAGGTGAGAGTGAAGCCGCTTGATTACCACCGGCCGGTCCAGGGATGTCTGAATAGCCTTGTACAGCACTGCTGTTCCGCCGGTTGCGAGGGTGCTGATTATTCTGTAATCTGGTGAATTATTCTGATTCATTTTGCCGTCACCAGCCTGGTAGCCAGCGATTCGGGAAGACCGGCCGAACGTATCTTTTCCTGAGCGGAACGGACGTCATAGGGGATACGGCGGAGGGACAAGCGCTGTCTCTTCTCATCCAGCATTGCATAACTGGCCGCCGCTACCCCGTCCCGTGGCTGACCCACACTCCCCACATTTATCAGATATCTGATTCCCGGTTGAATGGCCACTCTGGAGGAGTGCTCCACCCGGCATTTCCCCGAATCGTAAATAATTATGCCGGGTATGTGAGTATGCCCGACGATGATGAACTTCTCTGATGTTTTTTCAAATATCTCACGGGCCTGGTTCTTGGTTAATATATACTCCCAGTCCAGGGGGGAAACCGGACTGGAATGAGCGAATATGCAATCGCTGTACCTTCGTACCGGATCATAGTCCTCCAGCTGTTCCATCCGCAGGGAGTCCAGTGATTGGCCGGTCCAGGCGATTGCCCTTCTGGCGGTTTCGTTGAAATTACCTGCGCTGAGCACCCCGGTGGCGGCCAGGTCATGGTTGCCGCAGATTTTTATATGGCTGTATTCCTCTACCAGATCAACACATTCGGCGGGGTTTGCTCCATATCCGACTACATCCCCCAGTGATACCACTATATCCGGATTGAGGACATTTATCTCCTCGGTGATATTTTCCAGGGCTTCCAGGTTGGCGTGAATGTCTGAAAAGATCAGGTATCTCATGATATCAATATTTGAATACGAATTCTTCCTTCCCTATAGCGATAAGATCTTCTTCTTCCAGCACCTTCTCCTCCGTCTCTTCCCCGTTTATCCTGATCTTTCTGCGGCTGGATGTTTTCCTGAAGATGTAGTCGTCTCCCACCTTCGCGATCAGGGCTATTTCCCGGGGAGTAAGAAAGCCTCCCAGTTTAATGTCTGCCTGGCTGCCCCTTCCGATAGTGGTCTTTTGATTAATCAGGTTGATGCATTTGTGATTCGATCTCCGGTAGAGGACAGGGTTTGTTTCAGCAGAGAGAGGGCAGTTTATATTCATGCTGGATTCCTGTTCGCGGTTGTGGAATCCGGGTATTATCACCGTCTGATCCAGTTCATCGACCCGCTGTTCTTCTGCACTGCTGGTTTTGAATACCACCTGGTATTTTCCCACCGTAATGACATCTCCGGAGGAAAGCTTAGCTTCCTCTACAGGTTCACCCTGAAGGCGAGTGCCATTCTTGCTCTGAAGATCGGTCAGGATGTATTCACCCCGCACATGATTTATTCTGGCGTGTTTTCTGGAAACGCTGAGATTATCGATTACTATGTCATTTTCCCGGTGGCGGCCTATGGTCATGGATTTTCCGGTGAAGGTGTAGGTCTTCAGGGGTCTTCCCTTGAGTTTGACCACCAGCCTGGGCGGCAGCTGCAGAAAGTAT
Source organism: uncultured bacterium (assembly GCA_964613215.1). Classification (GTDB taxonomy): domain Bacteria; phylum Krumholzibacteriota; class Krumholzibacteriia; order Krumholzibacteriales; family CAZTHK01; genus CAZTHK01. The sequence goes on along the minus strand of CAZTHK010000004.1, from coordinate 38,263 downwards.
GAAGATATGGTGCCCTGATAATCCCGTGGTACACTCTTGCTATCCCTGGCATGAGTGACGGATAGATCTTCGAAGGTATTAAGCTCGAAGGGGTGGTGGGACGAGAGGGTATAGACCCTGACCAGAAACTCTTCCCTCACATTTGAGTCCCGGCAGTATTTTATGGTATTTTCGGAGAAACAGGCAGCCGGCCGCCCCTTCCTGTATCGCAGTATAAGAAAATTGCCGGGCTGGTATGCCGTAATCAGGGCGCTTTTCTTTCTTCGTTCATATTTATCCAGGATCTCGTCCAGGTCGACCAGGGAGGAGTTAACCTTCAGATCCGGTTTTTTCTGGAGGTATACCAGCATGGAATGAAACAGCAGGAGATTAGAACGGTAAGTTATAATCTGGGGAAACTGGGTACGCTTAAGTGAAATGAAAAGGTCCCGGATATTTATCCCTCTGAATCCGTCTCCCCTGTTGACACCCGCCCAGTAAAGCATCCTCTCCCTGATAAACAGGAGATACTGTATGTACCGGTTGAACACCTCAATCATCACAGGATGACCCTCTGGATCTTCTATCTGACGTCTCAGCAGGGAGTTGAATTCATCTTTATCGAAATCCAGGGGATGATGAAGCACATTTTCATATGGTATTTGTAATCTATCCATAGTATACAGATTCCCGGGCAGAGTTATTACCTCACTGAATAAGGGGCAAAAACAATGCCAATCTGTATCTATTCGTATTGATGTGTAACTATTTAAATAACAACAATTTTAGGGATTGATTGTCAATACGGCTTATGCTATAATGATCAAATAATGGTATAAGTGGCAAATTTATAATACCTTATGGTATAAATACAATTTTGCCGGGAGGTTATTGAAGAGATTGAATCATAGTTATACAGTAAGGAGTAGCGGTTGAAATTAAGGGGTAAGGTCAAGTGGTTCAATGACAATTGCGGTTATGGTATGATAAGGAGAAAATCAGGCAGGGATGTGTTCGTTCATTACCGTGAGATAGCGGGAAGGGGATTCCGCACACTTAGCGAAGGGGATATTGTGGAATATGAAATAGGAGAGGGATCCAGGGGGCTTCACGCTCTGAATGTCAGAACGGTGAGCAGGCCGGGTGAAGGGGAGATACCCGGTTCTGACTGAATGTTTTACCATTCCGCCAAAGACCTGTTCATAAATATCGCCCCCTTCCGGCTATTAAAGATAAGCTTCACTTCAGGCCATTATGGCTTATAACCGGGTTATTCCTTCTGTTCAGTCTCCTGAGCGTGGAAGCGGTTGATATTCCGCCTGGCTTTCTCATTGGCCGGGTTTATTTCCAGCGCTTTCTGCCAGGCTTCCAGTGCTTCCTCTATCCGGTCCAGCTTGTAGTAGGCATTACCCAGATTGGTATAGGCTGAGCTGCTGTCGCTGCTTCGTCCGATGGCTTCGTTGTACATTTCTATAGCTTCCTGGTAGGAACCCATCCGGTAGAATACATAACCCAGATTGTTGTAGGATGCTGCCAGGTCCGGATTCAGTTCTATCGCTTTCTTGAAAGCTTCGGTGGCCTTTTCCTCATCTCCGGTCTCGGTATAGGTCAATCCCAGATTGTTGTAAGCTTCGGTGAATTCATCATTTATCTGAATGGCCTTTTCGAACATCTCCAGAGCTTTCTCATATTGGCCGTGGTGATATGCCATCACACCGGAATTATTCAGTTTTTTGGCATAGGCCAGGTCCCTCTTGTTTTCTTCCTCCTCCATGATTTCCCGCTGGTTTTCTACCAGCCTGGCTGTCTTCTCGTTATTTTCCTTTACCCCTTCGATGATGGTCCGGTTATCTTCTAATTTATCCTCCAGCATCCGGATATTTCTGGAGGTTTCCTCCTTCCAGCCTGTAATTTCTTCGCTGAACCGGTCGACCTTCCTGTTGCTCTCCTGGATATTATCCTCTATCTCCAGGGTTTTATCGGCCATGGTATCGGAGAGGCTTTCTATAATCAGTTTGCTTTCATCTATGGAGTCTGAGACCATGCTGCTTATTTGATCCATCTTCTCCGAGATGTTCTGATCCACATCTTTCTTGAGTTCCTCGATCTTTGCCTCCTGCTTTTCCAGGGCGGATACCAGCTCATCCTTCTGACTCTGGCAGGATTCACTCAGCTTCTCCATCTCCTCCCTGATGATATCTTCCGCACCGGGCTCATCCTGGTCGGGGCGGTTCAGTGATTCCAGGAGCTCTTCGAAGCGGCACTCCTCCTCCCCGACATTATAGAAGCGGCAAAGTTTCCCCAGGCATTTCACCTCTCCGTGAAATGATTTAGCCATAAATCTCAGTTGCTTTGCCGGGGCTTCTTCCTCACCATCGCTGCCGGTTTCATCCCCGGTGGTAGGATTCAGAAATACCTCTTCTTCCCTGCTCTCTTTTTCATCCAGTTCGCTGTCATCAACCTCCCGGACGAGAAGCTGCTGCTCATCTTCATTTATTATGGCTGCCTGTGTAATTAATGGACAGATCTTCATGATTATGCTCCTTTTTAACCTTTGGGATGTAGATTTGTTGTTTTCTCAATCAAATGACTCTGTTCTTCAATCTGTGAACGAATAACCCTGGTATAGTTCTTTACGGCCCTGTTACGGCAATCCCGGTAATCCGGTTTCATGCTGATGATCCTGGTGAATGCGGAATAGGCCCGGTGATAGTTGCAGGTCATCTCGGAGGCAAGGCCTTCTATATAGAGAAGCTCCAGTTCAGTGCCGTCTGGTTGTGCGGAGATGCTGATACTGTCGGAAACTGCCAGCACCAGAAGAGGTCTTTCCATATCCATATATATTCTGGCCAGTTTCAACTTTCTGGCTTTATCCTTCTGGCCGCTCTGCAGAAACAGCTTCATGGCTGTTTCAGCTCTGCCATCTTCCAGGGCGATCGAGATCAGCCGGTCCAGCTCTTGCTCATCGATCCCCCCGATGTTATCACCGTCAACGAGGGAGAGTTCCCGGTCCACCCATCCCAGGTGAGAACTTTCGATTTTCTTCAACGTCTCTGTGCGGTTTCCCGGGCTGTTCAATATTTCGGAATAGATCCGGTTGGCTTCCTCCCTGTGTCTCCTGCTGAGTAGATGGTCAGCCAGCTCTATCCGGAGCTTCAGGCAATCATCCTGATCCAGGTTTCCACAACCCTCTGAAACCAGGCTGCGGGCCTGTTCGATCATCCCACCCCGGCACAGCAGCGCACATCCCGCTGAAAAGTGCTCCAGAGCTGGATGGTTGCTTGAAATGATCCGGAGTCTCTCCATGATTTTGTTGATAACTGGTGGATCAGAGGTATTAAAACTGCTGATCTGCCGGAAGGCTTCTTTCAGCCACCCTCCCTCGATCATACAGTCTGCCCGGAGAAGAAGCCCTTCCACCGCTCTTTCTTTATCCCACTTCCGGTCTTTTATATGTTCGAGTATTTCTTCCCAGTTATCCCGGTCGAGCCGGAATGCTTCCCGGTAGCATGATAATGACTCCTCCTGCTGATCCAGGGTGTCTTTCAGCACAGCGTAGGGTATCAGGAACCTGGAATCAGTGCGATGAAACTCCAGGTAGGGAGTTACTGTTTCATCCACCAGGGAGGGGTCCGATCCGGTATGTTCGAGGATACGCAAGAGTGGTTTCAATGACTTTTCCGGTTCTCCCTTTTGTATCATTACAGAAGCAAGGAGCCGGTTGGCATCCATCTGGCCGGGCTCTCTCTCCAGAAGCAGGTATATTATCTCCAGCACACTATCGGTAGTATCAGGATGTGATTTGAACATCTCTTCCAGAATATCAACGGATTCGGTGTACCGGTTCTCCAGAGCCAGGTTCCGGGCATACAGGATGTTCAGATTATTGTCGCCGGGATGCTGTTTCCGCAGGTCTTTGAGGACGTCGCTTAGCTCCTGGAGGGACTGTTCCGGCCCGTTCTGGGTCTCCTTGAATCTCCGGTATGCTTCCTGGAAGCGGGATTCCTGCCAGGCTATTTTCCCCAGGATAGCGGAGAGCAGCCAGGGTTTTGCGCTGCGGGGCAGAAGCTGTTCCAGCCTGTTCTTAATCTTGTCCTTATAGGCAGATGACAGATCCAGACAGTTCCGGAAATGTTCTATGGTGATTTCTTCTTTTCCCAGGGCGAACATGGTTTCTCCCAGAAGATAATGCGCCTCAGCATTGGATGGTTCTGTATCCGCTATGTTAAGCAGTTCCGATTGGATAAGTTTTAGCTTGGGCCTGTTTGACCGCAGAGCCAGAGAGAGGCAGCGAAGGGCTTCCCCGGTTTTGCCGCTGCCCATCGAAATTCTGGCTCCGTAGACGTGCAGCCCCGCAGAACTTTCGGGGGGAAGAACAGAGATAGCTCTCTTCAATGTTTCCCTGGCCAGATCGAAGTGGCTGAGCGCCACTGCGCTTTCCAGCAACTCTTCCCAGATATCGATATTTTCGGGATCCCTTTCCACCAGTTTGTCGAATCTTTCCAGAATGTCCCTTATCTGGCCGGGATCGAGTTCCAGTACCCTGGAGAGATGATGAGCAGCAGGGGTAAGCTGATCCTCTTCCTGGTAAAGCTGATAGAGGGCCAGATGAAGAGTGGGATTATGGTTGTATTTCTCTGCCGCTTCGTTATATATATCTATCAGGTCCATCCGGATATTGTCTTCGAACATCAGAAGCTGATCGAACTCAAATACTGCCTTTTCCACCTCTCCCATGTTAAGGTGAGCTCGGGCAAGCAGTTCGCGGAAATACCGGGGCAGTTTCTCCTCCCCGGATATCTCCTCTGTCATTTCGGCTATCAGAGGCCAGTATTCATCTTTCTTCTTGCCGATATCATATATCCCGTCCACCAGGGTTCTTGAAGATTGGTCGTTTTCGCGAAGATATTCGATAACATGAGGAACCGGTTTGCTTGCATTTCCCCCTCTGAAACTGACCTCTATGGATGAAAGTACGCCATCCAGGTTTACTCCGCAGTGCTTGATAACTTCACTGGTAAGGCGGAACAGCTCTTCGCTGTCAATCTCGCTGTTGCTGTCCAGGGAATCCAGAATCTCTCCGGCGCTTTCATTGTTACCCGCTCTGGCCTGAAGTTCGGCCAGGGCAATTTTGAGGCTGGGGTCCCGGCCGGTGTTTTCCGTATTTTCCTGGATGAATGCGATGATGGAAGGAATCCTGGCTGGTTCTATCTCTGCTGCCATGGTGGCTGCCCCTGAGCATTTCTTGTAGTTGCCTTCCTGCAAATAAAGTTCGGTCAGCAGTTGCTGGGCGGGTGCGGTCATGGTGATCTTCTGATCCTTCTCCAGCCATTCAATGATCCTTCCGCTCTGGGAAGGATTCCGGGAGAAGAAATCCCTTATCGCCTCCACCACTTCCTTAATATTATCCTGACGGAGCCCCAGTTCTCCGAACAGCTTTACCATTTCAAAATTACCGCCTGCTCTGACCAGAAGCAGGGATAGCCGGTTATAGGCCAGCTTCTCCCGGTCCTCCCGGCAGGAGAATAGCTGATCGATGGGCCCATCCTGCTTCGTCCGGGCCTGTTCTCCCTGCGGGGGCGAAAGGTATTCCTTTATTCTGGTAATTCCCTCCTCCATGGCGCCCATCCGGATAAGAGTTTCTCCCAGCAACAGCTGGTGATGGTTTGACTTTTGGTCCATCGACTGCAAGGTTAAGAGCAGCTTTTCCAGGGGGGGATCATCCAGTTGCAGGCACTGGAAGAATCTCTCCTCGGCCTTCTGGGGATGTTTCAGGTTTGAGGAAACACATCCCAGGTAATATTTTGCTGCCGAGTTTTCGGACAGGTTCCGTTCCACCGGGACCAGAATGGATCCGATAAGCTCTGAGTCGGAAGGCGACTGTTCCAGGGAAGCTCCCAGCGGGGATACCGCCTGTTCATACTGTTCGTTTTCCTGGTACAGCAGCCCCAGCAGAAGAGCATTATCCACAAAACTCTTCCCCGAAGTATTGTTTGTTTTACAAAAACTTTTCCACTTGGTCTGGCAGCGCTTTATCAGGTCGGCAGTAAAGTTGCCCCCGGCCATGTTGATTGTCTGCCGGATCCCCTCTAGATTCCGGTCTCTAATGTAAATGTCTATTATGAAACTGGCCAGAATGGGATTGAAGGAATAGGTCGCCTGTTCCCGGGCCATGTTCAGGACAGTTGACCTGTCTCCGGGATGGCGCTTGAGAGCGGTTTTAAGCAGGGATACCGCCCGGTGTGTATCAGAAAGGTCGAAACAGGCCTGGATGGCTTCCATCAACAGGTCCCTGTTCTCAGGCCACTTCTCCAGGGCATCCAGAGCCCTGTCACGGGCCCTGGCGATATTGCCCTTCTCCCGGTCCTGGCTGATTTTCTTTAGCACCCTGGTTTCTGTTAAAAACAAATTTTTCCCCGATTTCCGGTCAAAGAGTCGGATCGATAACACACCCGGTGTCAGGGCTGAAGCCCTTATAAAAACTGACATCCTTTCAGGTTATGCGAAATATGTACCATTTCCTCATATTCATGGTATTTCATTAACTGGAGTTTTCCGTTAGATCAGGTCAGTAAATCCATAACTATTATAATTTCAAAGAGTTATTGGTGTTTATCGATAGAATGTCAGGTTGAGAGATGCTTTTCAACCGGTGCCGGATATTTGCAAATGGCTGTCCATTCCCCCTGCAGGGGAATCGCGGCTTCGTGCGGTCTTGTTCTTTTTGGCTGCCCGAATCAAGAATCCGCGCCCTTCGGGCAGGTGAAGGTTTCTAAAGTTGCCGCCAGGGGATAGCGGAAGGACTGTCAAAAATTGGAGAAAATCTAATTATTTCATTAAACATTGCTAATAAGGGGGGTTAAGTGTAAATTTAAAGTGTATGGCCGTCAAGGTTGCCATTGTGTTTTGCAATATGCACCGGTACGGTATATTAACCAGGGTTGAGGACTGTATTCAGGGAAAGTGATAAAAAATGTCTGAGAAATTCACTATTTCGACACAGATAGGATTCTCCGCCTCCCATATGCTCAAGGATTACCAGGGTAATTGCAGGAATGTCCACGGGCATAACTGGGTTGTAAGGGTATATTATGAATTCGGGAAATCTGATCAGAGGGGACTTACTATAGACTATCTTGAACTCAGATCCAGACTGGAGGAGGTAATACTACCCCGGTTCGATCATGTTAATCTCAATGACGTATCTCCCTTCGATGAAATTAATCCCACTTCGGAAAATCTGGCCAGGGAGATATTCAGGATTGTCCGGGAAGAGGTGGATGTGGGAGAGGGGACCCTGAGGATGGTAGAGATCTGGGAAACTCCAATAGATATGGTGAGGTACAGTGAGGAATAGCAGCGCAGAGCATGCAGGTGCGCTGGCGCTTGTCTCCGGAGGGCTGGATTCCACTGTAGCAGTGGCGCTGGCGGCAAATAGATACAGGCTGGAGCGGGGTATCTTTTTTCATTACGGTCAGCTGGCTGCCCGGAGGGAGTATCATTCTGCCCGGACGATAGGGGAAATCTATAATTTCGAATTACTGGATGTGGATATTTCCTGGCTGGGCACAATATCACATTCCGCCATTACCGGCGGGGGTATGGGAAGGAATTTATCTGAAGAGAACCATCTGTATGTGGAGAACCGCAACGGCGTTTTTTTGAATATTGCCGCCGCCTTCGCAGTTGCCGGGGGGGAGGATGTGGTCATCGCGGGATTCAACCGCCAGGAGGCGGTCCGCTTCCCGGATAACAGCAGAGAATATCTGAATACGGTGAACCGGTCGTTACAAATTGGAGCCGGGGGAAAGTTGAGGGTTGAGAGTCCCACCATAGATATGAATAAGAGGCAGATAGTAGAAGAGGGATTGAGACTGGATATCCCGTGGAGATATATCTGGAGCTGCTACCTGGGAGGAGGCAAGATGTGCGGAAGGTGCCGGTCCTGCATCAATTTGAAGGGAGCGGTTGAGGGGACCGGTGCGGAAGGACGGATTTATTTTGAGAGGTAAGGATTATGAGTGAAAGAGAGGAATATCGTCTGCTGGAAACTAAGTATCTGGAGAAGGGTATAGATTACACCGGCAGGGAATTGAGAAGCCATTTCATCAGGGAGACGGGTGGAATAGCTGGTGACGGGGTGGTTGCTTTTCAGGGAGGATGCAGGGTGGAGGCCGGCGACCTGGTTGACCTGGATGATGCAGAGCAGAATAACTATATCAGGGCTGAACGGATGCTGCACTTTATCGGGGAGCATTTTCAGTGTGGATTGAGAGAGGGTAACTTCCGGTTGAGGTTGTTCGTATCCATAGTCAGGGATTCGGTGGAAAAGCTGTCCGGCAGTGATCTCCCTTCGCTGATAAGGAGGGGAGACGATCTTTTTACGGGTGACAGGAAGCTCTCTGTGGCCATTGCAACCAGATCGCCCACCTCCATGCTTTTCCATCTGGGTGTGAATATAGACCCGGCTGGTGCGCCGGTAAGCACGGTGGGAATAGAAGAATGGGGCATTCCGCCCCCCCGGCTGGCAGAGATGGTTCTACAGCGGTATTCCCGGGAGTGCAGCTCTATCGAATTTGCGGTTAGAAAGGTAAGGGGGGTAACATAGCTGTTGGATGAGCGGGGCTTTGTTTCAGAGATATTTCCCACTGTTCAGGGGGAGGGTCCCTGCCTGGGTTATCTTCAGATAATGGTACGCCTGGCCGGTTGTACGCTGGGTTGCAGCTATTGTGACACCCTGTATTCACAGGAGAGGACCGGGAAGGGTGTTCTTTCCGGGGCGGGTATGGAAGAACACTGGGAAAATCCCGTCGGAGAGGATGAGCTTTATAATCTGATAGCAGCGCTTGCGGGCCGGACGGGCAGGCTTCATTCTGTCAGCATAACGGGAGGAGAACCTCTGGAGCAGCCCGTTTTTCTGCACCGGGTCCTGACCCGCTTGAAGAAGGAGGGATTCAGGACCTATCTGGACACCAATGGTTTGAACCTGGAGGATTCCCGCAGGATTGCTCCGCTGGCTGATATAGTCTCGCTGGATATAAAACTTCCCTCCCTTTGCCGGGGTGAATTTTCTCTGGAAGAATACCGGGATGTACTGCCTGTTTTCAGTCAGGCAGAGATGTTCTGCAAGGTGGTAATTCCGGATGGATACGATCAGGATGAGTTTGAGCTGGCGCTGGCTGTAGTTGCGGAATTCGACAACAGGCTGCCCCTTGTTATTCAGCCGGTAACAGAGGTTGGAATGATAAAACCTCCCTCCGGGGAACAGCTTTTACACTGCCTTTTCCGGGCGATGAATCAGCTTGAGGATGTGCGGTTGATACCCCAGTGTCACAGATTGCTTGATCTTCCCTGAAGTGAGAATAAAAAAATGCTGCGAGATAGTACGATGCAGGGTCGGGTTCGTGAAGGCGGCGACCACCTCGCAGCACTCATTAATTTCAGCAATAGCTGTACCAGCCGGGAGGCAATTTTCTGCACTATCCTCTATCTCAATTCATAATACTGAATTATAAAGCACCGGCATTTGTTGATGATATTCCCTTTAGTCCCTCTTGTTCCTTATTGTTACTTATTCTGTCCTGAGAGCGGATTTTGATAATATCCAGTTTGCAATGCACCGCTTGCATTACTGCAAGAGAGCATAATTCAACCGGCAGGATAAGCCCGCGGAGAATTTGATTCGCCGGCGCCCGGACGGCTGAATGGATGCCTCCGGTTTACCCGCCTGAGGAAATTATTCCTATCGGGGACGGTACCGGATCGGGTCTGCAATCCCTGCTTCCCGCATCTTTTCGACACGATTCAATCAGTCAAAAATAGCAGAATGTTATTAAAAGCTGAAAATTCCCTTGACACTACATAAGTTATAAGTTACAAAAATCACAGGTTCTGTTCGGAATGGTTCCCTTGGGGCAGGGGCCAATCCAGTTTAATCTGAATAAGGGAGGTTAAGATGACTAAGGCGGACATAGTGGATAACATTGCCAGCAGGACCGGCCTAACCAAGAAAGAGGTGGCCGAAGCGGTGGATGGCTTTTTGCAGACTATCTCGGAGGGGCTTGCTAACGGTGAGCATTTTGAGATAAGGGGTTTTGGTACATTCAAGGTTAAGGAGAGAAAAGCCAGAATGGCCAGGAATCCCAGAACCGGCGAGCCTGTTCCGGTACCGGAACGAAAGGTTCCGGTATTCAAGGTATCACGGGAATTAAAGAAGGTAGTGGCTAATCTGTAAAAACGGCCAGTTAATTTTATAGCACTTTTAACTTCCGTGGAATAAATGTCAACTTGAGCGCACCCGGATATTTTTCGGGGACATCAGTTTCAGGCCCGGAATGGGGCAGTCCCGCCAGCGGGGTTCAATGAGTGAAAATGGTGTTTAAGAAGAAGCCGGGCCGCCCAGGCCGATGGGTGTTTTTTAATTAATAAGCACGCTACCATTCCATATATTTTTTCAGACAGAGAATGAATATGGCAGGCAGAGTTATAGATCTTCGCAGTGACACGGTAACCAGGCCGTCTGATCAGATGAGGGAAGCCATGGCTGCAGCGGAGGTGGGTGATGATGTGTTGGGGGATGACCCTACGGTAAAGGAACTGGAAGGAAGAATAGCGGGTCTGCTGGGAAAAGAGGCTGCGGTGTATGTCCCCAGTGGAACCATGGCCAATGCGCTGGCCATACTCTCTCAGACCCGGCCTGGGGATGAGGTTATAGTAAACCGCGATTGCCATATATTCAACTACGAAGCCGGCTCCGCTTCCACCCTGGCGGGTGTGCAGCTGCTGACTCTGGAGGGAGAGGGGGGAACCCTGCCCCTGGATCGATTGTCAGGTGCGGTCAGACCGATCAATATGCATCATCCCAGGACATCCATGATTTCGGTGGAGAACACCCACAACCGTGCTGGTGGCAGGATATACCCCTTCGATCAGATTGAAGAGGTTTCCGAATTTGCCCGCTCCGGGGGATTCAAGCTTCATATGGACGGGGCCCGCCTGGCCAACGCACATATAGCTACCGGGAAAGGATTGAGGGAGTATGGAGAACTGGTTGATTCTATTACCTTCTGTTTCTCCAAGGGACTGGGGGCACCAGTCGGATCTGCCCTGATATCCGGCCGGGAGGTCATCCGGCGGGCCAGGTTCTGGAGGAAAAGGCTGGGGGGAGGTATGCGCCAGGTGGGGATTCTGGCTGCGGCATGCAATTATGCCCTGGATAAGAATATGGAACGGCTGGAGGAAGACCATAGAAATGCGGCCAGGATAGGAGATTTTATTGAGCTTTCCGGGAAGCTGAACCTTATTGGCCCGGTGGAGACAAATATAATTATAGTTGAAGCCGCCGATGAGAGTGTGGATGTATGCGAAGTGGTGGAACAACTTGAGGAAAAAGGGGTTCTGGCACTCTCTTTTGGAGATAGAATCCGCTTCGTGACCAACCTTGATGTCTCCGGTGAAGACGTGGAATATTTCGGCCGGGCACTCTCCGCAATTCTAAATGAATAATCAGATCCAGCCGGGTCATTCATGGCTATGAGAGAATTTCAGTTTTATTTTATCAGCACACCCATCGGCAACCTGGAGGATTTCCCGGTGAGAGCTGTGGATACCCTTGGTTCGGTCGACTTCGTTCTGGCCGAAGACACCCGCAAGACCGGAATATTGTTTAAGAAATTTGACATTTCTGCAAAGCTGCACTCTTTTCATGATCATAACAAGGAGAGGGTGGCTCCGGCTGTAATGAAGAGGATCGAAGGAGGCCAAAGAGGGGCTCTGGTGGCTGATGCAGGCACTCCGGCCATCTCAGATCCAGGTTATTATCTGATTCGCCTGTTGATCGACAGGGGGGTGGAATTTACAGTAATACCGGGTCCCAGTGCGGTAATATCAGCACTGGTCCTATCCGGATTGCCTACCGACAGGTTTACCTTCTACGGGTATCTGCCCCGCAAGAAGGGTAAGAGGAAAGCATTGATTCTGGAAGCGGGACAGAACCGGGGAACATCTATTTTCTTCGAAAGCCCTTACCGGTTGATTGCTGCCCTCCGGGTGGTGAAGGAGATTCTCCCCCGGCGCGGGGTGGTTGTGACCCGGGAGATTACCAAGGTTCACGAGGAAGTAATAAGGGGGACCGCGGATGAAATATTGAACCAGTTGGGGGAAAAGAAGGTCAGGGGTGAGGTGACCCTCCTGATCAGGGGGAGGGGAAAGAGACAGGCGGGGTGAGGCAAAAGGATAATCTTGACAGCTGTATTGATATAGTTCAATAATAGTAGAAATTTCTGATTGGATAACGGGGTAAAGCCTTGATCGATAAGATGGGTATAAAGAAACGAGTAAGAGGGTTGCTTTATCCGGTGGTGGGTATATTATCCCAGCTGGGTGTCTCTCCTCTGGGGGTGACTGTATTCGGTGTGGTGTTGAGTGTGATAGGGGCGGTGTTTGTAGCCAGGGGATATCTGTTTACAGGAGGGGTGATTCTAATCCTGGGGGGATTGTGTGATACTGTGGATGGGTCGCTGGCCAGGCGGCAGAAGAGAGTTACCGATTTTGGAGCTTTTCTTGACTCCACCGTGGACAGGATTGCGGAAGTTGTTTATCTGGGAGCTCTGGTCTTTTATTTCTTTGGAAGAGAGCCGGTTAACCGGGTGGTAGTATTCTTTATCTTCGTTGCTATCACAGGCTCCTTCCTGACCAGTTATGCCAGAGCGAGAGCAGAAGGGTTGGGGATGGAATGCAAGGTGGGTTGGCTGGAAAGGGCTGAGCGGGTTACTCTTCTGATAGTAGGACTTCTGCTGGGACGATATGTGCTTATAGTAATGATATTTGTTATCGCGGTATTTTCGGTTATTACCTTTATTCAGCGGGTCAAGCATGTTAGAACCCTGACTCTGGAGAGGGAAAGATATCAGTTGAACCACCCCGATTGATTTACCATAATATTTATTTCCGGTAACCATCAATAGTCTTAAATTTAGAACAAGTTATGAAGACAAGCCTGGGTTCAATTCTTAAAACATCCGTGCCGATTGTTTTCGATCTGGCCGCCCAGATAATTATGTGGTCTGTCGAAGTTACCCTGGTAAGCAGGATTGCTCCCCGGGTGATGGATAAGTACTATCCCCGGTTGAATGTGACCGGTGTGGATGCCCTCACCGCAGTTGGTAATGTGGTCCAGATAGTAATTGTTACCTGTACTGTACTCCTGATTTTCGTATTCGGGGCCACCATAATAATAAACAAACTCATCGGCAGCGGGGACAGGGACCGGGCCGATCATTTTCTGGGGCAGTCGCTTTTTACCACACTCTTTGCCGCCGTGGGGGTGGGGCTGGTGTGGTACTTTCTCTCCCCCGTTATTTTCAGGGTTTTCCTGGGGGCACCGGAGGGAGTTACCGCAATAGGAATAGATTATTTCAGGGTTATAGCATTCTTTTCGCCCTTCATAATATTGAACTTTGTAGCCATCGGGATAGTGAGGGGAGCGGGAGACACTCACCTTTCCATGGTCACCTCACTGCTGGTTAATTCCATTCATCTGGTCCTGGCGGTTCTGCTAATCTATGGAGTCTGGTTCTTTCCTCCCATGGGGGTGAAAGGGTCGGCCCTGGCAGCCGGTATCGGGCATACCGTGGGATGCTGCTTCACCTTCAGTGTTATACTGACCGGCAAATCTGTTCTGACTTTCAGATGGAGTGACTTTACCGGTATAAATACAGAGAGTATTGTAAGAGTTATAAAGACAGGCCTTCCCATCGCTCTTGAACAACTGGTCTGGACCATAGGAATACTTATTGTGATAAGCTTCAGTAACCGTTTCGGTGCGGTGGCGGCAGCAGCTCACATCATTGTACTTAACTATCAGAGGATATTTTCCATGATTTATCAGGCCTTCGGTATAGGTGCACTTTCACTGGTGGGGCAGCGGTTTGGAGCGAAACATTTCGAGCATGCCCGCCACACCACGGTGATGTTCTTCTGGCTGGTGGGGGGATTCGTTCTGGTCCTTTCGGTGGCGGTTTTCTTCAAGGGGCGGTATCTCACCCTGCTGTTCAGTTCGGATGAAGCGGTGGCCTCCATATGTATAGAGGTTTTCAAGGTGGCTGCTTTTATTCAGCTGCCCAAGGCCCTCTCCTATATATATTCATTCAGCCTGCGCGGCATTGGTGAAAATCGCTACCCCATGTATCTGGCCATAGCGGGAGTTCTGATTTTCGAGGTTATACTGGGATACAATCTGGCATTTACCCTGGGTATGTCAATAGTGGGATTGTGGTTGGCGCAGTGTTTCGATGAGGTATTCAAGGTTTCACTGGCTGCCAGAAGGTTTTACCGCAAGATCCACTATCTCAAGGCTAATCCGGTCAAATAGGACCGGATGACCGGCTGGTTTCATACCATCAGCCAACCCGGGAAGATCGGGAGGAATTTAATGAAAGGCCGTTTTATCACATTGGAAGGAGTGGAGGGGTCGGGTAAATCTACTGTGGCGGTGGAGGTGAAAAAAGCCTTAAGGGAAGCAGGCATTGAGGTTCTTCTGACCCGTGAGCCGGGAGGCACCAGGGTCTCGGAGAGTATAAGGGATATACTGCTCGATCCGGAGCGGACTGAGATCTGTCCCAGGACAGAGCTTTTTCTATATATAGCCAGCAGGGCTCAACTGGTGAATGAGCTGGTAGAGCCGGCCATCCTTGATGGCAGCTGGGTTCTGTGCGACCGTTTCATGGATGCCACGGTGTCATATCAGGGATGGGCCAGGGGGCTTGGTGAAAAGTGGGTAAAGAAGCTGAATTCATTCGCAGTGGGGGATACAGTTCCGGATGTAACCTATCTGCTGGATCTACCGGTAGAGGTAGGGTTTAGAAGAGGTCCCCGGAGAAGGGAAGGGGAGGGGATTGGTTCCCCGGACCGGATGGAGAGGGAGGAGGAGGCTTTTCACCGCAGGGTCAGGGATGGCTATCTGAGAATAGCGGAGAGGAATAGTAAAAGGGTGGTGATTGTGGATGCTACCCGGCCTTTAGGTGAGGTGGTGAATGAAGTAATCGGGAACCTGCAGGTGCGTTTTAACGTAAATATTATATAAAGTTAAATTATTTGATTATTTGCCATGGGAAATTGTATATTAAGGTGATAATGAAACGGAAGCTATTAAAGGGAGAACTATTGGAATATACTTTGGTTATATGAATATTTAAGACAAGCTGTCTGGAGGTAGAGAGTGAAAAGCAATAAATTGAGATATATCGTGTTCCCGCTGCTGCTTGTAGCCGCTGTAACGGTTGCTTTTTATGTATGGGCAGATGAGAAGAAGGGGAAGGGCAAATCTGATCTGGATGAACTCCACAATTTTGCCACTGTTTTCCACCGCATCAGGGAGTATTATGTAGAGGAGAAGGAGCCGGATGAACTGGTGGAGGCGGCCATTGAGGGAATGCTGGAGAAACTGGACCGGCATTCCATCTATCTGGATAAGTTTCAATACCAGAATCTCATGGTCGACACCAAGGGTAAATTCGGCGGCCTTGGTATTTCCATCTCAATCAGGGATAATTTCCCCACCGTGATATCACCCATCGAAGATACTCCCGCATTCAGGCTGGGAATTCAGGGGGGAGACCGTATAGTGGAGATAGAGGATGAATCCACCAGGGGATGGAACTCCCAGCAGGCGGTAACCCGGCTCAGAGGACCGCCCGGCACCCAGGTGGACATCACCATTAGCAGAGAGGGACTGGATGATTCACTCTATTACACTGTCACCAGGGAAGAGATAAATGTTCCCAGCATTACTTATCATAATGTCATTGGTGACAGCATAGGATATGTAAGGATAGCCAGGTTCTCTCAGACCACAGCCCGGGATTTGCAGGACATTCTGGAGGAATTTGACAGCGGGCAGCAGCTGGATGGCCTGATTCTGGATCTGAGGTCCAATCCGGGCGGTTTGCTTGAGGCAGCCAGGGATGTGGCGGAGATATTCCTGAAGAAGGGCAGGCTGATAGTATATACCGAGAGCAGAATTCCCGATCACAGCAGAAAGTTCAAATCGGAGATGGCGGAGGTACACGACGAGTACCCCGTAGTAGTGCTGGTTAACGGTGCCAGTGCCTCCGCATCCGAGATCGTAGCCGGCGCTTTGCAGGACTGGGACAGGGGTGTAATTGTAGGACAGCAGACCTTCGGCAAGGGTTCGGTCCAGACAGTTTTTAACATAGATGACGAATCCGCTCTCAAACTCACCACCCAGAAGTATTTCACTCCCAGCGGCCGGAGTATCCAGAAACATCATGACCAGGATAGTGAGGAGGAGGATAAGGAAGAGGGTGAAAAGGAAGAGGCCGATAAATACCGCACCGCCGGAGGACGGGTGGTTTACGGGGGCGGGGGAATTTCTCCCGACTGGAAGATAGATCTTCCCGAATTGACCGAATTCCAGAAAAAGCTGATTGTCAAGGGTATATTCTTCTCCTTTGCAGTTCACTACACTGCTTATAACGAACCGGATGAAGACTTCCGGGTTACTTCCGGTGTTCTGGAAGAGTTCAGGGAGTTTATCCGGGATAAAGAGATAGAATTTACTCCGGAGGAGTGGGAGAAGCAGGAGAATATCGATTATGTAAAACTCGGAATAAAGAGAGAAGTCTTCCGTAAGATGTACGGGACCAGGGGGGCATATCAGGCCACCCTTACCGAGGATGAGGAAATACAGCAGGTGCTGGGGATGTTCTTCCGGACATCCTCCCTCTCCCAGATGTTCGATTATGTGGAGGAGAAGGAAGCTCTGGCCAGGGCTGATAAGAAATGAGTGAGAGGGTCAAGGTCATATGCGACTTCGACGGGACTATTTCCAGGCGTGACATAGGGCATCACTTCTTCAAGAGCTTCATTCCCTGTTCTGATGAGAGGGAGAAGTTGCTGGACAGGTGGAAGCTCGGCTTGATCAGTTCCAGGGAATGTCTGGAGAAGGAGATAGAGTGGATGGAGGCGGACATCAAAGATCTGGATAAGTTTATCCAGGGTGAGGAGATAGATCCCTATTTCAAGGACTTCGTCGATTTCTGCAACCGGAGAAAGTATGATTTTCTGATACTGAGCGACGGCCTGGATTACTATATCGACAAGATTCTCATGGATTCCGGCCTGGGATATCTGGATTTCCAGGCTAATCATCTGGTCAGGAATAATGGAAATATCACCGGTGTAGAATTTCCCGGTTACAATATAATGGATTGTACCATGTGCGGAAACTGCAAACGCTACTATGTTGAGGAGGCCAGGAAGCAGGGCTTTTTTACAGTATATGTGGGAAACGGTTACAGTGACATGTGCCCCTCCCGGTTTACCCACCTGCTTCTGGCCAAGGATGATCTGCTCAATCTGTGCAGTGAAGAAGAGAGGGACTGCATACCATTCCATAATTTCAGGGATGTGGAGAGGGAACTTACCACCAGGCTGATTCTGCCGGAATAATTATGTTCTGGTGGGAATCAAAGCCATAACCGCACATTTGTGAGGGTAAGCTGACAGAACTTCAAGGTACCACCTGCTGGATGATATTTTCAACCGCCGGTTTGTGGTGAAGTTTCCCCAATTTTTATTCAATCCGTATGATCGGTGTGCCTGGTGTTTCAAAATCGCTGTCGATTTGTCTCCGGGAATTATGCCATTGCCATTATCCCCTGCTGATTACACTGGTTAACTAGTTAACCTGCTCTAATCTTATGCGCCGGGACTTCTCCTCTTCCTCTCTCAGTAACTTCTTGTTATGTATGTGAATTGCGTCTGTGTAGATTCTGCTCACGAATCCGATGAAGTTAAATATATCTGCGTTGGCAAGCTCTTCCTTTTCAAGCAGAGTGCCGGTTCTTTCCATCACCGTGACCATGTCATTCTCAGATATAAGGTCATTCTGATAGCAGTCCCAGAATTTATTCATGGTGTAATCCAGGTCCTCTCCATATCTCTCTTCCTGTTCCGGGGAGAGCCTGCCTATCAGCTCCTGCTTGGTTCCGGAGTACCTCCATCTGGCAATGGAACCCCGGAAACTGTAAAGCAGAATAATTGCCACTGTCACTACCGCTGCTATTGTTATAAAAAGATTCCTTTTCTTCATCCTGGTTACTCCTGGTTTTCCAATAGGGTTTTGCCAAACCATTCCCCGGTCATCTCCACCGCTTTTCTCAAAGCCCCGGAGGGCTTTTTCATAGGGTGAGTGGTTCCGAAAGCGTGGCCGCAGCCGGGGATGATTTCAAGCTCACGTATTCCCGGCCCGGAATTTTCCAGAACCTCTCTGGCTTCCCTCAGTGGTACGGCCGCATCCTGTTCTCCGTGTATCATCAGGTGGGGTATCTTGAGTCTGGAAGCATATTTTCTGATATTGTAATTTTCCCTGTTGTGGTCTACATCAAGGTAGTAGGAATAATTCAGCTTCAGAGGGATGTCCGCCCTGTCGCTGTGAAAGTTGAGCACTCCGTCCCGCTTCCATTTCTTTTTCCTCCGCTCGGTATAGCGGTCGAAAGTTGAGAGGGTCGACCAGGTAACCAGCGAACCTACCCGGTCACATTGGCTGGAGATTATAATGGCCTCGCCTCCGCCCCTGCTGTGGCCCATAAGACCTATTCCGTCAATATCTCCCTGTATGGGAAGATTATTATCCACAGCTGCTCTATTCACTATCCTGAGATCCCTTAATTCCCTGTTTATGGTATTCCGGGCGAATGCCCGGGGGTCTGTTATCTGCCCGGTTTCCTCATCCACACCGTTCATACTGAAGCTTACCGTGAGTGCATGGAAGCCGGATTCAGCCAGGTTGCTGGCAAGGTAGGGGATGAATCCCCATCGCTTATAACCCAGGAATCCGTGAGCTATTATAATCAAAGGCCTCCTGAGTTCCACCCCTGCAGTCCAGAGATCACAGTGGATGGGGAATTGATCCTCCCCCTCGATCACCATTTCTATTAATTCTATATCTCCGGTATCTATTTCTGCCACCTCTCATGGTTTGCAGTGTTGTCTCCCAGCCGGATATCATGTGGACAGCCGGTTCCGGCGGTTTTCTGAAATCAACACGGGTTTCCCGGCCGTTTGCTCCTGTCGATCCTACTGAGAAACTACAACTTATCTCCGGTAAAATCAAAGTTATTTCAACAACAGTCCGGGCCGGCAGGATGCTGTTATCATCATCACTTTGCCGGGCACGCCCGGTTTTATGAATTAACCGGTTATAATAGCTTTTATCTTTCCCCGGCAAAGTATTATAATATTATGCAACGCTGGACTGAGGCAGTGTTGCATATGCTGATTGGAGCAGACGAATATCTCTCGCAGCTCAATCAGCATTATAATCAGGTAATAAGTTCCGGTATTATTGATTCCGGCCGGGTTACCGGAAGCCATTGATGTTAAGGCTGGAGGGTTGATATATGAATTGCCGCTGGGAAGGCATCAGAAATTCTGTTCTGGAGGGAGACAAACTCATTCTGGCTCCCATGGCCGGAGTGACCGACGCCCCATTCCGCCTGATCTGCTTCCAGCAGGGTGCGGATGTGGCGGTAACGGAGATGGTAAGTTCGGAGGGGTTGATCCGGGATAGCAGGAAGACTGCTCAATATATGGCCAGAAAGGATGGGGAGGGGCCGGTGGGAGTGCAGCTGTTTGGTTCAGATCCGGAGGTGATGGCAGAGGCTGCTGTTATGGCGGCGGAATCCGGACCGGCTTTTATAGATATCAATTTCGGATGTCCCGCCGGAAAGGTGGTAAGAAAAAACTGCGGGGCCGCCCTTATGCTGAATCCCGGCCTGATGGGCAGAATATGCCGCCGGGTGGCGGAGGCAGTTGATATTCCGGTGACCGGTAAAATCAGAAGCGGATGGTCAGGGGAAAATGAAAATTACATCCGGGCGGGAAAGATACTGCAGGATAATGGTGCTGCCGCAGTGATAATTCATCCCCGCTACAGGCAACAGGCTTTTTCTGGAGAGGCCAGGTGGAGTCATATTGCGGAATTAAACAGGGTGCTGTCCATCCCGGTTATTGCCAACGGCGATGTCTGTACACCGGATGATTACAAAAGCATAGTCAGGCGAACCGGGTGTACCATGGTAATGATGGGGAGGGGGGCTCTGGGCAATCCATGGATATTCAGGGAGATCAGACAACTAAAGAGGGGGGAGGAAATTACCCCGGTGTCAATCAGGGAGCGGGTGGAGATGATTCTGCGGCATGTGAGGATGGAGGTGGAATGGAAGGGGGAGAGGAGGGGAGTGCTGGAGATGAGGAAGCACTACAGGTGGTATCTCAGGGGTATATACGGGGCCAGGAAGTACCGGGAGGAGTTATCCCGTTCCCGGTCTCTGGATCAGGTAGTAAAGGTCTTTGAAAGTATGATTGAATCACGGGGGATGGAATGGAAACGTCCGGCATAAAAAAATTACTGGAGCTGGTGGCTGAGGGTGAGATTAAGGTGGAAGAAGCAGTGGAACGCCTTAAGGTATTACCCTATGAGGATCTTGATTTTGCCAAGGTGGATCACCACAGAAGCCTGAGGAGGGGGTTCCCGGAGGTAATCTTCTGTCAGGGGAAGACGGCGGATCAGATAGTCGGTATAGCTGAAAAGATTCTGGAGAGTAACGGCAGTATCCTGGCTACCAGATGCACTCCCACTCTGTTTGATCAGATATCACCACGGTTTCCGGAGGCGGTTTATCATGAAGCGGGAAATCTTTTTGCGGCGGGTATAAAGGATGGGGATAATCCGGGAAGGGTAGCAGTAGTTTCAGCGGGTACATCTGACCGCCCGGTGGCGGAGGAGGCGGCACTGACGGCTCACTACCTGGGTTGTGAGGCGAAGAGGATATACGACGTAGGTGTGGCGGGACTTCACCGTCTTCTGGCTAACTGGAAAAATATCAATTCGGCGGATGTTATTGTGGTGGTGGCGGGTATGGAGGGGGCGCTGGCAAGTGTGGTAGCCGGTATCGCCGATGCTCCGGTTATTGCAGTGCCAACCAGTGTAGGATACGGAGCAAGCTTCGGCGGGCTTTCTGCTCTATTGACCATGCTGAACAGCTGCGCCGGAGGAGTTACAGTGGTGAATATTGATAATGGCTTTGGAGGAGCTTTTGCAGCCGCTATTATATGCAGAGCTATATTCCATAAGAGCAGGGGAGAAGGTTCAGATTGACATTCCTGGAATTCTGTATCATGATAGCCGGTCATCTCTGGTAGTCCGGCAGGGAGAGTTTGATGAAGAGTGAATCGAAGCATAAAGATGAGGCTGTGCCAGTACTTGTTGTCGATCCCACTGACGGGTTAAGCGGGGACATGTTTCTGGGGTGTCTTTTTTCCCTGGGAGTGGAACCGGAGGAACTGGAGGAGGAGTTAAGCAGGCTTCCCGGGCTGGAACCCTTCACCATCCGGTACAGCCAGGTGGAGACCAAGGGAATAAGAACAGCCAGGGTGGTGGTACAATCGGATGCTCAGCCCAGAGCCAGGAATTTAAGCTCCATCCTGGATATGATAGACAGTTCCCCCCTTCCCGGCAGAGCAAAAGAATTGAGCAGGGAAGTCTTTCTGGCACTGGGACGCGCTGAAGCCAGGGTTCACGGGATGGAACCGGAGAAGGTCCATTTTCACGAGGTTGGGTGTGTTGATTCCATCGTGGATATGGTGGGGGTGGTGCTGGCTTTGAGGAAGCTGGGGTATCCCACTATTTACCACCGTCCCTTCCGCCTGGGAAGTGGCAGGATTTCCATCGCCCACGGTGAACTGCCGGTACCGGCTCCTGCTACACTGGAACTCCTCCGGGGCAGGAGGATAATTATGGGGGATGCACCGGGAGAGGTGGTAACCCCCACCGGTGCGGTACTGATGAAGGTTCTGGGTGAGGAATTGCCGCCGGGCAAGGCTTTTGTACCCTCCGGGGTGGTGTATTCCTCCGGAACCAGGGAGCCGGCTGAAGGAGGAGGAATCCTGCGGGTTATAACTGCTGAAGTTCCGGGGGAGGGGAGAGAGGTAGCGGTTATCCGAACCACCATAGATGACATGAATCCTGAATTTTACCAGTATCTGAGCGAGAGGCTCTTTGATATGGGAGTTCACGAAGTATACTATTCCCAGGTGATCATGAAGAAGAGCCGTCCCGGTGTGGAGGTCAATATACTGGCCGGGGTTAATGATGTTCAGGATGTTCTGGGGGTGCTCTTCAGGGAGACCAGTACACTGGGGGTAAGGGTCAGTTTTGAGATGAGGGAGGAACTTGCCAGGTGGAAGAAACCGGTCAGGACCGGATTCGGCGAAGTGGAGGTAAAATTTGCACGGCTTCCTGAAGGAGAGGTGAGGGTATCTCCCGAGTATGAGAGCTGCCGCCGCATTGCCAGTTCCAGGGGGATATCCCTGGAGAGGGTATATACAGCCGCCCGCAGGGCGGCCATGGATGATACGGACAGAGAGTAATCAGTTCTGAAAGAGAAATTAAAGATACAGTGAATAAACTAACTTCAGCAGTTTTAAATATTATTATAATCAGTATTATGATCTCCTGTGCTGCCGAGAAGGGAGCCAAACTGCAGGTGGATGCAGAAAGGGTGGTCACTCACCGGGTAACCAGGGGGGAGACCTGGGAGAGCTTATCCTCCGAGTTTTACGGCGACGGGGATTTTGCCGGGCCGCTGGCACGTTATAACGGCTCATCCCCGGATGAACCTCCCCGGGCGGGCAGGGGAATAAGGATTCCTCTTTCTGAAGATCATCTGGAGGACATCCATTCCAGAAGCGAGGCGTACAATCTATACAACCAGGGTCTTGATCTGGTGGCCCGGGAGGATTTCGGGGCGGCGGTAAAGCGTTTTCAGGCTGCCCTGGAGAAAGATCCGGATTTTTCAGAGGCTGCCTTCAACCTGGGGGTAACCTTTCAGAAGCTGGGTCTTCATAATAATGCTATTACCGTGCTGCGGGATTTGACACGCAGGGAACCGGGCAATCCGGATTACTTCTACGCTCTGGGTAATTCATATTTTCACCAGGGAGGGCTGGAGAGAGCTGAGGAGAATTTTACCAGAGCACTTGATACCGATTCCCATCATCTCAAGTCCCTTTATTCGCTGGCAGTGGTAAAGCAGAAGCTGGGAGAGGAGGGGGAGGCCAGGAAGCTACTGGAGAGATATCTGGACAGAGCTCCTTCCGGGGTTTGGGCAGATGAGGCCAGGAAGCGAATGGATACTCTGAAAAAATAGATCCGGAAAATCACAGGATAATTGAAAAATAGCTTTGGTCTTGTCACAAACCCCCTTATCCGTATATTCTGTATACCCGGATTTTTTCCCGGAGAGATATATGATGGAATTTGTAGAATTCGTCAATAAGCATACCGAACGGATAAAACCCCTCAAGAGGGAAAAGGCGCTGATGCACTGGGAAGCAGCCCTGACCGGAAATGAGGAGAGTGCCGGCCGTTTCGGCGAACTGGAGCTCAAAATAAGAGAGATATATTCAAACCGGTATGACTATGATTATCTGAAAGGTATAGTGGAGGATGGTTCCCTGACTGACCCAATCTCGCAGCGAATGGCCCATCTGCTCTATCTCAAATACAGAAAGAACCAGCTGAACAGGGATCTGCTCAACCGGATGGTTGAGCTGGGCACAAGGGTTAAGCACCGGTTCAATATATTCAGGCCGGTGATGGATGGAGGTGAGATTACTACCAACCAGATTTACCAGATTCTCAAAGTGGAGAGAGATAATGAGACGCGCAGGGAAGCCTGGGAGGCCAGCAAGAGGGTGGGAGAAGTGGTTGAGCCCGAGCTGCTGGAGCTGATCGAGCTGAGGAACAGAGCTGCACGGAGCCTGGGTTACGATAATTACTTTTTCATGTCCCTGAAGTTGAATGAACAGGACCCGGACCATTTGACTGCTCTCTACCGCCGGCTGGATCAGCTTACCAGGGAACCATTTATTATTATGAAGAAGGGGCTGGATGAACAGCTCTCCGGAAGGTACGGTATTCCGGCGGAAGAGCTGCTGCCCTGGCATTATCACGATCCCTATTTTCAGGAGGCTCCCTTTACCGGCCGGATCGATCTGGACCGTTACTACCAGGACAGGGATGTGGTTGAGATGGCCGGGATGTTTTACCGGAGTGTGGGGATGCCGGTGGATGAAGTAATCCCGGGGAGCGATCTTTACGAGAGAGAGGGGAAGAATCCCCATGCCTTCTGCACTGATATCGACAGGGAGGGGGATATCAGGGTGCTGGCCAATGTGAAAAATAATGCCTACTGGATGGAAACCATGCTTCACGAGCTTGGTCATGCAGTGTATGACAGGTATATCGATCCCTCCATTCCATATCTGATCAGACAGTATCCCCATCTCTGCCTGACCGAGGCGGTGGCAATATTCTTCGGGCGATGCTGTCAGCTGGGCGACTGGATGACAGAAGCTCTGGGATTGCCACAGCAAGAAGCGGATGAGCTGGCGCCCCGGATGGAAGGGTATCTGAGAACCAAGGAGCTGATTTTCGCCCGGTGGTGCCAGACTATGTTCAATTTCGAGCAGGAGCTCTACCGGAATCCCGCTCAGGACCTCAACAGGCTGTGGTGGGATCTGGTGGAAGAGTATCAGATGGTCAACCGTCCCCCCCGGCGTTCCAGCCCCGACTGGGCGGCCAAGATTCATATGGTCTCCAACCCGGTCTACTATCATAACTATATGCTGGGAGAGCTGATTGCTTCACAGTTTTATAATTATCTGAAACAGGAACTATCCCGGAACGGGGAGTTTTCCATCTACGGGAATAAGATGGTGGGTGAATTTTTTATAAATAAAATATTCAAGCCGGGCAATAGGGTGCCCTGGGAGAGGTTTGTTGAACAGGTAACCGGAGAGCCGCTGAATCCGAACTACTTCGTTAATCAATTCGCCGAGGAGAAGAGTTGATCTGGCTGCTTCCATCCGCCGGGTGTTCAATAGCTATCGCGGTAATCCTGAAAGTTAACGAACAGAGGAAGGGTAACCGTTTGCTTATTGCCGGAGCCAATTATATTCTGGCTTCCCTGCTGGCCCTGGTGCTCCTTAAAGGACAGGTCACACTGCCGGACCGGGCCACCCTGGCGCTGGGTACAGTGGGGGGGATAGATTTCGTGCTGGGATTTCTGCTTCTTATGACCGGGATGTCCAGAGGTCCCCTGGCAGTGCCGGTAACTGTTATGAGGATATCAGTAGCGGTTCCCATTGTGGTTTCCATATTTCTGTGGGGTGAGACACCGGGCTCAGCCCAGTGGATGGGGATTGGGCTGGGACTGGCTGCCATAGTGATCTTCGGTGCCGGCGTCTCCGGCTCATCCTCCGGCAACGATACCGGGGGGAGGTACTGGCTGCTGATAGTGTCGCTCTTTCTGGTTATGGGCGGGGGGGATGTGATACTCAAGGCCTGCCGTGAGCTTTCACCCCGCACCGAGAGACTGCTGTTTGCCTGGATACTGTTCAGCGTGGCGGCTGTATTCACCTGGCTTCTGGTGTGGATAAGAGGGGTCAGAATCAGCCGGAGCACCCTGCTGCTGGGATTTCTGCTGGGAGTGCCGAACCTGTTCAGCACCATATTCACCCTCAAGGCGCTGGAAAGCGTGCCCGCATCGGTAGTTTTTCCCTTTATCAACCTGACCGTAATCCTTGGCTCCACCCTGCTGGGTTATCTGGTCTGGAAAGAGCATCTCAGCAGGCTGGGTATTATCGGGATGGCTCTGGCGGCAGTGGCTGTGATTCTGCTTCCCATGGGATAGATTAGATATCCATTGACCCGAAACTGCTACCCTGCTTAATCAGTGAAATTGATCATGGTTGTATTAATGGTCCTTCCCCATATATAACTTCTGGAATCATAACCCGGAGCATCTATGGCATCGGAGTGCTGCAGGATCATTATCAGGCTGCAGTTGTTCTGGGGCCCGGTTATACCGGAGAGCTGCTGCTGGGTGAAGGTGTAGCTTCCGTCGTTGTCGGTCATGATATTCACACCGGTGGTGTCTCCGGCTGATTCTATGATGATAAGGCGGACCTGTCCTCCGCAGGAGTAACCCTCCCAGGTGGCGGTAAAGCCGGATCTCGAAACTCCGGAGAAATTGGCCGGGCTGGTGATATAGGGTTCGCACTGGGGAAAGACGATCGATTTGGTAAGTGCCGGAACCTCAGCACTGGCATCCACTTCGAAGGTGTAGGTTTCCCCCGGTTGGAGGAAGTCGAAGGGGGGCATAGCCCTTTCATAGACATAATGACCCGGGGGATTCTCCCACTCCAGGGTGTACTCATTGCATGATACTCCACCCGGGTGAACTGCTTCAATGGGGTCACAGGGTGCGAAGGCGCTGTCGAAGCGGGCGGTCAGTGCATCCATCCTGGTCAGGGCAGGGGAGTAGTAGATCAGGCTCCTCCCCGCCACCAGGATGGCGAACACACCCTCTTCGGTTGAACCGGAAAGGGTGGTAAAACTCCACTCCGGGCCCGGGGTGGAGCGGTCGGTCCGGTCTGTGGCCACGACCTTCCAGTAGTAGGTGGTGGAGGTTTCAAGAGCTCCCGGGTTGTAGCCGGTCCCGGACTGGCCCGGGCTTACCGGTGGAGGCGGTGAAGTTTTACCGAAGTATACATCGTAGGTCAGGGCATCACCCAGATTGGGGTCGGAGCATGTCCAGGAGAGGTTAACACCGGTGGGCTGCCCGCTGCTCTGGTGAGCTGGTGAAGGATTACCGGGTTGACCGGGGGGCATCTCAGAGTCTGCACAGGTAGTGAAGGTCCAGTCGGGGCCGGTGGTGGAATGGCTGGCGTCTCCGGCTACCACATGCCAGGTATAACCGGTGCCTGCTTTCAGGGTGTCCTCCAGCTGGAGTGACATGCCCGGACTGTTGAAGTTTTTCTCCGGGCCACCCTCCGGCTGTATATATACGGTAAAACTGAGATCGTCTCCATCCTGATCGGAACACTGCCAGCTAAGGGCAAGTATGGTATCGCAGGCGGTAGCTCCATCTGCAGGAGTAGGATTGCGGGGCAGGCCGGGAGAATGATCCCCCTCCGGAGCGGTGGAATCCTCCGAGCAGCCTCCGGTAATACAGATAACGGTCAGAAGAACGGTTATCAAGGCATGATTTCTGATTATTCTTTTCATAATTTCATCCTCCGTAAGGCCAATAAGCCCTCAATTTAACTCTCATCCTCATTATGGCTTAAAACCGCCCAATTTAACTACATCGGATTGCACTGCCTCTACTGATCAGATTAGACCGCAGGCCTTACTGGTTCTTAACAGAATCTTCAGACCGTTATCAATTCGCATCCGATGATTGGGGCAAAGAATTATACAGCCTGTAAATTATATCATTTATCAGGAGTAACAGGGAATTAAATTTCAATTATGGGGCTATTGTCCGGCATTTTCTCTCAGGGAAGATATGGGAATCTTTGACAACACACATTATGAACTTGTGAGTTGAACTTATTCATGAAAGAATCTACTATAGCTGTAATAAGAACAATTTTAACAGGGGTTCTCATGATGAGATATTTTTACTGTACTCTTTTAGTAATGATATCACTGCTATTTCAGTGTGATATGAGTGGAGGCGAAGAGAAGCAGTCTGCCAGCCAGCTGCCGGCTTATTATTCGGTACTTGAAGAGATAGAGGATAAGCGTAGAGAAATTGGCTTAAGATTCAACCGCTGCAGCGGTAGTGATTCAACCCGGATAATACTGAAAGAAGCAGCCGGTGAAATACTTGAATCAGTATCAAGGATATTTCCCCATTGGATGGGGACACCATGGGATTTCAACGGCACAACTCAGGTTCCGGGCGAAGGTAAGATAGCATGCGGTTACTTTGTAACTACAGTATTGAGGCATGCCGGTTTTCGCCTGCAGCGGGTAAGGCTGGCTCAGCAGGCTGCAGAACAAATCGTAAAGAAACTGGTATCAGAATCAAACATCAGGAGATTCAGCGATGTGCCCCTGGATGAATTCGTGTCATCGGTGAAGGATTGGGGCAGGGGACTGTATGTGGTAGGATTGGACTGCCATGTCGGTTTCATCGTTAATGATGGAAGTGAGGTTTATTTCGTGCACAGCACCTTTGTCGGTCCCTGCATGGTAATGTCGGAAGTTGCACGGGAATCATCAGTTCTGGAATACTCAAGATACAGGATACTGGGCAGGATAACAGCCGACCGTCGTCTGATCAGATGCTGGATCACAGGCGAAAGAGCCAATACCACAATATAGTTCCCCTGATGCGGCTGATTTCAAAGCCTCTAATTCTATGCACATCTGTTAACTGCCGAGATAGCTTTCTCAAGGGAGGGCCTGTTATTCTTGTCAGGATCGAGCATTTGGATTAAAAGAGTGGATAATTCCCCGGGAACTAAATTATTATCTAACACCTTTCTTATTTTGTTGATTCTATAGTTGAGAGCTGCGTCATCGTAAGATTCGTTTTCACTTAACTGATAGGGATCATTACTCCCAATCAGAACGTTGAATAAAATAATACCGGCAGAAAAGATGTCGGATTCAAAATCGACTGTTTCCCCTCTTATACATTCCGGGCAAGTATAGCCTGGAGTACCGACGGCATATATTGGCTCATATTTATCAGGAATTCTGCTGAAATCAAAGTCAGTAAATTTTATTGAATACTTCATTTCAGATTCATTATTCTCTTGGAGGAATATTTGAGAGGGTTTCAGATCGCAATGTATTATTCCCAAATTGTGAACCTTTTTTAGCCCTCCAAGGATACCCAGGGAAATGAACTTCCTTTCATTATGTTTCATGAATAATTTCTTTTTAAGATATTTCCGGAGGTCTGTCCCTCTCATAAATTCCTTTGCCTGCCAGTGGACACCGTCTATTTCAAAAACTTCAAGGATTTCTTCGACGAAATCCTTGCCCCTGAATAATTTCATTAATTCCCGCTGCTGCTCAACAAATTTATCGAAGCCTTTGGATTGGCAGTTAGGTTTTTTATACTGTTTCAGCAGAATTTCCCTGCCTGCTTGATCGACAGCTTTATAGGAAACGGCCAGATTCCCTATGTATATTGGATTAAAGCAGGTTATACAGTAGTCTTTTATCCTGTCGCCTCTTCTAAGTTTCTTGTCATTATTCATTGTAGATTTTAGGAATAAAAGATTTCCTGATGCTGCTGGATATCAGTTGAGCTGACTGCATTGGAGGAATGCCGAATATTTTCTCGCCGGCTTCATATAGAAAATCAATTTCTTTCTGGAAGAGGTCATGATCACTCAATGCCATATCCACCAGGAAGTAGAACATCAGTTCTCTTTCCCCGGGATTTAATTGTATAAGGTTCTGGGCGGATTGCTGGAATATCTCTAACAGCTTTCCCGATTTATGAATCGATCTCAGGAATTCAGTCGGGAAGATGGTGAAATTGGACAGATATTTTATTATATTATCCAGCTCATCCCCTGTGACCTTTTCATCCAGATTAGCCATAATAAGTCCGCCTGAAGCAATAAAGTGTTTACGGTGGACACCGATTTCGGTGTCATCTATCACCATTAATGCTCTGGTTAGTTGTTCTATTTCCTTTTTCAGTTCTGCGTCCGGGATTACCTTCTTTTCCTTTTCGATTGTTTCGAATAGCTTGGATTCACTGAATAACCTGATGGCCTTGACCCTGACAGGATTTATTGGATGAAAATTGCTGCTCAATGATGCATTGTATTTAAAATTATCCAGTATCCGGTCGATCTCTTTGAAATAAGCGTCCATATCAAATTCTATGCTCTTGGTATCGAGACCGGATGAAAGCTTAAAGAAGTTGGAAACACATTCATCCAGATTCGGGGAGGCGATAAATCCGAACCGGTCGGAAGACAGTTCTGCCAGTTTGCTCCACAAAGAGATTTTATTCTGCAAAATCAAGGGTATGGCACGCTGATCGGGGAAAATAAAGCCAATAACACGTCCCAGTTCTGCATTTTTACTTATCAGGTGTCCAATTTCATGACCTATAACGAATTTTAATTCTGCGTCGCTGAACCTCTCAATCAGCCCTGAGTTCATGGTAATAATATGGCTGTGATTTTCCTCGATACGATAAAATGCAGAAGCATTGACCTGAGGAGAGTTTACAATAAAGAAGTCTGTTTCTTCATCGAAATCCAGACGCTCCTTTACTCCCTGACAAATAGCATATAATTTGGGGGCCAGTTGTTCTGTTATTTTAAAGTTATGCCCCTCCATAAGAGCTTTGTAATGCTCCTTTTCACTTTCTATCTTTGCATCTGACAGAACTTTTTTAACAATATCTACTTCAAAAAGCTCATAGATTTCTTTACTTACCATCTTCTCCACTTGAATACGTATCGCCTCTTTGTCCATAACATTCCTCCTGACTGCAGATTTGGTAGTACCTTAACTAATTTATTCAGAAATGGAGTCTCCTGTCTTGAATATTTATCTAACAATCCAAGAGGAGGAGTTCCACCTGGTTGCACTTGCTAAATGGAATCCTCTCGAAGGACGTAGAGTCCGGCTAGCTATTTAACCAGTTCGCCCGCCGGCATCTATACCGTAATACCAGCGTAAAAGTAGTAGGCTTAAAATAGATATAAGATTAGTAAAAACCGATTTTAAGCCTCTTGTCCTTTTCACCTTCTTTAAACGTTATTATCTGTTCCAGTATGGTTTCAGTATTTATTTCTTCGATTTCTTCATCATCCGGTGATTCTACCTCTTTAATGATTTGATTATTGACACAACGTTCAATTATCTCTTTTATCTCATCCCCCACAAGTCCTTCAGCTGCCTTTGCAAGCATTTCATAATCTATTTCATCAGATATAAGGGGTTCTGCAGCCTTTCTTTTTGTCATTCTTATCTGTATTTCAATGATATTTTTCAAAGCTTCAACATTGGGCTTTTTGATCTCTATCTGATGATCAAAACGCCCCGGCCTCTTTAATGCATTGTCCAGAGCTTCGAAATCATTGGTAGCGGCGATCAGCAGTACGTTCTGGTACTTCTCGCTTGATAATCCATCCATACATATTAATAGCTGGGATAAGGCGCTTCTGTGCGAAATCGAATCAAAACCACTACCACGAGCTTGACCTATAGCATCAATTTCATCGATGAAAATAACCGCATTATCCTCTTCAGAGGCAATGTCGAAAAGCATTTGAATGTTCTTCTCCGATTCTCCAACATACATATCAATCAGATCTGATGCTTTAGTATTAAAGAATGTAGCATTCAATTCATTGGCCACTATCTTTGCCAGATAGGTTTTTCCGGTACCCGGTTCCCCATACAGCAAGATTCCTCCCGGGATTGCACCTCCGCGTTTTTGTATCAGATCCCTATTCGAGTAGAATAGAAACAGATCCCTGATAAGGTCTTTCTGTTCAGAGTCTCCGCCATAATCATCCAGGGTATAGGATGATTTTTCTATATATGGCTTAAATCTCTTTCTTCTTGCAGAATCCCGCCTTTCAGGACTGTGCGGGTCATCATAGTCTTCACCACTTCCTATTTTTGCCCTCTTGTTATCTTCTCTCATTTCCTTGTAATTTTCTATTTCATTAAGAATAATAGCTGTGTCTATCTTACCTATTTCTCTTTTGTCTGATAACTCGATCTCCTTTATTATCTGTGTATTAACACATCTCTCCACGATTTCCTTGATATCGTCACCCACCAGTCCCTCGCTCGCTTTTGCCAGTTTGTGATAATCCACAGAGTCCGATATCAGGGATTCTTCAGCTTTTTTCTTGATCATATTTATTTGAATCTCATAGATGCTTATTAAAGCTTCAACATTGGGTTTTTTTATTTCTATCTGGTGGTCGAAGCGTCCCGGCCTCAATATTGCCTTGTCCAGGGCATCAAAATCATTAGTGGCGCCGATTACGAGTATATTGCTGTATTCTTCACTGATTCCATCCATACACATCAGAAGTTGTGACAGGGTCCTTCTCTCCACGCCGGCGTCCAACGAAGCCCTGTCCCGGCTAAGTGCTATACTGTCAATTTCATCTATGAATATTACCGCATAATCTTCCCGGGCGGCTACATCGAACAGCTTCTGCATGTTCCTTTCCGACCGCCCATACCACACAGACATTATCTGCGATGCCTTAACATTAAAGAAAGTGGCATTCAATTCATTGGCCACAATCTTGGCCAGATAGGTTTTTCCAGTGCCTGGTTCTCCATAGAGTAGTATACCCCCGGGAATAGCCCCTCCCCTCTTCCTGATTTTATCCTTATTGGAGAAAAATAGAATTACGTTTTTTATCAGTTCTTTCTGCTCGCTGTCCCCCCCATAATCTGCCAGGGTAAGATCTGATTCCTCAATAAATGGTTTAATGTCCGCCTTTTCATCATCGGTTTCGCTTGAAGGTGCGGGTCTTGATTGTTTTCCTGAACCCATAGCTCTTTCCACACAGAGTTCCAGCTGGTCAATCGCCTTTTTGTAATCTGTATTTTTCGAATAGGCTATACAATAGTCCAAAGCCGCCTGAGCGTATCTTTGCCGGTATTCTTTCACCAGGCCGCGGGTATAATATATTTCATAATCTTTCTCGTGATCCTTCTCCAGACACTTATTCAGATCTTCCTGAGCCCTGAAGTATTGATTCAGTCTTGTATAGGCAAGTGCTCTGTTAAAGAGTGCTTCATATAAATGTGGATCCATATGGAGAGCTTTGTTGTAGTATTCCAGAGCTCCCTCGAAGTCACCCTTTTTGTAAAGCTCATTACCCTTGGTAAGGTAATTTTCGGGGTATAAAAAGTCATCATTTCCATGTTTATCCATATATTACCTCCTTTGATATGTGTATAGTTATTACTTTGTCCCCTTCTTCAGTCCCATAAAAGACAATAAGTGTATAGAATAAAGGGAATTCTATAGTATCTTATAACTTATGTCAAGGTTGCTGCTTAAACTTTTTGAAATAATAATCAGAGCTCGCCAGCTGATATAAAAGCCGGAAGAGAAAATAATTTTCTTGAAAAAGGTCCTTCGGTGTGATAGAGCTTTTTTTATTATTTAAATAGGATATACTAGAAATTGGGGTTTTCTCTAAATTATATGTCTATTATCAATTGCAAGTGTAAAACTGTTCTCGCTGTAATAGCACTTTTATTAATAATTATCCTGCCTTTAAGGATTGAATCACAGGCAGATATTACTGAATCAATAAAATCAGATACTGTTACCATAGCCAGCGGGGATATGAAAAGCACATATTATGAGATCGGAGACAGCATAATCGCTGCGCTTAAAGGGCATGGCTATAAAAACAGGGTTTATCTGAACAAAGCGACCCGGGGCTCGGAAAATAACATCCGATTGCTTTACTATAAAAAAGCGGATATGGCAATCGCCCAGAGTGATATTCTGGCATTTTACACTCAGTCGAGGTCGATTTTCGGTGATACCCTGTTCAGCGAAGAAATATTTGCCATTGGCGGAATATTCAATGAGTGTGTTCATGTGGTCGCTTCAAAGGAACTCCGGGTAACTTCACTGAACCAGCTTACCAACAGGAAGATAGGCATACCCGATAAAGGTTCGGGCAGTTACCACAACGCCAGATGTATTCTTAAGGAGTTTTATCTTCTGAATGAGGATTATATTTATGAAATGCCCTTTTCCGGATTGATTGACGCTTTTCTCAATGATGAAATAGATGCATTTATCCTGACAGCTAAGATTCCTAACACATATGTACTGAAGGCACTGGAGAGTGGAAAGGGGAGGTTAATATCCATAGAACCACCGAAAATCAAGGAAATTGCAAAGAAACATCAGGGCTTTTTCTCCGTTGGGATACCGGTTGGCAGGTACGAAAACAAATATCCTACCCTGAATGTTTCTACAGTAGGAGTACTTGCCGTGCTTATCTGTCACAGGGATATGCCAGCCTCGTTGGTGACCGAAGCTGCGAGGGGATTATTAAAGCGAAAATCGAAAATGGGGTTAGATGGTTTCATGGATGTGCGGCCGGATAAGGAATTAGGGATGAGTGTTCATCCCGGTGCGAAGGTGGTTTATGAGTCGCGGGTAATTGAGAGTACTGTCAACAAGTTTCTGGATTTCTTTATCTTTTTCCTGATTTTTATGGCAATTATAGTTCTCTTGCTTTTTTTTCACAGAAGCAGGATCCAGCACTATACCTTCACCCCTCTGGCGAAAAAGGTTCTCTACCTCGGCCTGATATGGATACTGGGTGCGTTCGTTATGCATTTCTGTGAGAGAAGCCTCAATGCAAACTTCTCCACCATAGGAAATTCTTTCTGGTCGAATGCCGTTTATCTGTTCAGCGGTTTTGAAGATAAATTTCCGGTTACAAGGTCTGGAAAAGTGATGTCTGTTATCCTGATGGTAATGGGTGTGGGTATGATAGCGGCGGTTACGGGCGAATTGGCGTCTATATTGACCCATAAAAAGATTAAGGAGGCAAAGAAAGTGCGTGGTGATTATTCCAAACACATAATATTGATCAACTGGAGTCCCAAGGCGGAGAAGATTGTTCAGGAGATTCATGACCCGGTTGCTTCTCCCGATACCCTCATACTGGTTCTGGATGAAAAGAATGTCGATGAAAACCAGTATCAGGGCAGGGAAGAGTACCAAAAGGTACAGTTCGTCTCGGGTGATATTATCAATAAGAGATTTCTCCGTCTGGTGGGAGTTCACAATGCCAGGAGTATTATCATACTGGCTGATGAGAGTCATCAGGATCCCGATGCCAGGACTGCCCTGATAGCTCTGGCTATCAACTCCCTGTGCAACGATTACAGTGTTCACAAATGCCAGGAATGCGGCCGCGAATTTACTGTAATGGAAGAAAGCGGTAAACATAACGGTAAATATTCCGGCGACGGCTCTTCTTCCGGTGTTGAATGTCCCGGGTGCCGGTCAGAGAGAGTCAATATAATCGACAAAGGCAGAAGGCCTCACATTGTGGCAGAAACGAAGAATCACAGGAAGATGTCCCATCTCAAAGCTGCCGGTATAGATGAGATCATCTGTTCCTCCGACTACGGCATCGGGATATTAGCCCAGTGCGCTATTTACAATAAATTGTCAGAAGTTTATCACGACCTTCTAACTTACTCTGACGATACGAATGAGATATACCAATTGGATAACACTGATATTCCGGGCGATATCTGGGAAAAGGTTTTCAAGGGCAAATCTTTCTATGAAGTATCGAAATACTTTATGGATATTTCGGATAAAAGCGATGATCCGGTTATTCTGGTTGGAGTAAGAAGTGCAAACAGGGTTTTCATAAATCCCAGGCGCAACGGAAGGGCCTATCGGTTCGACCGCTTCGAAGATATTGAGAGGGACCATCCCATATTTATTTCATATACGAAGCCCGATCTGAAAAAACTTGTAAAAAGTTCCTGAAGTTAATTGCCGGATATGGCTTATAAATATTTCAGGGAGTACATTTATCCCCTATTCAATTAAGACAGGCACAGACTGCCCGGGTGGACATTTAAAATTGGGGAAGGTTTTCTAATAACCAGCAGGGCAGAGTTCCACGGGCTTGCCGGTGGGCGAATGTGAACACACCCGAAGGGGAGGCGAGCGAAGCTTGTATTATGATTAAGTGCCATTGACTTGCCAGTGGGTAGCTACTGTGTAGATGAACTGCCCGGCGGTTAATGATCGCTTCCGGCATTGAGTGCCGGAATATCAACAGGGTACTCGATGACAGAAAAACAGAATAAATATACAACAGGCAACCGCGAGATAAGGGTATTTGTCTCCTCCACTTTCCGAGATATGCGGGCTGAGCGGGAGGAGCTGGCCAAGTATATCTTCCCCCGGCTACGAAAGCTCTGCGAGGAGAGGGGAGTTACCTGGGGTGAGGTGGATCTGCGCTGGGGTATTACCAGCGAGCAGAAGGCAGAGGGTAGAGTTCTGCCCATCTGCCTGGAGGAGATAAGAAAATGCCGGCCGTATTTCATTGGCATCCTGGGAGAGAGGTACGGCTGGGTACCTGATGAGATACCAGAACAACTAAGAGAAGAACAGCCCTGGCTTGCCGAGCACCTG
This sequence comes from uncultured bacterium, assembly GCA_964613215.1. Classification (GTDB taxonomy): domain Bacteria; phylum Krumholzibacteriota; class Krumholzibacteriia; order Krumholzibacteriales; family CAZTHK01; genus CAZTHK01. Next base: position 2,198 of record CAZTHK010000004.1, on the reverse strand, counting down.
AAAAGCTCAGTAACAGAGCTTGAGATAATACACGGGGTATTAAGGGATCCCGCCATGGCAGATCATGCTTTTTTCTACTTCCGTGATCCCGGTTACCTGGAAAGTCTTACCCCTGGAAAAAGGATTGATTTTACCGAGCAGCCAACATCTGAAGAGATAGATAAATACGGCAGGGAGGAGGCGGAGCACAGGGTTGAGTACAGAAGGAAGAAACTTGATTCCCTCAAAACCAGAATAATAGAGAGTGGTCTGCCGGTAAGAGAAGATTATGACAGCCCCGAGGAATTCGGCGAGTTTGTTCTTAGAGACCTGCTTGAGGTGATAGAAGAGAAATTCCCCGAAGAAGAAACACCCGGCCGCCTTGAGCGTGACCGTATGGATCATGAGGCGTTTGCCCTTAGCAGAAGAGATGTATACATAGGCAGGCAGGAGTACTTCGACCGGCTGGACAGGTATGCGGAGGGGGGTGAAGATGGGCCGGGGCTGGTGATACTGGGAGAGTCTGGCTCCGGCAAATCGGCGCTTCTGGCCAACTGGGTATCAAGACTCCGGAGCATAAGGCCCGATGATCTGGTGATAATGCATTTTATAGGGGCAACACCGTACAGTACCGACTGGGCGGCAATGCTGAGAAGGGTGATGGAGGAGTTAAAGGTGCGGTTTGATATGGAGGGGGATGTTCCTGATGATCCGGCTGAGATAAGGTCTTCCTTTGCCAACTGGCTGAGTATGGCCTCTGTGAGGGGAAGAGCGGTGATAGTTCTGGATGCGCTCAACCAGCTGGAGGACAGAGAGGGGGCCAGAGAGCTGGTATGGTTGCCTCCTGTGATACCGGGCAATATCAGGATGATACTCTCCACTTTGGAGGGGGTTTCACTGGATGAGCTAAAGAAGCGTGACTTGACGAGGTTTACCATCCAGCCACTTGAGGACCGAGAGCGGAGAGAGCTGATAGAGATATATCTCAAAAAACTGTACGGAAAGCATCTAGGTGAGAAGAGAGTGAAACGCATATCGGAAGCTCCTCAGTGTTCTAATCCTCTGTTTCTGCAGACTCTTCTGGAGGAGCTGAGGCTGTTTGGCTCGCATGAGCTTTTAGAGGAGAGGATAGATAAGTATCTGGGAGCAGATGGGGTAAGCAGGCTGTATGAGATGATACTGGAGAGGTATGAGGGGGATTATGAGAGGGAGAGGGAGGGATTGGTGGGGGATGTGATGAGGCTTCTGTGGTCAGCCCGACGGGGTCTGTCTGAGAGGGAGCTGTTGGATATGCTGGGAGAGGGAGATGAGACGCTGCCCCAGGCGTACTGGTCGCCGTTGTATATAGCGGCGGGTAAGTCGCTGGTTAGCAGGTCGGGGCTGATAGGCTTTGCCCATGAGTATCTTCGGGATGCAGTAGAGAGCAGGTATCTGCCGGAAAAGGAGCAGCAGAGAGGGGATCATCTCAAAATTGCCGGCTATTTCAGTGAGCAGGAGTTGGGGAGGAGAAAAATAGATGAGCTGCCCTGGCAGCTGGCAGAGGCCGGGGAGTGGAAGAGGCTGGTTGAACTGTTGACAGAGCCTGATTTTTTTGCTGCCGCCTGGAAAGCTGACCAGTATGAGGTAAAGGGATACTGGGTAAAAATAGAGTCAGAGTCAAAGTTAAGAATGGTGGATGCATACGGTCATGTTCTAAAAGATCCTAAAGATTATCATGATATTGTATGGTATATAGCTTTTCTGCTAAATGATACAGGGCACCCCGAAGAGGCATTAAAGCTTAGGGGCTATCTTGTTGAATATTATAGTGATACAGGTGATATGGATGGTTATTCTGCTGCAATCGGCAATCAGGCAAATATTCACTATTCCAGAGGTGAACTAGACCAAGCGATGAAGCTTTATAAAGAGGAGGAGCGCATCTGCCGTGAGCTGGGGAATAAGGATGGGTTGGGTAGATCCCTCGGCAATCAGGCAAATATTCACTATTCCAGAGGTGAACTAGACCAAGCGATGAA
>CAZTHK010000004.1:0-101 GCA_964613215.1 uncultured bacterium | reverse complement strand
GCTTTATAAAGAGCAGGAGCGCATCTGCCGTGAGCTGGGGAATAAGGAGAGTCAATCCCATTTTTAGTTGAAACTCTCTGTGACCATTTTCTCATCAGGCA